>CAZKTS010000134.1:0-4088 GCA_964555735.1 uncultured Bifidobacteriaceae bacterium
GACCAGTACGTGGGGATCGGCCACGGCGACAACGTGTAGATGCGGCCTTCCGGGTTCTTGAAGTGGGAGTGCTTGACCGACCAGTGCGCCCACACCATCTGGGAGATCTCGTCCTCGTAGCGGCGCCGGTACTCGTCGTGCACGTCGGCGCGCGGCTCCATCGCCCGGTGTCCCGACGTCAGGAGCAGCCGCAATGCCTCCATCACGTAGTTGACCTGGCACTCCGACTGGTAGATGAGGCTGCCGCCGTGCGCCAGGTTCGTTCCCGGGCCGTAGAGGCAGAAGAGGTTCGGGAAGTTGGGCACCGTGATCCCGAGGTACGCCGTCGGCTCGATCCCCCACTGGTCGCGCAGCACGACGCCGCCGCGGCCGACGATGCGCATCGGCCAGAGGTAGTCGTTGTGCCGGAAGCCGGTGGCGTAGCAGATGACGTCGGCGGGGTAGTGGGTGCCGTCGACGGTGACGATGCCGTCGGCGACGACGCGCTCGATGCCGGTGCGGACCAGCTCGACGTTGGGCTTCTTGAGGCACGCGAGCCAGGAGCCGTTGTCCTGGAGCATCCGCTTCGCGGTCGTCGGGTAGTCGGGCAGGACGCGAGCGAGGAGGTCGGGATCGTCCCCGATCTGCTCCTTGATCCACGCGCCGAACAGCTCGCGCGTGATCGCGTTGGTCTCGTTGACCGCGAGGCCGTCGCTGTCGTCGTACGTCGGGTCGATGCGCGACCGCTCCATCGTGAGACCGGACCCGGGGTAGAACGTGTTGAAGCGGAACCAGCGGCCGTAGAACGGCAGGTGACGCATCGCCCACCGCTCACCGTCCGGCACGCGCTCGTGGTAGTGGTCGTTCGGGAACATCCACTGCGCGGTCCGCTGGAACACGGTGAGCTGCTCGACGTCGTCGGCGATCGTCGGCGCGATCTGGAACCCGCTCGCGCCCGCGCCGACGAGCGCGAAGCGCGTGCCCCGGATGTCGACGTCGGTGTCCCAGCGCGCCGAGTGGAACCACGGGCCTTCGAAGTCCTCCATGCCCGGGATGTCGGGCAGGTGCGGCTGGTTCAGAGCACCGACGGCGCTGATCACCGCGAAGGCGTCGAGGTGCTCGACCGAACCGTCCTTCGCACGTACCTCGACCGTCCAGCGCGCGGTCGCGTCGTCGAACGTGGCCGCCGTGACCTCGGTGTCGAACCGGCAGTGCTCCTCGATCCCGTACTTGTCCATGACGCGCCGGAAGTACTCGGCGAGCTCGGGCTGCTGGGAGAAGTACTCGGTCCAGTGGTCGGCGGGCTCGAACGAGTAGCAGTAGAAGTGGCTCCCGATGTCGACACGCGCGCCGGGATACCGGTTGTCCCACCACGTGCCGCCGGGGCCGCTGCTCTTCTCGACGATCGTGAACGGGATCCCCGCCTGCGACAGCCGGATCCCGGCGAGCAGTCCGGCCTCACCACAACCGATCACGACGACGTGGGCGTCGGCCTTGACGTCGTCGGGGACGTCGTCGCCCCAGGTGATCGCGCCGGCGTCGGATCCGTCGAGGTGGAGGTCCTCGAGGAACATCTCCGCGACGTCGACGGGCACCTCCGTGCACGCGAGGAACTCCATCATCTCGACGAGCAGCTCGAACGATGGTGGCGGTGGAAGCACGCAACCGCCGTCGCGATACGCCGCGATCGCCGGCAGCGCGCGGCGCCGCACCTCGGCCTTCATCTCCTCGGGCATGTAGCCCTGGTACTCGTTGAGCATCGAGCCCTGCGGCCGCAGCTCGCCGCGGATCCAGGACGG
Organism: uncultured Bifidobacteriaceae bacterium; assembly: GCA_964555735.1. Classification (GTDB taxonomy): domain Bacteria; phylum Actinomycetota; class Acidimicrobiia; order IMCC26256; family PALSA-555; genus CAZKTS01. Next base: position 1,779 of record CAZKTS010000134.1, read on the forward strand.
GTCGCCCGTGATGTGCACCAACGAGCACAGCAGGGCCGGGATGCTCACCTCCTCGAGCGCCGCCGCGATCGCCGCATCGTCGTCGTCGAACGGCAGTCCCGAATGGGGGTTCCGCCCGACCGTCTGGGTGGCGTCCATGGGCCCTGCCTACCACCCGGATCGCCGACCGCCCGGGGGCGCTCACCACGGAGCGCGGTCACACCCTTGCGCTCCGCGGTCTTCCGTGCTCCGATCAGCCCGGACGACATGAGGGGGCATGATGCGGCACCGGCGTCGAGGACTCAGGATCGCAGGCACCGTCGCACTGGTGGCGGCCGGCGCGCTCACTGCCGTCGCCCCGCCGAGCAGCGCGCAGGAGGTGACCGCGGTCGACTGCGGCTCGACCACCTACCGCTGGCTCTTCTTCCCCGACGGGCACGGTGATCTGAAGGCGGTCCCGCATGCGGCGACGGACCTCCCCCACCTCGACGTCTACTCGGGCAAGGGCAAGAAGTTCACCGACGCGCAGAACGTCGCCTACGTCGACGGCACGTCGATCACGACCAATCCGGCGTGCACTCCCGCGCAACCCGCGGGGAGCGGCCGCGCCACCCTGAAGAGCACCTCGCAGGCGAAGCAGCTGGTGTGCACCTTCCCGTCGAACCCGATCTTCGTGACCGTGCCCGAGTCGACCGTCGACCTCCCGAGCTTCTCGGCCGTGCTGGACGACGCGCTCGTCGTGCACGCGCAGCTCGGCACCCCCGGCGTCGGCTCGAGCCTCGGCTACGACGCCAAGTACTGCAAGCTCAAGAAGCTGCCGAAGTAGTCAGCGCCGCCAGAAGATGAGGTGCGTCACACCGCTCGGGCTCGGCACCACGTCGCGGTGGAAGCGGTCCAACAGCTCGTCGTCGGAGCGCCACAGCCGCTCGCCGCTTGCGAGCTCGATCGGCGCGACCGCGACGTGCATGGTGTCGACCAGGTCTGCGTCGAGGAACTCCCTGACCGTGGCGACGCCGCCGCCGAGGCGCACGTCCTTGCCGTCCGCGGCTTCTTTCGCCCGCGCCAACGCCTCGGCCGGGCTGGCGTCGAGGAAGTGGAACGTGGTGTCCGACAGGCTGAACGACGGCCGCACGTGGTGGGTGAGCACGAACACCGGCGTGTGGAACGGCGGCTCGTCGCCCCACCACCCTTGCCACTCCAGGTCCTCCCACGGTCCGCGTTGGGGACCGAACTTGTTGCGGCCCATGATCTCCGCACCGATGTTGTGCGAGAAGTCCCGGGTGAAGTAGTCGTCGAGCCCGCGGGAGCCGCCGGGCTCGGAGCGGTTGGGCCAGCTCGCGGTGGCGCCGGCCCACGCCATCAGGTCCATCGGGTTGGCGTGACCGAAGGGGTGCTCGAGGCTCTGGCCTTCGCCGGCGCCGAAGCCGTCCCTCGACACGCCGAAGTTCTGGACTCGGAGCAGCTGCGGCATCCCGGTTCCTTTCGTCGCCATCACGAATCGCTCAACGGGGGCGCGAGGCCGACGCCGGCGTAGTTCGTCTGCGACGTCGCGAAGTCGTCCCAGTCCCACGCCACCGGCGCACCCGCCAGGCACGGCTCGAGGCGCGTGAGCGACGTGTGCAGCCCGACGACGTAGCAGCTGTCGATCGCCGCATCGATGTCGGTCACGAAGTGACTCAGGCGCAGCACACATCCGGCGTCGACGGGCTCGAGCTCCCACCGCAAGTACGAGCCGGGATCCGCGTGGGTGTGCTCCAGGAGCATCGGCGCTTCGACGCGGAGGATCGTGAACGTCATCATCACCGGCTCGTCGCCGCGGCCCTCGAACACCATCTCTCCGCCCTCTCGCAGGTCGATGGTGATGTCCGCGTCGAAGGGCAACCACCAGTCCGCGAGACGCTCGGGGTTCGTGATCGCATCCCAGACGTCGCGCGTCGGGTATGCGAGCCGGCGCTCGAAGCGGATGACGCCGCCGTCGGGGGTGCGCTCGACGACGCCGTCGTAGGCCGAGGATCGGGGCGCGCTCATGGGCTCTCCTTCGAGGTCGCAGCGGGGGGTCGGCCGGTACGGCGCAGGTGGCGCTCGAGCGAGTCGAGCCGTCCGGCCCACTCGGCCCGGTAGGGCTCGAGCCACTCGTCGAGCGCCATCAGCGGCTCCGGGCGGAGTCGGTACAGGCGCCGTTGCGCGTCACGCCGCACCTCCACCAGACCGGCGTCGCGCAGCACCTTGAGATGGCGCGACACGCCGGGCTGGTGCATGCCGACCGTCTCGACCAGCTCGCCGACCGAGCGCTCCCGCTCGCGCACCGCGTCGAGGATCTGGCGCCGGGTC
>CAZKTS010000135.1:0-40374 GCA_964555735.1 uncultured Bifidobacteriaceae bacterium
GTCGACCGCCGGGCGCACACCGGACTTGAACAGGTCGTCGATCAGGTAGATCTGACCGTCGGTGATCGAGATCACGTTGGTGGGGATGTACGCCGAGACGTCACCCGCCTTGGTCTCGATGATCGGCAGCGCGGTGAGCGAACCCGCGCCGAGCTCGTCGCTCAGCTTGGCGGCGCGCTCCAGCAGTCGGCTGTGGAGGTAGAAGACGTCGCCGGGGTACGCCTCGCGACCCGGCGGACGCCGGAGCAGCAACGAGAGCTGGCGGTACGCCTCGGCCTGCTTCGACAGGTCGTCGTAGACGATCAGCGCGTGCTCGCCGTTGTCCATCCAGTGCTGGCCCATCGCGCAGCCGGCGTAGGGGGCGAGGTACTTGAACACCGCCTCGTCGGCGGCCGGCGCGTTCACCACGACCGTGTACTCCATCGCGCCGTACTGCTCGAGCGTCGCCACGGTCTGCGCGACCGAGGAGCCCTTCTGCCCGATCGCGACGTAGATGCACTTCACGCCCTGGCCACGCTGGTTCAGGATCGTGTCGATCGCGACGGTCGTCTTGCCCGTCTTGCGGTCGCCGATGATCAGCTCGCGCTGACCGCGGCCGATCGGCGTCATCGCGTCGATCGCCTTGATGCCGGTCTGGAGGGGCTCGTGCACCGGCTTGCGGCCCACGATGCCGGGCGCTTGGACCTCGAGGCGCCGGGTCTCGGTCGCCGCGATCGGGCCCTTGCCGTCGATCGGCTGACCAAGGGCGTCCACGACCCGTCCGACGAGCGCGTCGCCGACGGGCACCGAGAGGATGCGCCCGGTCGCCTTGACCGCGCCACCCTCTTCGACCTCGTCGGCCTCACCGAGGACGACCGCGCCGATCGAGCCCTCGTCGAGGTTGAGCGCCAGGCCGAGCGTGCCGCTCTCGAACTCGAGCACCTCGTTGACCGCGGTCTCGGGCAGCCCGGCGATGCGCGCGATGCCGTCACCGACCTCGAGCACGCGACCTACGCGCGCGGCGTCGAGCGACGGCGAGAAGGTCTCGACGTGCTTGCGCAGCGCGTCGGCGATCTCCGTCGCGTTGATGGTGAGTTCGGGCATCAGTTGATTCCCTTCAGCTGCTCCAGGCGGTGGCGGACCGTGCCGTCGATGACGGTGTCGCCGACCCGGGCGACGATGCCGCCCATGACCGACGGGTCGACCACGACCTTCACTTCCACGTCCTTACCGGTGGCCTGCCCGAGCGCCGCCGCCAGCCGCTCGACCTGCTGGTCGTCGAGCGGGATGGCACTGCGCACCTCGGCCACCTCGTGACGACGCTCGGCTGCGGCGAGCTCGACGAACTCGTCGACGATCTCACCGAGCTCGCTCGCGTGGCCGGCCGCCACGATCATCGCGACGAGCGCGGTGCTCGTGTTCAGCGCCTTCGCGCCCATGAGCTCCTGGATCACCGCGACCCGCCGATCCACCGGGAGCTGGGGATCGGTGAGGGCCATGCGGAGATCGTCGGCGCCCTCGAGCGTGCGCGCGAAGCGGAAGAGGTCGTCTTCCACCGCGCCGAGGTTGCCGTCGGCGCGGGCGACCTCGAGCAGCGCTCGTGCGTAGGCGTCGCGGGATTCGCTCATCGGCGCGACCTCACTGGTTGCTGTTCCCGACCGAGGAGATGTAGCTCTCCACGAGGTCCTGCTGGGTGGCGGGGTCGATGCTGCGCTCGACGATCTTCTCGGCGAGCTCGATCGAGAGGTCACCCACCTGGCGCTGGAGGTCGCTCACGGCGCGGTCGCGGGCCAGACGGATGTCTTCGTCGGCGCGTGCCCGCACCTCGGCGGCATCCGCCTCGGCCTTGGCGACCACGTCCTGGCGGACGCGGTCGGCCGCCTGCCGGGCCTCCTCCACGATGCGGTTCGCCTCGCCGCGCGCGTCGCCCAGCTGTGCCAGGTACTTGTCGCGCTCGGCCTCGGCCTCCTGCTTGGCCCGCTCGGCCGCCTCCAGGTCACCGCGGATCTTGTCCTCGCGGGTCTTCAGGCCCTTCTTCAGCGCCGGGAACGCGAACTTGATCAGCGCGAAGAGCACGATGAGGAACGCGATACCACCCCAGATGATCTCGGGGAGCGCCGGCGTGAACAGGCTCTGCGACTTCTTGCAGTCCTCGAGGGCGTTGTCGAAGTCCTCGAACTGCGACTTCTTGGCCTCTTCGATCGCGACCTGGCCGTCTTCGACCAACCCGTTGTCCTCGAGGCCCTCGACGACGCACTCCGTGAGCTCCTTGGCGTGGTCCTCCGACGCGGCGGCAGGCGCCGCGGCCGCGACGACCACTGCTCCGGTGAGCAACCCCGCGAGCACGATGCTGCGGATGCGCATCACGCGCTTCCCTTCTCTCGACGACGCCGAGCGAGCTGGCCGCTCGGTGCCGGGCGAATCGATCAGATGAAGTTGAGGACGAACCCGATGAGGGCGAGCGCCTCGGCGAACGCGATGCCGAGGAACATGGTCGTCCGGACCTGCCCCTGCATCTCCGGCTGGCGCGCCATCGCCTGGACGGACTGGCCGACCAGGTAGCCGATGCCGATGCCCGGGCCGATGGCGGCGAGGCCGTAGCCGACCGTCTTCAGACCGCTCTTGAGGTCGGGGCCGATCGACTCCTGCGCCTGAGCGAGGAACTGGAGTGTCTTCACTGTTGCTCCCTTGTCTGTTTCGAGATCTGGTGTTCCGAGAACTGGTGCGAGATCGGTGTCGGGCGGTGACGATCAGTGCTCCGGGTGCACGGACTCGTTCACGTACACCGCGGTGAGGATGGTGAAGATGTAGGCCTGCAGCACCGCCACCAGGAGCTCGAACCCGGTGAAGGCGACGAGACCCAGGAAGGGCAGCGGCGAGAAGGCGATCTGGTAGAGGCCGCTGTTGTGCACCACGAAGAGCTCGTTGGTCATGATGGCGAACACCGCGAGCAGCACGTGACCGGCGGTCATGTTGGCGAACAGTCGGACGGCCAGCGAGAAGGGCCGGACGAGGTACTTCGAGAAGATCTCGATCGGGATCACGAGGAACTTCAGCGCGAACGGCACCCCGGGCGGGTTGACGTTGTGCCAGAGGTAGCCCGGCCCCTGCTTCACGAAGCCGGTGACGATGAACACGGCCCAGCTCACCAAGGCCAAGAAGAGCGGGATCGCGAGTCGCGAGGTCGCCGGGAAGTAGACGAACGGCACGACCGACCAGATGTTGATGAAGAAGATCCAGAAGAAGAGGGTCGCGAAGAAGGGCGTCCACTTCTTCCCCTCGTCGCCCATCGCCGCGACGCTGATGTTCTCCTCGATCGCCAGGTACCCGGCCTCGGCCGCGTTCTGCACCCCGGTGGGCACGAGCGCCTTGCGCCGGCTCCCGATCATGAAGAACGCGATGCAGATGACCGTCGACAGGAACGCCATGAAGGCGGTCTTGTTGAACTCCAAGACGGTGTGCTCGCCGAAGATGCCCTTCCACTCGAAGAGCTCGTTGACGTTCGGCAGCAGCTCGGCGACGAACACGTTCACGTCACTCCCAGTCCGGGTCGGGCTTGGGCTTCAAGCCTGGGGATGCCATCGTGAAGCTGATCGAGCGCAGCTCCCAGAGGAGCAGCACGAAGTAGCTCGCGACCAGCGTGATGCAGAAGACCGGCCAGTCGACGATGTCGAGCGCCTTCACGCCGACACCGATCGCGGTGATGATCACCAGCCGGGTGAGGAAGCTCAACAGGGCGACACCCTGCAGCGCGGAGGGGTTGTTGCGGGCCGTCCAACCGAGGATCGCGGCGTTCGCCAGGAAGTTGGCGATGATGATGCCGAAGGCCAACGCGACCGCCGCGGCCGCGTCGACGCCGCGCCAGAGGCCGACGCCGAGCATCACGACCGGCGCGACGATCAGCGCCTTGCGTACGAGGTCGCGAGCGATCTTCGACTCGATCTCGTCGATCGACGGCGTCTGGAGGCCGGCGGTGGTCTCGACGTCGCTCATGACCCGCTCGCGGTCTCGCGCTGGTGGCGCCGCATCCAGGGCTTGCCTTCGTCCTGTTCTGCCATGCGGGCGTCGTAGCGGTAGTAGGCGGATGCGAAGGCCCCGACCACGCCGAACGCGGCCAGGAGCAGGAGGAAGAGGGGCCGGGTGCCGGTGCCGCTGTCGATCCAGGCACCCAAGAGACCCAGGAGGACCGGGAAGAGCACGAGGGCAACGGCGTGGCTCCACGCATCTTCGTTGCCGGACCCCGTGGGCACCGTTGGCCACTTCCGGGCCTTCACGACCGATCCACTCCTCTGCGGCCCGCGGGCGCGACCGCCCGCGTGAAGCGCTTGTGAAACTTTTCTCAAAGTATCCCCACCGCCCCGCCGGGTCAACTCGGAGCGAGAAGTTAGTAGGACCGACGCCGCCCCGCGGAACCGTCAGCCCGCCTGGCGCCGACGACGCTCCTCGAGGTCGATGACGCCGTCGGCCGCCTGGGCCCGCTCGGCCCGCTGGGTCCGCACCCCCGGGTGGAAGTACGTGAAGAGGAGGAGGGCCAGACCCGCGAGCGCGATGGGCACGAGCGCGTTGCCGCGGTTCGTGAACGTGGGAATGAGCGCGGCCGCGGACGCGAGCGCGGTCCACAGCCAGAGGATGGCGACGGATCGGCGCGGGCCGTGGCCCAGACGCATGAGCCGATGGTGGAGGTGCTCACGATCGGCGGTGGACACCGACTGGCGCTTCACCGCCCGCCGCACGAGCGAGAACGCGGTGTCGATCAGCGGCACTGCGAGGATCACCGCGGGGATCAGCATCGGCGCGAAGAAGAAGTAGGTCTGACCGCTGAACTGGTCGGCCGTCCGCCCGCTCACGGTGATCGTCGTCGCCGCGAGCAGCAACCCGAGGAACATCGCGCCGGCGTCGCCCATGAAGATCTTCGCGGGGCTGAAGTTGTGGGGCAGGAAGCCGACGCAGATCGACACCGCGATCACCGCCACGAGCGGGCCGATGTTGGAGTTGTCGAGCAGCCCTGCCTTCAGCAGGCGGTCGGAGTAGATGAACAGCGCGCTCCCGGCGATGATGACGATTCCGGTCGCCAGTCCGTCGAGCCCATCGATGAGGTTCACCGCGTTGGCGAGGACGACCACCACGACGACCGTCGCCAGCGTCGCCATGTTGGGAGAGAGAACGACGTAGTCGTAGCTCGCGAACGGGACTCGGAAGTACAGCATCGTCACGCCGAAGATCGAGAGCAGGCTGCCGCTGAACACCTGGCCGGCCACCTTGGCCGGGGGCGAGACCTCGCGAAGGTCGTCGACCGCTCCCACCAGGAACATCACGCCGGCCGCGAGCAGCAGGCCGATGGGCTCCGACGACGAGTCGAACATCTCGTGGAACTGCTCGAGCTGGGATGCGGTGGCCAGTGCGGCGAGGAAGCCCACGAACATCGCCGCACCCCCGAGCGACGGCGTCGGGTACGTGTGCACGCTCCGGGGTCCCGGCTCTGCGACCGCGCCGATGCGCGGCGCGATACGGCGCACGACGAAGGTCACGAAGAAGGTGACGAACGCGCCGACGAGGCCGACGATCGTGTACCCGAGCACGGCTCAGACTGGTCCCATGACGAAGATGCTCCAAGCGCCGACACGGCGCACGGGCGCACGACCGAGTCGTCGTTCCAACGCCGAAGCCGTCGCCCGATCGCGCACGGCAACGATACGCGTTTCGTCGGGCGCCGGATCGACGTCCAGACACCGCCGCTCGATCGAGATGCCGACAGGGTGGTGGTCCACCCTGCAGGGCTCGAAGTGGGTGGGCACGAGCGACGTCGCCGATGCCTCCAGCATGAGGTCCCCGTAGTCGTCGCCCTCCGCGATGGCGACGGCACGACCGTCGGCCGCGTGGAGGAGCCGCGCGATCGCGGCTCCGGCCCGCCGATCGCCGGCCGTCGTCCGGCTCGGCGTCGCGTCCACGGCGACGTACGACCACGCGCCGAGGGCGACCACGGCGACCGCGCCGGCGACCGCGCCCGGGAGTCGGAGGCGCTCACCCACCCCCACGATGGCCCACGCGAGGCACGGCGCGAGCACGACGGCCCACGCCGTCGACGTGCGCCACGGTGCCCACGTACCCGTGTACCCGCCGACCATCTGGAGCGCCGTGAGGAGGAACAAGCTCGCGACGGGCACCACGAGCCAGCGCCGCACCAGGACCGACCGGGACGCGGCCACCGCGGACGCGGCGAGGCCCGCGGCGCCGAGCACGACGTAGCCGCCGAACATCTCGCCGAGCACGCTCTCGCGGAGTCGCACGAGGAGCGACGACTCGTAGGTGACCCAACGCCGGTACTCGTCGGCGTAGAGCGTGAACGAGCCGTCGCGGACCTCCGAGTAGACCATCCACCCCACCGGGACGAGCGCGAGCAACGCGGCGATCCCGGCGACGGTGGTCCAGGGCAGCCGCACGCGCCCGGTGGCCACGCCGGCGACGAGGGCGGCTGCCGCCGCGGCCGCGATCACCCAGCCCTCGTAGCGCGTCGCGGACGTGAGACCCGCGGCCAGCGCGGCGAACCACGCGTCGCGCGGCCGCCCGAGCCGCAGGAACCGCGCCACGAAGCCCACCGTGGTGATGAACGACACGAGGAACAGGGCCTCGGCGAGGGGCACGGTCCCGAGGATCACCCGGTCGGGGCTCAGGGCCACCAGGAACGCCGCGAGCACCGAGACGACCGGCCGCGCGAAGAGCTCGAACGCGAGCCACCCCACGAGCGCGACCGCGAGGCAGCCGAGGAGCACGGTGACGACGCGGGGGGTCACGAAGAGGTCGCCGTCGACACGCAGCGCGGTGCCGACCACCACCCGATGCAGCGGCAGCCACACGGCACTCCCCAGGGAGAGCGGGTGCCGCGACCATCCCGCGGCCTCCAGGACCCTCGCAGACTCGTCGGCCGCGAGGGCGTACAGACCGTGCGAGTACCAGAAGGCGGCGACGAGTGCGCTCACCACCGCCGCGGCTGCGCAGCCGACGGCCGTCGCGCGGACTGCATGGGAATGGGGATCCACGGCCGCGCGGCCGCCCTCCCCCACGGCGTGTGCTCAGGCGTTCGGGTAGGGCACGAACTTCGAGCACAGGCGAGCCGACGCGTCCTTCACGTCGTCGCGCACCCGGTCGTCGTCGATCGCCCGCAGCACCTGCGCCATGAGCGAGGCGATCTCCACCATCTCCGGCTCGCCCATGCCCGCAGTCGTGACCGCCGCGGTGCCGAGACGGAGGCCGCTCGTGACGAACGGCTTCTCCGGGTCGTTGGGGATGGCGTTCTTGTTGCACGTGATGCCGGCGGCGTCGAGCGCTTCCTGCGCGACCTTCCCGGTCACGCCGAACGGCCGGAGGTCGACGAGCAGGAGGTGGTTGTCGGTGCCACCCGACACGATGCGGAAGCCTTCGTCGGCGAGCGCCCCTGCGAGAGCGCGGGCGTTGACGACGATCTGGGCCGCGTACTCGCGGAACGCGGGCTGCGCCGCCTCGTGGAAGGCGACGGCCTTGGCCGCGACGACGTGCATCAGCGGGCCACCCTGCAGCCCTGGGAACACCGCCTTGTCGATCGCGGTCGCATACTGCTCGCGGCAGAGGATCGTGCCGGCGCGTGGACCGCGCAACGTCTTGTGCGTGGTGAAGGTGACGACGTCCGCGTACGGCACGGGAGACGGGTGCGCGCCACCGGCGATCAGGCCCGCGATGTGCGCGGCGTCGACCATGAGCAGCGCACCGCACGCGTCGGCCGCGGCCCGGAACGCCGCGAAGTCGATCGTGCGGGGGTAGGCGGTCGCGCCGGCGACGATGAGCTTCGGGCGATGCTCGAGTGCCAGCTCCATGATCCGGGCGTCGTCGAGGTACTCGGTCTCGTCGTCGACGCCGTACGCGACGAAGCGATAGATCTTGCCGCTGAAGTTGACCGGCGACCCGTGGGTGAGATGTCCACCCTGGTCGAGGCGCATCCCGAGCACCGTGTCGCCGGGCTCGAGCAGCGCGAGGTACGCGGCCATGTTGGCGTTGGCACCCGAGTGCGGCTGCACGTTCGCGTGCTCAGCACCGAAGAGTGCGCACACCCGCTGGCGCGCCAGCTCCTCTGCCTCGTCGACCACGAGGTTGCCCCCGTAGTAGCGCTTGCCGGGGTAGCCCTCGGAGTACTTGTTGGTGAGGACGGACCCCTGCGCCGCGAGCACCGCGGGCGAGGTGAAGTTCTCCGACGCAATCAGCTGGATGGTGGTGTTCTGGCGCTCGACCTCGCGCTCGATGATGTCGGCGATGGCCGGGTCGGTCGATCGGAGGGCAGCAGCGTCGTCCACCCGCGCCAGGCTAGTGGTGGTCACCTGGTGGTCCAGGCCTCGGTTCTCCAGCGGAGGTGATCGTCGAGCGCGCCGTCCGCCCGGAGCGCCTCGAGCCGCCGGAGCCGGGTGAACCGCTCTCGATCCTCGATGCGGAGGCCCCGGTCCCGGAAGCGGTCACGGAGCTCCGCGGCGCCGCGGCGGGCATCCCAGGTGAGCTCGAGGTCGGGGAGCAGTGCGGCGAGGCGGCCGAAGTCGACCCGGTAGGAGCGCGGGTCCGGACCGGCCTCACCGGTGATCTCGACCCGGCAGTCGCCCACCACCTCCCGCACGATCTCGGCCAGCTCCGAGACGCGGTAGTTCTGGTCCGAGCGGCCGACGTTGACCGAGACTCGATGGACGCGGTCACGCGGGGCGGCGAGCACCGCGACCACCGTGGCAGCGATGTCCGCGCCGTGGACGAGCGGCCGCCACGGCGTGCCGTCGCTCAGGACCCGCACGGTTCCGGTGAGCATCGCCGTGGCCACGAGGTCGTTGAGCACGAGGTCGAGGCGGGGACGGGGTGACCACCCGTACGCCGTGGCGTTGCGCAGGGAGATCGGCGAGAAGGAGTCGTCGGCGAGCGCGTCGAGCCCTTCTTCGACGCGCACCTTGGACTCTGCATACGGCGTGACGGGCCGGAGGGGCGCGTCCTCGTCGACCAGCTCGTCGCCGCCGGCGGCGCCGTACATGCTGCACGACGACGCGAAGACGAAGCGTTCGACGCCGGCATCGCGGGCAAGGCGGGCCAGGTGCAGGCTGGCGTCGACGTTGATCTCGCGCGTGAGCTCGGGCGCGAGGTTGCCCAACGGGTCGTTCGAGAGCGCCGCGAGGTGCACGACGGCGTCGTATCCGTCCACGTGGTGCGCCTCGAGGTCGCGGAGGTCGAAGCCGGTCATCCCGCGTTCGAGCGGTGCCTCGCCGTGCGTGCATGGGGCGAACCACGCGACGTCGAGTCCCACGACGTCGTGGCCGGCCTCCACCAGGATCGGCTCGACGACGCCGCCGAGGTAGCCGAGGTGACCCGTGAGCAGGACGCGCACGTCAGTCGTCCGCGGACGCGCGGTAGGACTCGCCGAGCTCGACCGCGAACGGCGACGCCGACGTCTTGTAGAGGGTGAAGTGCGGATCGGCCTGCTCGTCGTCGCGATGCGACGTGTAGTAGTAGAGGTTCAGGACCTTGCGGAGCACGCCGTCCGGGCATGCATTGGGCGTCGGCTGGCCGTGGTTCGACTCCTCGCTCGTGCTGAACACGAGCAGGCGGTTGAACGACGGCGTGACCGCGACTGCAGGACCGCTCATGTCGCGTGGCCACAGCTCGGTCGCGCCGCCCCAAGAGTCGTCCCACTCCTCCGAGAGGTAGAGGAGCGCGTTCACCCGTCGGTGGGCCTGGAGCTTGTGGTGCCAGTTGAAGTCGGCGTGGACCTTGAGGAAGTCGCCGCGTGCGCTCACGTGCACGCCGCCGCCCACGAAGTACGGGTCCGGGAGCAGGTTGTCGATGCCCGTGAGCGTCTCGAGGAAGAGGACGAACTGCCGCGAGTTCATCTCGCGGAGCATCTCCCGCAGCATCACCGGCAGCTTGGTCTCGTCGTGCTGGTAGCGCCGGCGGTTGTTCTCGTTGTCACGCTCGATCCACTCGATGGAGTCCACCGGCGGGAACGCGGCGCTCAGCGCCGACGCGAGCGCAGGATCGAGGAAGTCGTCGAAGACCGCGTGCGGGAACGGGTCCGCGGCGCGGTACGACGCCGAACGGTCGACCGCGAGCCGCGCGTAGCGGGGTGCGTCGAACTCACCGAGCGGGGACATCGCGCTCATGACGCGGCATCCAGAGTCGCGGCGACGACGCCGCACACGCGGTCGACGTCGGCCTCCTCGATTCGGAGCGCCGACGGCAGGTTCAGGCCTCGGGCCCCGAGCGACGCCGCGACGGTGTTGCGCGCGTTCGCCGCGGCCGCACCCGGGCGGTCCGCGTACGCGGGCAAGGAGCTCAGCGGACGGAAGAACGGACGGGTGTCGATGCCCTGCGCGTCGAGCGCAGTCGCCAACCCGCTGGCGTCGACCGACGCGGCGGGATCGAGGACCACGGTGGACATCCAGTAGGAGCTCTCGACGCGAGGAACCGTGGGGTTGAGCGCGAGATCCGACCGTTCCCCGAGCCGGTCCCGGTACCAGCCGAAGATCGCCCGCTTCTTCGCCACGAGCTCGTCGAGGCGATCGAGCTGCGCGTCACCGAGCGCGGCCTGGAGTGCGCTCATGCGGTACTTCTGCGCGACCTCGGCGTTGCGGAACGACACGTCGCCGGGTGCCCGACCGTGGTCGCCGAGGAATCGCATGCGATCGGCGAGCGCGGCGTCGTCGGTGACGACCATCCCGCCCTCACCCGTGGTGAGGGTCTTGGACCCGTGGAACGAGAAGACCGCCGTCGCGCCGAAGGCCCCGGCCGGGCGACCGGCGAAGCTCGAGCCGAGCGCCTCCGCCGCGTCCTCGATCAGGGCCACGCCGGCCGCGTCGCAGGCGTGCCCGAGCCGGTCCATGTCCGGCATCGAGCCGTAGAGATCGACGGCGATCACCGCTCGCGTGCGGTCGGTGCACGCGGGGCCGATGGCGTCGGGGTCGAGGCACCAGGTCGACGGATCGACATCCACGAACACCGGCGACGCACCGACATAGTCGATGGGGGCAGCCGAGGCGATCCACGTCGCATCGCTCACGATCACCTCGTCACCGGGCCCGACGCCGAGCGCGAGCAGCGAGAGGTGGATGCCCGAGGTGCACGACGGCAACGCGATCGCGTGCGCGCGCCCGACTCGCGCCGCGAAGCGCTGCTCGAAGCGGCGCGGGATGTCGCCCGCGTGCTCGTACCAGGCGTCGCGAGCAGCGGCCGCGACGGCTTCGACCTCGTGCTCGGTGATCCACGGGCCGGCGACCGGGATGCGCGGCGCTCGCGACACACCACGAGGATAGGTCGGTCGACCTTCTCGAGCGGGACGATCGGTACACTCCGGGTCGTGAAGGCGGTGATCCTGGCCGGCGGTCGCGGTTCACGGATCGCCGAAGAGAGCGTCGTGCGCCCGAAGCCGCTCGTCGAGATCGGGGGACGCCCGATCATCTGGCACATCATGAAGCTCTACGAGCACTTCGGTGTGAGTGAGTTCGTGATCTGCGCGGGGTACAAGGGCTACCTGCTCAAGGACTACTTCGCGAACCTCGCCCTCCACAACAGCGACGTGACGTTCGACATGTCGGACGGATCCGTCGAGTACCACGGCGACGCGCCGAGCTCTTGGCGCGTCACGGTCGCCGACACCGGCATCGACACCATGACCGCGGGTCGCGTGCGCCGCGTCGCCGAGTATCTCGACGACGACGCGCCCTTCTTCCTCACCTACGGCGACGGCGTCGCCGACGTCGACATCGAGGGCGTTCTCGCGCTGCATCGCCGGGAGCAGCGGCTCGTCACGATGACCGCGGTCCGGCCGCCGGCGCGCTTCGGAACCCTCGACCTCGACGGCGCGCACGTGCGTGCGATCTTCGAGAAGCTGCCCGCGCACGCGGGCCTGGTCAACGGTGGCTTCTTCGTCTGCGAGCGTTCGCTCGTCGACGAGATCGCCGGCGACGACGCGGTCTGGGAGACCGACGTGCTCCGGCCCCTCGCCGAGCGAGGCCAGCTCGCGGCGTACGTCCACGACGGCTTCTGGCAACCCATGGACACGGTCTTCGAGCGGGAGCAGCTCGAGCAGCTGTGGGCGGCGGGCACGGCGCCGTGGAAGGTCTGGTGAGCCGACCCACCTGTCGGTCCTGTGGCCGACCCCTCACCCGGCTGCTCGTGGATCTCGGCGAGCAGCCGCTCGCCAACTCGTACCTCACCCAGCAGGAGCTCGACGCGGGCGCCGAGCACCGCTACCCGCTCATCGCTCGGGTGTGCGATGCGTGCTGGTTGGTGCAGGTCGACGACGCCGTGCCTGCCGAGGAGATCTTCTCGGAGTACGCGTACTTCTCGTCCTTCTCGACCTCGTGGGTCGAGCACGCGCGAGCCTTCGCCGAGCGCGTCACCGCAGAGCGCGCCCTCGGCGCCGACGATCTCGTCATCGAGGTCGCGAGCAACGACGGCTACCTGTTGCGCCACTTCGCCGCGCTCGGCGTGCCGGTGCTCGGGGTCGAGCCGGCCGCCAACGTCGCCGCGGCCGCAGTCGAGGCCGGCGTCCCCACCGAGGTGCAGTTCCTCGGCGTCGAGACGGCCGCCGCGCTCGTGGAACGGCACGGCCCGGCGGATCTGCTCGTCGCGAACAACGTCATGGCCCACGTCCCCGACCTGAACGACTTCGTGGGCGGCCTGGCCACACTGCTCGCGCCGGACGGATTGCTCAGTGTCGAGGTGCACTCGCTCGCGCGACTCCTCGAGGAGACCGCGTTCGACACGATCTACCACGAGCACTTCAGCTACTTCTCGGTGCTCGCCGCGCGCCCCGTCCTCGAGCGCGCCGGCCTGCGCCTCGTCGACGTCGAGCAGCTCCCGACCCACGGCGGCAGCATCCGCCTCTGGGCCGCCCATGACGATGCCGCGCATCCCACCGCGCCCTCGGTCGACGCGGCGATCACGGCGGAGCAGACCGCCGGGCTGGACCGCCCCGCCGCGTACGACGACTTCAGCGAGCGGGTCGCGGAGGTGCGCGCGGGGCTGCGAGCGTTCCTCGACGAGGCGCGCGACTCGGGACAGGCCGTGGTGGCGTACGGAGCCGCGGCCAAGGGCAACACGCTCCTCAACGCGTGCGACGTCACCACCGCGGACATCGAGTACATCGTCGACCGCAACGACTACAAGCAGGGGCGGTACCTGCCCGGCTCCCACCTGCCGATCCGCGACCCCGCGGCGATCGACGAGAGCCACCCCGCCTTCGTCCTGGTCCTGCCGTGGAACCTGCTCGATGAGATCACCGCGCAGATGTCGGGCATCCGGGCGTGGGGCGGTCGGTTCGTGGTGCCGATCCCGACGGTGGAGGTGTTGGGATGAGGCTCGAGTCGCTCGCGATCGACGGCCCGCTGCTCGTGCACGCGGACGTCATCCCCGACGAGCGCGGCTTCTTCAGCCGACTCTGGGACGGTGCCGAGCTGGCCGAGCACGGGATGGACGCGTCGGTCGCGCAGATGAGCGCGGCGGGCAACACCAGTCGCGGCACGCTGCGCGGCATGCACCTCCAGGTGGCCCCACACGACGAGGCGAAGCTGGTCCGGTGCGTGCGCGGAGCGGTGCAGGACGTCGTCGTGGACGCGCGCGCCGGGTCACCGACGTGCGGCACATGGTGCGCGGTCGAGCTGTCGCCGTCGACCGCAGCCCTGCTCGTGCCGCGCGGCTTTGCGCACGGGTACATCACCCGTGTCGACGACACGGTGCTCGAGTACCTCATCTCCACGCCGTACACACCCACCGCCGCGGCCGGGATCCGCTGGGACGACCCCGCCATCGGCATCACGTGGGACCTCGAGCCCAACGTGATCTCGGCTCGCGACCAGGCCTTCCCCGACGTCGACCTCGACCGGCTCCGAGCCGACGGGCCCGCGGCGCTGCTCAGATCCTGACGCTGATCGGCTCGCTCGCGCCCCGGCCGAGGAGGCGCTTCCCCGCCGCCCAACCCCGCTCCCCGACCAGCACCCGCAGCGCGACCTTCCACGTCGCACGCTCGAAGAGCGCGATCGGCGCGTGCCACACCGCCTCCCGGAGACGACGCCACGCCACGCCGCGACTGCGAGAGAAGCCGGCGCGCGCTCGCTCGACCATCTCGTGGCCGACGAACCGGCGCACCTGGAGGCGGAGGTAGGCCGGGTGTCGGAGCTCCCTCGCGTGGGCGGCGATGAAGCGGCGCTTGACGTCGCGCATCGCCAGGATCGGCTCGATGCGCAGGTACTGGGTGCCGTCGGGCTCGAACTCGCACAGCACGTTGGAGTCCTGGCCCTCGTGCCCTCGCCATGCCATCCCGGGCGTCGCGAGGAACGCCACCGCGCCCGTGAGCGCGAGCGACAGGTGCAGCGTGTGGTCGGCGTTGGCGCCGTCGGCGGGGTCGTACGGGACCGGAGGCAGCGATGCCGTGCGCATCACCGCGCTCGGCGGGCAGACGCGACCGAAGTAGCGCATCGAGCGACGGATGAAGACCGGTCCGGGCTCGACGGTGTCGGCGTGGAGGCCGTGCGTCCAGTTCGTGTCCGCGACCGTGACCACGCCGGCGGGGTCGACGAGGTCGATCGCGGCATGGGTGAACGAGATCGACGGATCGCCTTCGAGGACGGCCATGGCCCGCTCGAGCGCACCGGGTCGCATCAGGTCGTCGTCGTTCAGGATGGTGACGAACGGCGTGGTCACCTCCGCGAGCGATGCGTTGAAGTTCCCCAACCAGCCGAGGTTCTCCGGGCGACGCACGTAGCGCACCCGCGGGTCGGTGTAGCCGGCGATGACGCGCGTCGTGTCGTCGGTCGACGCGTTGTCGGCGACGAGCACCACGAAGTCGTCGAAGCTCTGGTTCAGCACGCTGTCGAGCGCGTCGGTGACCATCCCCGCTCGGTTCCACGTGGGGATCACGACGGTCACGGATGCGTCGCGCTCGGCCACCGGTCGCGCGTCCGGACGCGAGTCGGCCCGCGGAGAGAACCGGGCGCGAGGTCGCATGCCCGTAGGATAGGAGCGCGTCGGGAACATCCCGCGGCTTCGAGGTGCAGGTGAGCAACGAGCAGCAGAGCGGCACGGAGCGTGCCGTGCACGAGTTCGCGTTCGACGGCACCAACCGCGTGTCGCTCGTGCGCGCGACGCGTGAGCTCTGGGCCTACCGCGAGACGGTGTGGTCCTTCGGTGTCCGCAGCTTCCGAGTGCGGTACAAGCAAGCGGTCCTCGGTGTGGCGTGGGCCATCCTCCAACCGCTCGCGTTCCTGGGCGTGTTCCTCCTGCTCTTCGGCGGCATCGCCGGCGTGAGCGGGGGCGACGGCGCGTCGTATGCCGCCTTCGCGATCTCCGCGCTCGTCCCGTGGCAGTTCGTGAGCTCCTCGGTGCAGTTCGGCGGCGACGCGCTCATCCAGGACGCCGGGATCGTCCGCAAGGTGTACTTCCCGCGCGAGGCGCCGGTGCTCGGCGCGCTCGGCTCGTACATCCCGGACTTCATCATCGGTCTCGTGCTCGTGCTGCTCGCCGCACCCATCACCAACGCCGATCTCACGATCAACCTGGTCTTCGTGCCGCTGCTCTTCGTTGCGCTCTTGCTGCCGGCGTTGGCCGTGACGATCCCGATCGCCGGCCTCGCCGTCTACTACCGGGACTTCAAGTACGCGCTGCCGTTCGCGATCCAGGTGTGGCTGTTCGCGAGCCCCGTCGCGTACCCCGTCACCGTGGTCGAACCCGACCTCCGGTGGCTCTATGCACTCGTCAACCCGGTCGTCGGCGCGCTCGAGGGCTTCCGCCGCGTGCTCGCGGTCGGCGAAGCCCCCGACTGGGGTCTCCTCGGCTGCAGCACGCTGACGAGCATCGTCCTCCTGCTCGTGGGCTTCCGTGTCTTCAAGAAGCTCGAGCGCGAGTTCGCGGACGTGATCTGAGCATGTGGTCGGTCCGGTTCGAAGACGTCACCAAGCGCTACCGCAAGGGTGGCGCGTCCTACCCCACCGTTGGCGCGGAGTTCCGTCAGCTCGCGCGCCGCTTCAAGTCCCGGGTACGCCGCGAGCCGGCGCCGGAGGACGGCTACCTCGCGCTCGACGGCGTCTCCTTCGAGGTGCAGGAGGGCGAGTCGTTCGCGCTCATCGGGTCCAACGGTGCGGGCAAGACCACCTCGCTCCGCCTGCTCGCGCGGATCTCGGCACCGACGTCGGGGACGGTCCGCGGCCGCGGCCGCGTCGGCGCACTCATGGAGGTGGGCTCGGGGATGCACACCGAGCTCACCGGCCGAGAGAACATCTGGCTCTACGGCAGCATCCTGGGCATCCCCCGCTCGGAGATCCGCCGTCGCTACGACGACATCGTCGAGTTCTCGGAGCTGGCGCACGCGATCGACACCCAGGTCAAGTACTACTCGTCGGGGATGCAGCTCCGGTTGGGCTTCGCCATCGCATCGCACCTCGAGCCGGAGATCTTCGTCGTAGACGAGGCGCTCTCGGTCGGCGACGCCGGGTTCCAGGAGAAGTGCGTCGAACGCATGGGCGCGCTCGTGCGCGGCGGCACGAGCCTGCTGTTCGTCTCGCACAACCTTGCTGCGGTCGAGTCCGTGTGCGATCGCGCCATCCTCATCGACCGCGGTCGTGAGGTCACCCAAGGACCGGTGAAGGACGTCTTGGCCCGCTATCTCGTGCAGCTCGACGAGCGGCGCGACGTCGCCGCCGACCCGGAGAACGTCGGCGCGGTACGCGTGACCGGCGCCACGTGCCATGCGCTCGATGGCGAGGAGCGCTACCGCTTCGGCCCGAACGAGGGCGTCGAGGTGCGGCTCAAGTTCCGGTCCGACCACCCGCTCGAGCGCCCCAACGTGTCGGTGAGCATCACCGACGGCCGCCCGGGCGCCATCGTCGAGTGCTCGATGCTCGAGGATGGCCGGGCTCCGGCGCGCGTCGGCGAGGAATGGGAGTGCCGGCTCCGCATGGACGCGCTGCCCCTGCGCCCGCGGCCGTACCAGGTGTGGGCGGAGGTCCAGGAGGCCGGCGGGCGCGCCCAGCTCATGGAGTGGATCGAGGTCGCCTCGTTCCGGATCGACGCGCCGGTCGGGGCCGGACCGCAGGCCGTCGTCGCCGCGGCGATGGGTGGTCCGGTGTCGGTGCCGTACCGGTGGGACGTCAGCTGACCGGCCGACCGGCCCGTCGCACTGCATCCACGACCACCGCGCGCACGTTCCCGGCGCGGTACTGCGACCGCCACCGATCCTCCCCCGAGGCGACCAACCGCTCGCGAAGTGCCGGGTCGCGATGGATGCGCACGACCGCGTCCGCGATCCCGTCGGGTGAGTCGGCGATCAAGAGCTGCTCGCCGTCGGTGACGTCGATGCCCTCGCACCCGACGGTCGTGGACACCACCGGGATGCGGCGCGCGAAGGCCTCGAGCACCTTGATGCGCGTACCGGCACCGAACCGGATGGGCACCATCGCCACCGACGCGTCGGCCAGCTCCGCGCCGACGTCGGGCACCTCGCCGCGCAGGTCGACGCCGGGGCGGTCGCGCAGCGGAGCGACGAACTCGTCGTAGCGCCCGACGAGGCGCAGCCGCGCGCCGGGCACGGCCGCGGCGACTCGCGGGAGCACGTCGTCGGCGAGGAACCACGCCGCGTCCGCGTTGGGCTCGTACGTGAGCAACCCGACCATCACCATGACCAGACCCTGACCGGGCTCCGGCACCGCGACCGTCGTGGCGTCGGCCGGTAGCTCGTAGGCGTTCGGGAGCACGATCGCCGAGGGCTCGTCGAGGATCTGCCGGTCGGGTTCGCTGCACACCGCCACCACCGGCTCGGTCCGGGCGATGCGACGTTCGAGCGATGCCCATCGCCGCTCGTCCACCCGGTCGAACGCGCGCGCCGCGAGGGCGCGACCCCGAGAGCGGATCTGGTCGGTTCGGCCTTCTCGCCGGTCGGCGGCTCGGGCCTCGCGCAGATGCTTGATGCGCTGATCCTCGAGGTTGTCCAGGTCGACGATCCCCGGCGCCGGCACCAGGTCGCCGAGCTCAACCCAGCTGTCGGCGTGCCCGTACCAGACGACGTCGTACGGGCCGTCGGCCCAGCGCGCGAGCTCGGCGTGCGCATCGGACCAGTCGGCGCGCGCGAGCTGGCGCGGGAGGCGGCTCGTGAGCCACCGGGCCAGCATTCGCGGCGTGCTGCGCGGTGGGTTGCCGCGTACGAGCTTCCAGCGCGCCACACCGACGTCGTCGGGAACGTCGAACGACCCCTCGTGGTCGTGCGGGATACGTACGAAGAGATCGACCTCGGCGATCGTCGCGAGCGAACGCAGCACGTGCGCGAGCCGAATCTTGTACCCACTCTTCTCGGGCCACGGGAAGTCGTCGGCCAGGCACAGCGCCTTCACGGTCGACGCTCCTCGTCGGCGAGCGCGATCGCTCGGCGGTACGCATCGAGGGTTCCCTGTGCGCACGCTTCCCAGGTGGGCAGGCCGGCGACGGACGGCACCGAAGGGACCCGGGGACGGTCGGCCGCAGCGACGATCGCGGCTCGCCACGCGGCGACGTCACGCGGGTCGAGATGGGTGATCTGCCCCCCGCCGACCTCCACGAGCGCCGGGTCGTCGCTGGCCACGATGGGGACGCCGAACGCGCGCCCTTCGATGATCGGGAGCCCGAAGCCCTCCTCGAAGCTCGGCATGAGCAGCAGCGTCGCGTGCTCGTAGCACCACCGGAGCTGCGCATCGGGAGCGTCTCGGGCCCAGACCGCACGGCCGCGCTCGACGAGGGCGGCGAGGCGGTCGCGTGTGGCGTCGCTCTTCCAGCCGGCGGGGCCCACCACGACGAGCAGCAGGCCGGTTGCCTCGCCGACGCCGTCCTCCCAGAGCCCGAGGAGCAGCTCGACGTTCTTGCGCGCCGAGAGGTCGCCGACGACGAGCGCGAACGGTCGGTCGGCCGCCGTCGGTACCGGCTCCGGCGCAACCTGCAGGAGCGGCACCGAGAGCCCGTTGGGCACCAGGACGGTCTTGTCGAGGAGGTCGGACTCGAGCGCGCCGAGGCGCGCGCGTGTCGCCTCGGTCACGGCGACGAGGATCGTCGCGTCACGGATGGACGCCCGGTACTGGCGCGGCAGGAGCAACGCCTTCGGACCCGGGAACGTCGCCCGCCAGGTGAGCAGGATGAGATCCTGCACGGTCAGCACGCTCGGGAGCCGGGTCCGTGGGACCAGGTGCTTGGTCCCGTGCACCACGTCGACGCCGATGCGCTCGAGCCGGCGACCGATGCCGTAGCGCTCGTCGAGACCCCGCCCCACCGTGCCGCGCCCGCGAAGCGTCACGACCTCGCGTACGTTCGCCACCCCCGCCACGGCGGGCTCCTCGCCCTCCGGCACCACGACGACGAGCTCGACGTCGCCACGAGCGCCGAGCGCGTGGAGCAGCTCACGCTCGTAGCGCGCCATGCCGCCGCCACCGTGCAGCGCGGTCGCGAGCAGCCCGACGCGCACCGGCGCGTCAGCCGCGGACATCGGCGTAGGCCTGCTCGACGGCGGCGAGGTGCTCGGGCCAGGTCGATGCCGCACTCGCGCTCGACCCTCGGAACGGCGTGGGATCGGCCGCTACGCGGCGGAGCCGCTCACCGAGCGCGGCGCGATCGCCCGACTCGAAGAGGAGCGGCCGGCTCTCGGGCGCGACCAGCTCGGGGATGCCGCCGATGCGCGCGCCGACGACGGGCAGGCGGCGGGCGCGCGCCTCCAACACGACCAGGCCGGCGAGCTCGCGGCACTCCGACGGCACGACGAGCGCATCGACGTCGGCGAACAGCTGCTCCTTGCGCTCGCCGTCGACCCAACCCAGCAGCTCGACGCCGGTCGCGGCGCGGGCCTCCAACGAGGCGCGCAGCGGGCCGTCGCCCGCGATCAGGAGGCGCGCGCCTGGGATCGCGGCCGCGAGGAACGCGTCGACGAGCGTCGGCACTCCCTTCGCGACGTCGAGGCGACCGAGGTACCCGAACGTGACCGGCGCGTCGTGCCGAGCCCTGGGTGGCATGGACGGTGCCTCGGGCACGGGCGGCGGCACCACTCGGGTGCGCCCCCGAGCCCAGCCCAGGTGCTCGTGCAGCGTCGCGGCGTCGTGCGAGCCGACCAGCAGGAGGGACGGGTGGTGGCGGTGCAGGAGCGCGCTGCGCGCTCCCGACCACGCCACGCACGAGGCGCACCTCGTAGTGCAGGCCTCGCCGTTCGCGCGCACCAGGGTCGTGCGACGGCACAACAGCCAATAGTCGTGCACCGTGTGCACGTGCGGCACACCGTGCGCCGACGGGGTGGTGAGCGCGGCGGTGGAGAGCCCGCTCACGACGTGGGTGTGCACGACGTCGGGCCGGGTCTCTCGGATGGCGTCGACGAGCGCGCGGCGCGCCCGCGCGCTGTAGAGATCGGTGGCGTGGAAGCGGGCGCGGTCGAGCGCGCCGTGCTCCGTGTACTGGTCGAGGCGATACACGGGAGGCGGGACCGCGCGGGTGACATCGTCGGCCTCGACCCCCAGCGTCACGACCGAGACCTCGTGGTCCTGCCGGCGCAGTCGGGCAGCGAGCGCGGACGCGTACAGCTCGGCACCGCCGAGCACGTGCGGCGGCCAGAGCGACGAGACCATGAGCACCCGGGTCACGAGACGAGCCCGCTCGTCAGCTCGGCCACCGCCGCGGTCGAGCGCGGCAGGGCGAACGCCGCGGCCCGCTCTCTGGCCCGGGCACCCAGCGCTTCAGCGCGCCCGCGATCGCGGAGCACGCCGACCAGGGCCGCGGCCAGCGCCACGGGATCGCCCGGGGCCACCAGCACCCCACCGGCGTCGGTGCCGTCGCCGATCGCCTCGCGCATGCCCTCGACATCGGTCGCGACGACGCCGCGGCCGCACGCCAACGCCTCGAGCACCGCGAACGAGAGGCCCTCCCAGCGCGACGGCGCGGTGACGACGTCGGCCGCCGCGTAGACCCGGCGGACGTCGGGCACCCGGCCGACGAACGCCACCCCGCGGTCGGTGCCGGCGTCGGCCCGCAGCCGATCGGCGTCCGGGCCATCGCCGGCGAGCAGCAGGCGAGCGTCGGGCAGCTCGCTGCGGATCATCGGCCACGCGTCCAGGAGGAGGTCCTGGCCCTTCTGATGCGTCAGCCGCCCGGCACACACCACGACCGGTGCGTCGACCGGGCAGCCGAACGCGGCGCGCGCCGAGGCGCGGGCCTCGTCATCCGCGGGAGCGAAGCGCTCGAGATCGACGCCGTTGTGCACGACCGTGAACGGAGCGCGGATGCCGGTGGCTTCGCCATCGAGGCGTTCGGCGTCGCTGACGCAGAGCACCAGGGTCGTCCAGCGCGCCGCGTGCCGCTCCCACCACCGAGCCGCGCGGCGCGTCGGGCCGCCGCCGTAGAGGAACGACCACGCGTGCGGCGTGAAGACCGTGGGGCGGCGACCGCGCACGGCGAGGCGGCCCGCCAGCCCGGCCTTCGAGGAGTGGAGGTGCAGCACGTCGGGCTGGACGTCACGGACGATCCGGGCCAGCCCGCGCACCTCGAGCACGGTCGACAGGCCCGGCGCTCGTCGCGCCGGCCACCGGTGGTGGGCCGCACCCACCCCCGCGACCTCGTCCTCGAGCGTCGCGTCGGCCGGCGTCGCCACGTGCACCGTCCAGCCGCGCCCCACCTGATCCCGGACGAGCTCCGTGACGTAGCGGGCGACGCCGTCGGTCGTCGGCTGCGAGACGTGCAGCACCGTCGGCGGCGCGGCGTCCGGACGCTTCGTGGTCACCCCGCGCGCGCCGTGGCCGCGCGTGACGTGACATCGATCGCGTCCGCGTCGGCGACCCCGCCGTCGCCGGGGCGCATGGTCGCGCCCAACGCGAGCAGCGTCCAGAACAAGAAGTCCATCGGGAAGATCTCGAGGTACGACGTGAAGAAGGCTGCCGCGATGGCGGCCACGATCTGCGCGGAGATCCCGTCGGCGAGCGCTCGGTCACGCCCACGTAACAGATCAGCGATCTTCGCGGTCGAGACGAGGCCCGCGATCATCACGAGCGCCAGCATCCACAACCCGAGCACACCGAGCTCGTAGAGCGTCTTGAAGTAGTAGTTGTCGGGTTGGTACCGGTCGGCCTCGAGCCCGT
Source organism: uncultured Bifidobacteriaceae bacterium (assembly GCA_964555735.1). GTDB lineage: Bacteria > Actinomycetota > Acidimicrobiia > IMCC26256 > PALSA-555 > CAZKTS01. The sequence continues at coordinate 22,095 of CAZKTS010000135.1, forward strand.
GCAGCTCGATCACGGTCTCGGCCGCGCTCCCCACCGCGCCGATGCCCGCGCCGAGCGGGTATCCCGACACCTGCGCGAGGTTCTCCTCCCACCCGGTGGTGCGGTCGTTCAGGCTGCTCGACGAGCTGAGCGTCTCGGTCACGTTCCCGCCGAAGACGAGGAACCCGACGAGGACGAGCGGCAACGCCGCGAGCACGATCCGGTACCGCCGGAACCCGAGGAAGACCAGACCGACGCCGAGGCCGACGAGCGACGACCGCGAGAACGCGGCACCGAGGCCGAGGAAGTACAGCGGGGTCAGGACGAGGAAGCAACGGTTGCGAGCCCGCTTCGTGTCGCTCAGCGCCACCGGGATGCCGATCAGCAGCACGATCATCACGTACATCGCGAAGGCCGGTGCGTTCTCGAAGGTCGAGAAGGCGCGGAACGAGTCACCGATGAAGCGGATGGACGTGTCGTAGCCGTAGCCGAGTGCGTGCACCGCGTCCGGTCCGATCACCTGTTGGTACACGCCGAAGACCGCCACGACGGCACCGGTGCCCATGAGGATCGTGACGAGGCGGTCGCGCTCACGTGCGTCGAGCGGGCAGCGCCAGACGGCCCAGGCCACGAGCACGTAGGCGAAGTCGAGCTTGAGACCCACGAGGCCCTGCACGTTGCCGACGTACGCCGCCGACGCGAGGCCGATGAACGCGAGGCCGAAGAGCGGGATCGACCAGGAGGGCAGGCGCCGCCCTCGTCGGGCACGCGCCGACGCGGGGCACACGAAGGTCGCGAGGAGCACGATTGCGCCGAGCACGAACTTCCAGGCCGCACCCACCACGGGAACCTCGACGAGCAGGCGCAGGCCGTCGAACGGGGCCAGCGCCACGAGGAGGAGGAAGCCGAGCTGCGGGCGCCGGAGCGTCATGACCACGAACGGCGCGGCGATCACCACGAAGAGCAGAACGGGGCCGTAGCCGGTGGCGCACGCCACGACGACCACCACCGCCGCCGGCACGGAGACGAGGAGCAGCAAGAGCCGCGACGCGACGGCGACGTCTCCACCAGCGCGGCCCGCGCGTCTCGTCACGCTGCCGACCCCCATCTCGAGTCGAGCGTAGCGTGCCGCGGTCCGCGCGAGGCGCGAACCTACAATGGCTCCCTCATGGATCTTGCCGACCACTTCAGAGTGATCGCGCACAACTGGTGGCGGATCCTGATCGTCGCGCTGCTCGTCGCCGCGGGCGTCTACTACTACAGCAGCACGCGCGACGACGTCTACGAAGCCAGCACGACCATGAGCGTGTCGTCGGGGCTCGCCAGCAGCGGTTCGGTCTCACCCAAGGACCAGAGCGTCTTCCTCGCGCAGACGTACGCCGAGCTCGCGCTGACTCGTCCGGTCGTGGCCGCGGCGGTGAAGGACGGCGACCTCTCGATCTCGGTCGACAGCGCGCGCGACAACCTCGGCGTCGAGCCCGCGAGCGACACCGGCTTCCTCACCATCACCGCGTCGGGGTCGCGTCCGCGCGAGGCATCGGCACTCGCCAACGCCACCGCGGCCGCGCTGCGTGAAGCCGTCGCGTCGGAGCAGGAACGCGCCGTCGAGCAGGACCTCGAGTCGGTCAATGCCGAGATCGCATCGGTCCAGGCCGAGCTCGCGACCACCGCCGAGGGCACGCCGGCGCGCGCCGAGCTCGAGACGCGCTACAGCGCACTCCTCCAGGCCGCGATCGAGCGCCGCACCCAACCCCGTGATCGCATCGAGGTGGTGTCGCCGGCCCGCCCACCCGAGGCGCCGGTGTCGCCGCGGCCCAAGCGCGACGCGGTCCTCGGCTTCCTCGTCGCCGGGATCCTCGCGGCCGAGGCGAGCGTGGCCATGGCCGCGTTCAGCGACCGCCTGCCACGGAACCTCGACCCCGAGCGGGTGGGCGAGGCCCTGGGCGCGCCCGTGCTCGCGAGCGTCCCCCGGGGGTCGGGACCGCCGACCGTGGAGGCGTTCCGCGCCCTGCGCACGAGCCTCGTCGCGCTCCCCGAAGGCGCGCGGCCGCGCACGATCGCGATCGTGAGCGCGACCGAGAACGCCGGGAAGTCGTTCACGTCGATCAACCTCGCCCAGGCTGCCGCGGCGCAGCAGTCCGGGGTGATGCTCGTCGACGCCGACCTCCGACGACCGGTGGTGCACCAGCTGCTGCAGGTCGAGCGCATCCCCGGCCTCACCGACGTCCTCGCGGGCACCGAGCTCCAGGGCGCGGTCCACTCGGTCGGCGTGTCGCCCGAGTACGCGACCGGCCACCCGCGGCGATTCCTGGTGCTCCCCAGCGGCACCGACGTGCGCGACCCGGTGGCAACGTTGAGCGGTGGCGCACTGCTGACGCTCGATCGCCGGTTCGAGGAGCCGCCCCGCCTGGTGATCTTCGACACCCCGCCGGTCGCGCTCTTCGCCGACGCGCTCGCGATCGCCGCGCAGTGCGACGCGGTGATCGTCGTCGTCGACGCCAAGAGCAGCCGGCTCCGGTCGGTGCGCACCGCGATGGCGAGGGTCGAGCGTGGGGGTGGCACCATCATCGGCGTGGTGCTGAACCGGGTGAGCGGGAGCCGTCGCGACCGCTACTCCGCCTACCGCTGAGCCGTCACCAGCCCCGCCACGACCTCCCGCATCACGGCACCGAACGCCTCGGCGTTCCAACCCGCCTCGGCGAAGGCGCGGCCCCGCCGCCCCGCCGCCTCCCGCTCCTGCGCCGACGCCATGAGCGTGCCCAGCGCGTCGACCCACCCGTCCTCGTCGCCGATGTCGACCCACCGGCCACACCCGACGGTCTCGACATCACAGTCGATGAACGGGTTGCGGGTCATCACGATCGGCTTGGCGAGCGCGAGCGCGTCGTCGAGCTCCGTGAGCCCGAACGGCCGGTTGACCGCCCGCAAGGGCGTCGCGAAGAGTGCAGCACCGCGCAGGTCCTCGAGGACGTGCGCATAGGTGAGGGGCCCGCCGTGGGATGGCGGCGAAGGATCGCGGAACGTCACCGCCGGCACTCGGGCCGACCACGCCGCCGCGACCTCGGCGGGTGCGTAGACGCGGGCCGGAAGGCCCGTGCGGGCGAGCGCGCCGAGCAGCGTCTCGTGGTCACGCTCGCTCTTGCCGACGCTGAGCACGTACTCGCCGTCCGGCGCGCTTCGGTAGCCCGCGAACGCGAGGTCCGGACCCCACGGCGCGACGCGCACGCGCTCGGCCGGGACACCGAAGTGGTCGGTGATCGCCTCGGCCACCGCGCGGCTCAGGCACACGATCGCGTCGGCGCCTCGCAGCGCGGCCGCATCGATGCGGCCGGCCGGCGGATCGTGCGCGACCACGACGATCGGGGTACGGACCAGGCGCCAACGCCGCGCGAGCAGCAGCACCCCGAGCGTTCGGAAGTCGCCCGAGAGCCAGATGTCACCTCGCCTGCGGGCGCGGAGCATGCGCCACTGCTGCCCGACGTCACCGAAGCGGGGAGCGATCCAACGACGGATGGCTCCGGGTGCGGTCCGCGAGAACGGCAGGTCGACGACCTCGGCGACGCCGTCGAGGTGATCGGTGCCGAAGAGGTGCTGGCGGGGGTAGGTGCCCTCGACGACGCCGGCACGTGCCATGGCCATCGGGTAGTTGTGCGAGAAGAGGACCCGCGCCATGGACGTCGATGGTAGGAGCGCGACCCGCGCGCCCGAGTGACCGCTACGGCCCCGCGACGACGTTCGAGAGTGTGGTGTACGACTGCTTCGGGGTGAAGTTCACCTTGAGCAGGCCGAAGTTGTCCTCCGACGCGCTGGCGTCGGTGGAGCGGTCGCGCAGCGAGTAGATGAAGATCGGTCCGGTGTAGGACCGCTGCGTCCAGAGCGTCACGTAGTCCGAGATGTACTCGGCCTGCTTCGCCTCGTTCACCCCGTGCGGACCGGTGCCGGTGTAGTAGCCGGCCTCGGTGCCCCAGATCTTCTTCGCGCCGTCGCCCTTGCTGGCCATCAGGTCGTGCAGCGCCGGCGTCTGCCCGAACGCGTTCCACGTGCCGGGCTCTCTCGGCCCACCGGGGATGCCGTACGGGTGCTGCCCGAGGGCGTCGAAGTACCCGGCCGCACCCGCCGCGTACATCCGGGTGAGGAACCGGTACGCCGAGAGCTCGACACCGCCGGCGGCTTCCCAGTCGAGGGTCGGGCCGACGGCCGCGAGACCGCCGACGACGACGGTCGCCTGGGGGTCGACCTCGTGGATGGCGGGGTACGAGCGGCGGAGCAGCTCGGTGTAGGCGACCGGGTCCGGCTTCGGCGACCAGAAGCCCGTGTTCGGCTCGTTCCAGATCTGGTAGGCGTGCACGCCCTGCGGGGCGTAGCGGGCGACCGCAGCGCGAGCGAAGCGCACGAAGTCGTCGGGGTTCGTCGGCGCCCACTTGTCGGAGGTCGCGCCGGCGGGCCGAGCCCACGGTGGCGTGTACGCGAGGGTCGCGAGCACCTTCAGCCCGCGTGCCTTGGCCGCGTTCACTCCCCGGTCGATCGTGCTCCAATCCCAGCTGTCGCGTCCGTTGCTCTGGACCACGCCCCACATGAAGTCGAAGCGCACCCACTTGGCGCCGGTCGCGGCGATGGCGTCGAAGTCGCGTGCGAGGTCGGCCGCCGGCTGCCAGAGCGGCGAGTACGCCTGGGCGAACCCGACGGAGCTCCCGGGGACCCCGGCCGGCGTGGGTGCCGTCGTGGTCGTCGAGGGCGCGGGCGGCGCGGTCGTGGTGGTCGGCGCGGGCTGGGTGGTCGTGGTCGACGGCGCTGCGGTCGGCGGCGTGGTCGCGGGCGGCGCGGTGGCCGGCGGCGCGGTGGTCGGGGGCGCCGTCGCCGGGGCAACGGTGGTCGGCGTCGTGGTGGGCGGTGCCGTGGTCGGGGGTGCGCCCGGCGCGGTGGTGGGCGGCGCGGTGGTCCCGGGCGTGCCGTCGCCGGGGACGTCGCGGGCCTCGTCCTGGGTGGACACCTTCGCGGTGTCGTCGCCGGTGACCGGCGGGGTGCAGGCGGCGAGTCCGAGCACGGCCACCACGGCGATCACGATCCATCGAGCCCTTGCCATGCACAGGTTGTCGGCACCGCCCGAGGGCACTTGAGGCGGTCCATCCCTACAATCGGCCAATCCGCAGTCCGAGCAGGGGCCCGATCCAGATCCTGGTGCTGTGCACCGCCAACCAGTGCCGGTCGCCCATGGCGGCGGCCCTGCTGGAGCGGCATCTCGGCTCGGCAGGGGTCGCCGCAGCGGTCCGATCCTCGGGCCGCGGCCCGGCGGGCGTGGCGGCGCCCGAGCGTGCCGTCGCCACGATGGCGGCCGCGGGCGTCGACCTCACGGCGCACCGAAGCGCGGTCACCACCGTGGAGGCGATCGAGGCGGCGGACGTCGTGCTGGCCATGAGCCGGGAGCACGCTCGCGACGCGATCGAGCTGGTCCCCGGCGCCCGGAGCCGCACGTTCTCCCTGAAGCAGCTGGTCCGGCTGGCCGAGGCCCACGGGGGGCCCGCCGCCGATGAGACCGTGGACGCCTGGCTCGTTCGCCTCGACGCGCACCGCGGGCCCGGCGACCTCCTCGGGGCGGCGAGCGCGGACGACGTCGCCGACCCGATCGGACGTTCGAAGCGCGCCTACCGGGCGACGGCTCGTGAGCTGGACGACCTGACCCGACGGCTCAGCGCCGCGCTCGCGTGAGCGGCCGCCGCGGGGGCGACGGTCGGGTCAGCGGCTGCCGGAGCCGCGCACGACCTCGGCGGCCGTGCGGATCAGCACGACGATGTCGCGCCAGAGCGACCAGTGTTCGATGTAGGTGTTGTCGTAGCGCGCCCGCTCCTCGATCGAGGTGTCGCCGCGCAGCCCGTTGACCTGGGCCCAGCCGGTGAGCCCCACGGGGAGCCGGTGCCGGTCGTCGTAGCCGTCGATGTCGACGCTGAAGCGCCGCACGAAGAACGGGCGCTCCGGCCGCGGGCCGACGAGCGACATGTCGCCCTTCAGCACGCTCCAGAGCTGCGGGAGCTCGTCGAGGGATGTCCGACGCAGGATCCGGCCGACCCGCGTCATGCGCGGGTCGTCGTCGACGTTCCACTGCGTGTCGCTGTCGTGGTTGACCTTGAGCGTCCGGAACTTCGGAACCTCGATCTCGCGCCCGTACTGGCCGACGCGACGCTGCTTGAAGAGCACCGGACCGGGGCTGCCGAGCTTCACCGCCACCGCGATGACGGCGAGCAGCGGCGACGCGAGCACGAGGACGGTGGCGGCGACCGCGACGTCCATGGCCCGCTTGAGCGCCCAGGCCGGCGCGCGCAGCGCGGCGCGGCGGACCCGGTAGAGCGGGATCCCGCGCACCGCGTCGGTGTCGGGGCCTTCCGGCGCGACGCCGACGTCGAAGAAGCGGGGCACGATGTGCACATCGACGTCGTGGGCGACCGCGGTGCGCAGCACGCCGACCAGCTCGGCTTCGCGCGCGGGCCCGAAGGCCACGATCACCCGGCGGACGTCGAACTCGCCGAGCAGGCGGTCGAGCTGGTCCACGTCACCGAGCACCGGGGCAGGCAGGTTGCCGTCGACGCAGTCGAGGAACCCGATCGGCTCGACACCGAGCTCGGGCTGCTCGAGGAACGTCCGGGCCAGCTCGGCTCCGACCTGGCCGGCACCGAGGATGACGGCCCGATCGCGCAGACGACCGCGGCGACGCGCGCGGCGCACCGCGGCGTAGGACGCGAAGCGACCGACGACCACGAAGGCGGCGCCGAAGAGGGCCACCCAGAGCAGCGCCTCGACGTCGGCGCCGGCGACGAGCGCCACCGGCGCGAGCAGCAGCAGCGGCAGGGCCATGCGGCCGAGCAGCCACGGCAGCGCGTCGAGCGCGGAGAGGGTGATGCGATTGCGGTATGCGCCCGCCAGGGCGAGGCACCCCAGCGCGGCGGGGACGAACGCGGCGGCGATGCCGGCCCGGCTCCCCGCGACGATCAGCGCCGTGACCAGCGCCACCAGGTCGAAGGCCGCGAAGAGCGCGCCGACCAGCCACCGGGGCGCGGGCGACCGCTCCGCGAGGTCGCCCGGAAGCGCGACGACACCCGAGAGCGTCCCGGTGCGGAGCGCACCGGGGACCGGTTGACTGGCGACGGCCATGACGCTGCCGTCAGGTGGTGGCGTCCGACCGGCGACCCAGCCAGACGAGTGCGAAGCCGCCGGCAGCGGCACCGAGACCGAGTGCGACCAGGAGCGCCGTGTCGCCGCCGGTGAACGGCAGCGAACCGGAGGGATCCCTCGGTCGCGTCACGATCGTGCCCCCGACCGTGGTCGTGGTCGACCCCGGGTCGGTGGTGGTGGTGATCGGGTAGTCCTCGTCGCTCTGGGCCGAGGCGGCTGCCGCCGGCACCAGGAGGCAGAGCATGAGCCCTGCCACGATCAAGATCCGCCCCGCCCACCGCGGTAGCGGTCGTCGAGCCATCGTTGTCCAACCCCTCTCCGGACAGCCCCAGTACGTCCAGAGAACGCCCCCTCTGCCCCAGGGGGTTCCCAGCCCGCACGGTACCACGGAGCGTGTTGATGACGCTAGGGCGCGGCCACTCTTTGCGTTCGGGGCTGTGTGTCCTGCCACGTCGTGTGGCCAGAGTGCCAAGTGATCGGTGGGACCCGGGCCGAGGGCTCCACCCGGAGGGCTTCGAACCCGGCGGGCAGGCGGAACCGCACCTCCACCGTCCGGGACTCGCCCCTCGGGATCTCGAGGTAGCCGACGGCCGAAGCCCGGGTGGGGCCGTCGATCCCGTCGACGAGGGGCACCCCGGCGCCGTCGATCTCGGCGTGGGACCCCACCCCCGGTGAGCTCACGGCCACGATGCCCCGGTAGAGGCCGGCGACCAGGTCGGTGCTCGGATCCGGGCCCGAGACGTAGGGCGGGAGGTCCGCGGGGGCGTCGTTGCGCACCGTCACCTTCACGGTGACGTCGATGCCCCCGTCGGCGACCTCCCGGTGCTCGAGCCGGGCATCCACGTCGAGGAACTGGTCGAGCTTGTTGGCCCCGACGTTGAGGAGCGCCACGAGGAGCGACGCCGGCTCCATGGCGCCGTCGATGCCCGCGGCCTCCCAGCCCTGCTGCTCGACCGGGTCGCTCGACCACGCCAGGACGTGGCGACCCTGGCCCACGCCGGTGAGCTGCTCGGCCAGCGCCGGCCCGTCCCACGGGCGGGACTGGAGGGTGTCGATCGCCGCCCGGGCCACCGCGCTGAGCTGGTCGCGCCGGGCCGCCTGGTCGACATCGGCGCCGAGGCCGGCGTACTGATCCAGGAAGAGGTACTGGAGGACGTTCGCGGCGTCGAGCGTCTGGCCGTCCACCACGACCGCGCCCTGCGCGGCCAGGAGGGCCTGCACCGCGACCGGGTCGACCGCGAGGACCCCGTCGACGCCCTGGCCGGTCGCGGCCTGCCACATCTGGGCCGCGAGCGGGGCGGTGACGTCGAAGCGCGGCGACGTCGCGAGGTTCCGCCACTCCTGCGAGGGATGCACCCAGCCCCAGAGGGCCTCGAGCTCCGGCGGCGGCGCGACCGCGCCCGCGGGCAGGTTGAAGTTCGACGATGGCTGGAGGTCGCCGATGGTGACGTTGCCGTCGGCGAAGTCCGCGACACCCAGGGAGAGGAACGTCCCCGAGCCGGCACGCATCTCGGCGTTGTTCGCGGCGACGAGGAGGTACCGGCGTGGGCCGGCGAGCAGCTGGCGGGTGGCGCGGGTGACGATCGCCGCGTCCGCGAGTGCGTCCCGCAGCTGGCGGAGGCGCCGTTCGAAGCGCTCGCGCGCGTCCCCGACCGGCCCGACGAGGAAGAAGTCGGGCCCGAGGTCGACCGACTGGAGCTTCCGCCGGGCACGGTCGGCGATGTCGGCGAGCCGATCGAGCTGGGCGAGCCGATCCGCACCGGCCGCCGGGGACGCTTCGAGCGCAGCCTGCGAGTCGGCTGCGGCCTGCGCGCCGATCCTGGCGACGTCGCGCGCCGCTGCGGTGAGTGCCTCGACCGACCGCACGTTGCCGCCCGCGAGAGGGACGACGCCCCACGGCGCGAGGACCGGGTTGTCCGCGATGTCGTGCGCGTCCTCGAAGTCCGCCTCTGCCTGCACGAGCGCGTCGCGCCCGTCGCCCTGGAGGAGCTTGGCGGTCGTGAGCTCCTCGCGGGCGCGGTCGAGGCCGTCGATGCCGTCGGAGGCGCGGTTGCCGGCCTGCACGAGGAGGACGCCGGTCGCGACGAACCAGACGACGAGCACCACCGCCAGGATCCACAGCGTCCACCGCAGCGGCGCGCCGAACCGCGGGGCTCGCTCGCGACGCGGCATGCAGCGAGTGTACGGGGGCGCGGGCGTACCCTCGGGGCGTGCACGAAGGCCCGGGCATCGCTGCCACCACCGCCGACGGCGAGGAGCGACCGCCGCCGAAGGTCACGCCGAGCATGCTCCGACGCGCCGACGAGCTCTGCAGCCGTCGACTGCGCGCGGAGTTCCTCGGCGACCCGGGCACCACCGACCGCGTCAATCGAGCCCGAGTGCGCGAGGCGATCCTCGACGGCGCCCGCGCCTGGCACGACGCCGGGGCGCTCCCGCCTGCCCCGACCTTCCTCGAGCCCGAGGAGGCCGCGGTCGTCGCCCACGCGCTCGGCTGGTACGTCGAGCTCTTCGGAGACCGCCCCCTCACCTCGATCGAGAGCGTCGTCGAGGAACCGACGCTGCTCCCCCGCCGCGGCGTGCGGCTCGGCGGGTGGGTCGATCTGTGCGCGGTGCACCCCGACGGCCGCCGAGAGCTCCGCCAGCTCCAGGTGCGCGCGTCGGCGCCGCCGGAGGACCCGCTCGCCGACGAGGCGGTACGGGCTGCCGTGCTCCGGCTCGTGCAAGAGCGATGGATCGACGCCGACACCCCGCTGCTCGTCACGACCGCCGACCTCCTCGTGGGCGCAGTGAGCGAGCGGGTGGTGGCCCCCGCCGAGGTCCCCGCGCTCGCCGCGTGGCTCGACGAGCGCCTCGAAGTGGTGGATGCCCGCACCGCAGACGGCGGCGTCGCGCCCGGTCGCGACTGCACGTCGTGCCGCTACGTGCCCCGCTGCCCCGCGCACGACGTCCGCGCGCAGATGATGTCGCGCTCGGGCGACATGCTCCCCGGCGTCCTGTCGATCTCGCCCACGTCGCTCGAGCTGTGGAACCGCTGCCGACGCGCCTGGCGCAACCAGGTCGTGCTCAACCTCCCGCGCAGCGACGAGCGCGAGGGCACCAACCATGGGTTGCGCCTCCACGACCTGCTCCGGTTCATCCACGGCTCCGGGTCGTGCCACGACGCCGGGCACGTCGACGCGGTCCTGCGCGACCACGGCACCGACGCCCGCACGCGCGAGGAGATCGCCCGCCACGTCGAGCGCTGCCCCATCGGCGCGACGAGTGCGGCGCACGAGACCGAGTGGGTGCGCGCCCACGGCCGGCCACCGATCTTCCTGGCCAGCGCTCGCCTCGACGCGGTCTGGGAGCACGACGGCGTGCTCGAGGTGCGCGACTACAAGACCGGACGGGTCGCCGAGCACGACATCGCCGAGGACCGGCGAGCGTGGATCCAGGCCTGGGTCACCGCACCCGTCGCGGCCGAGCGCGGGCTCCGACTGCGCGTGCGCTACGAGTACCTCGCCGCCGAGGTGCCCGACGACCCTGCACCGTGGGAGCCCGGACCCGAGGAGCTGGCCGTCGTCGAGCAGGAGCTCGTCGACGTGGTGACCGCGATGCGGGCCGAGCGCGACTGGCAGGGCGTGGCCGAGCCCGACGTCTGCACGTGGTGCGCGTTCCGGTCGATCTGTCCCGATTCGGCGGCGCGCAGCGAGCCGTCGTGGCCCGCAGTGGTGGCGGTCGGGACCTAGCGTTCGGGGGTGCCCGCCCCGGCTTCCCGCTCCCGCGATCGCTCGCCCGCGCCGCTCGCGGCCGTCGACGCCCGGACCCCGGTCATCGTCGGCGTCGGGCAGGCCGAGCAACGCCCCGACGATCCCGCAGCCGGCCTGGAGCCCATCGACCTGCTCGCGCAGGCCGCCCGCACCGCGCTCGACGATGCGGCGGCGGTGCGCCGGCTCGCGGTCGACACGGTGGGGGTCGTCCAGATCATCTCGTGGCCCTACCCGGACCCCGGCGCGCTGCTGGGCCGCCGCCTTGCACTCACCGGCGTGCGCTCGACGGTGGTCACGACCGTCGGCGGCAACAGCCCCCAGCTGCTGCTCACCGAGCTCGCGGACACGATCGCCCGCGGCGAGGCCGACGTCGTGCTGCTCGGCGGCGCCGAGTGCATGCACAGCCGGTGGGCCGCGCGCCGAGAGCCGAAGGTGCACCTCCCGTGGACCGTCGCCGCCGACCCGCCGTGTGCGCGCGTGCTCGGCGACGACCGCCCGGGGAGCAGCGAGTACGAGCTCGTGCACCGCGCCGACGTCCCCATCCACGTGTACCCGCTGCTCGAGACCGCGCTCCGTGGTCGCGCCGGTCGGACGGTGGCCTCGCATCAGCGTCACGTGGGTGAGCTCTGGTCCACGTTCGCTGCGGTCGCGGCCGAGAACCCGCACGCGTGGTCGCGCACGCCGTTCACACCCGACCAGATCACCACACCCAGCCCAGAGAACCGGATGGTCACGTTCCCGTACACCAAGCGCATGTGCGCCAACATGGGTGTCGACCAGGCCGCAGCGCTCGTGCTGTGCTCCTACGAGGCTGCGGTCGCGGCTGGTGTCCCCGATGACCGCATGGTCTTCCCGCTGAGCGGCGCCGCCGCGCACGAGCACTGGTTCGTCAGCGAGCGCGACGAGCTCGGCGCCGCGCCGGCGATGGCGATCGCGGGTCGGGCGGCCTGTGCCGCGGCCGGCGTCGACGTCGACGACATCGCCCGCTTCGACCTCTACTCCTGCTTCCCTGCCGCCGTGCAGCTCGCCATCGACGCGCTCGGCCTGCGCGGTCCCGGGGGCGGCGACCCGCGGCCCCTCACGGTGACCGGCGGCCTCGCGTTCGCGGGCGGGCCGGCCAACGACTACCCCACGCACGCGATCGCCGCGATGGTCGAGGCGTGTCGGGCGGACCCCGGCTCCGTCGGGTACGTGAGCGCGCTCGGCTGGTACGCGACCAAGCACTCGATCGGTCTCTACTCGACCACGCCGCCGCGTCAGGGTTTCGTGCGCGTCGACCCCGCCGAGACCCAGGCCGTGGCCGACGCCCTGCCGCGGCGGGAGGTCGCCGGGCCATGGTCCGGCCGTGCGGTGGTGGACGCGACCGCCGTGATCATGCAGCGCGACGGGGTGCCGGAGATCGGCATCGTGAGCGCCATCACCCCCGACGGGCGACGGGTGCTCGCCAATGCGCACGAGACTGCCGCGCTTGCGACGATGACGACCGAGGCGTGGGAAGGACGGAGCATCGTGGTTCGCACCGACGGCGAGCGGAACACCGTCGATGCCTGACGGCGTCGCGATCCCGCATCGCCCCAGCCGGGGCCGGGTGCTGTGGTGGGGTTTGACCAAGCGGTGCCCGCGCTGCGGTGCCGGTCACCTCTTCCGACGGTGGTTCACGATCGTCGACGACTGCCCCCGCTGCGGCCTGCACTTCGAGCGCGAGGAGGGCTACTGGGCGGGCGCGCTCGCGGTGAACATCGCCGTCACCGGCGCGCTCTTCGGGGTTGTGTTCATCGCGCTGCTCGCGGTCACGATCCCCGACGTCCCGGTCGCGCCCCTGCTGGCCGTGCTCGTACCGATCGTGATCGTCGCGCCGATCGTCGGCTACCCGTTCTCCAAGACGATCTGGATGGCCATCGACCATGCGGTCCTGCACCGGCTCGACCCCACGGCCGGCGCGGGCCCGGATGGACGGGTCAGGCCCCGCTGAGGTCGACGCGCAACGTCAGCACGCCGTCCGCCAGCTCCCACGTCGCGTCACCGACGATGGCGTAGTCCTGGAAGTCGAGCTGGGCCCGCTCCATGAACTGCTGACGCTCGGGACCCGCGACCGGCGGGACGGGCCGCTCCCGTACCGCGGCGGCACGCTCGCGAAAGCGCGCCAGCATCGCGTCGACATCGAGATCGTCGGCCATCGCGGCCACGCTACCCACCCGAACCGGGCGCCCGCGCGACGAGCACCCGCTCCCGGCCGGTGAGGTCGTGCTCGATCCTGGCGTCCACCAGGCCGACCGCGGCGGCGCGCGCCACGGCCCACGCCGCCTGGTGCGGTGCGAGCTCGATGACCAACGTCCCACCCGGCTCGAGCCACGTCGTCGACTCGGCGAGGATCCGCTCGATCGACTCGGTGCCCTCCGGTCCGGCGACGAGCGCTTCGCGGGGCTCGTGCTCGGCGACCTCGCGCGGCAGCGCGTCGACCTCGTGGGCGGCGACGTAGGGCGGGTTGCTCACGATCAGGCGGAGTCGACCGCGCAGGCCGTCGTCGAGCGCGGCGAACCAGTCACCCTCGGCGATGCGGACGCGACCACCGATCGCACCGGCCCCCGCGGTGTTGGCGCGCGCGACCGCGAGGGCGTCGGCACTCGCGTCGACGGCCCAGACCTCGGCGTCGGGGAGCTCGGCCGCCAGCGCGAGCGCGAGCGCACCGGATCCGGTGCCGAGATCGGCGACCACGTAGGTGGTGGCACCGGCGTTCCACGGGTCGTGGCGGCCGCGGCGAGCCCCGCTCGTCACGACCGCGTCGATCGCCACCTGCGCGGTGATCTCGGTCTCGGGTCGCGGGATGAGGACCCGGTGGTCGACCATGAGATCGAGGCCGCGGAACGACCACGCGCCGAGCACGTACTGCAGCGGCTCACCCGCCAGGCGCCGATCCACCAGCGCGTCGATCCGGTCCCGGGCCCGGTCGCTCACCAGATCGTCACGAGCGCCGTCGCCGAGCACCTCCTCGACGATCCAGCGTGCCTCGGCGTCACCGGTCTCGATCCCGGCGCCGCGCAGACGGATCGTGACCTCGCGCACGACGTCGGCTCGCTGGAGTGGGCGCACGGGCGCGCGCTCGCTCACGCCTCGCCGAGCTGCTCGGCCCGTTCTGCAGCGGCGAGCGCGTCCATGATCGTGTCCAGCGGTTCGCCACCTTGCAGCACCTGGTCGAGGGCGTGGACGGTGACGCCGACGCGGTGGTCGGTGACCCGGTTCTCCTTGAAGTTGTACGTACGCACCTTCTCGGAGCGGCCGCCGCCCTTGACCTGGTCGCGTCGAGCCGACGAGAGCGCTTCGTCCTGGCGGTCGCGCTCCGCCTGGAGCAGCCGGGCGCGCAGGATCCGCAGCGCCTTGTCCTTGTTCTGGAGCTGGCTCTTCTCGTCCTGGCAGGTGACGACGATCCCCGTGGGGAGGTGGGTGATCCGCACCGCGGAGTCGGTGGTGTTGACCGACTGGCCGCCCGGCCCGCTCGAGCGGAAGACATCGATCTCGAGGTCGTTCGGCGAGACCTCGACGTCGACCTCCTCCGCCTCGGCCAGCGCGGCCACGGTCGCGGCGCTGGTGTGGATGCGCCCCTGGCTCTCCGTCACCGGGACCCGCTGCACCCGGTGCGGCCCGGCCTCGTGCTTGAGCCGCGACCACGCGTCCTCGCCCTTCACGACCAGCGTCGCCTCGCGCACGCCACCCATGTCGGACGGCTGGGTCGAGAGGAGCTCGGTCTTCCAACCGTGCCGCTTGGCGAGCCCTTCGTACATGTGGAGGAGGTCGGCCGCCCAGAGGTTGGCCTCCTCGCCACCCTCGGCGCCGCGGACCTCGAGGATCACGTTGCGGCCGTCGTTGGGATCGCGTGGGATCAACAGCTCCTTGAGCTGCGCCTCGAGCGCGGCGAGTGTGGCCTCCTGCTCGTCGACCTCGCCGCGCAGGTACGTGCGCATGTCGTCGTCGGGATCCTGGCCGAGCAGCTCCTTCGCGTCGGCGAGCGCCTGCTCCGCGTCCGCGTAGGCGCGATAGGCATCGACGATCGGCTTCAGCTCCGCGTGTCGGCGCCCTGCGTCGCGCGCGGCGGCCTGATCGCCCGCCGCGTAGATCTCGGGCAGGCGCGACTCGAGCTTCTCCAGCTCGGTCTCCAGGTCGGCGAGGTGCTCGAACACGACCGCCAGGGTACCGGTCGTCCTCCGTCGTTCTCTTCCGCGATCCGGCCGTCAGTGCTCGCGGAGCACGGCCAGCGGCTCGAACGCCGCACCGAGGACCGGCTCGGTGTCGCGGACGCCGAGCCAGCGGAGCCCGGTCGCGTAGTGGCGGCGGAAGTCGACGGCTGCGGTCAGGTTCCCGGACGGATCGAGCGCGGTGAGCGACGGCGGTTCGCCGTAGCGCCCGCCGCGCACCCCGGGACCGACGACGAAGTGGACGTTCGCGGTGCCGTGGTCGGTGCCGCTGCCGTTCTCGGCCGGCCGGCGCCCGAACTCGGAGACGGTCATGAGGATCACGTCATCGGCGTGGTCGCCCAGGCCGGTGAACAGGGCGTCGATGCCGTCGTCGAGCTCACCGAGCAGGACCCGCTGCCGATCGAGGATCCCCTGGTGCGTGTCGAAGTCTCCGATGCCGTTCACGTAGACCACACGCGGCTTCGCGGGCGAGGTGATGAGCTCGGCCGCGAGCGTGAGCGAGTCGACGACGCTGCCGTCGGCGTAGCCCCGCCGCCCGACCGGCGATGCGTCGTCGGGCACCGGCGCGTCGCCGAGCGCGGCGTGCAACCCGCCGCGCGCATCACCGGTGAGCTCGATGGCGCGCCGGACCTTGCCGACGACGGTCGAAGCGTCGACGCGGGCAGGAGCGAAGTCGCCCCACGCGTCGAGGAGGCGGTCGGTATCACCCGGGTCGATCCACGCCGGCAGCGCCGGCTGGAGTCCCGTGGCGTCGGCGATCGTGGTGGCGAACGACGAGCCTCCCAGCAGTGCACGCGACGGCAAGGGGCCGATCCCGATCGCTGCGAGCGGGTCGTCGAAGCCGACCGTTCCGTCGAGGTACGAGCCGAGCCAGCCGTTGCTGCCCGCGCCGCCCTTGGCGGTCCACCAGATGGCGAACGAGCCGAAGTGCGACAGGTCGGGATCGGCGTAGCCGATGCCGTCCACGATGGCGACGTCGCCATCCGCGTAGCGGCGCGCGAGCTTGGTCAGGCTCGGGTGCAGGCCGACCTCGCCGTCGAGGTCCAGGGGATCCGTGATCGCCAGCGTGGGGCGCAGGTCGCGGTAGGCGCCCTCCGCGTGGCGGACGACGGTGTTGAGTCCGTCGTTGCCGCCACCGAGCTCCACGATCACCAGCGTCCGGCCGCGCGGGTCGCCCAGGTCGCCGGAGCGCAGCGCGGCACCGGCGGCGGGCACGCCGCTGCCCCACACCGACACCGCGCGCGAGCCGACGGCTACGGCCGCGGCGCCCGCACCGAGATGGCGGAGGAACCGGCGACGGCTCAGCGGCGACGACATCGGCTGCTCCTCACACGACCGCGAACTCGGGTGAGGTCGCGGCAAGGACGAACCGGCGCGCGGGATCCCGCTCGCCGTCCACGACCCGTCGCGACGCCTCGGCCACGTCGAAGAGCCCGAACCGCGCGAAGAGCGCGTCGGTGTCACCGGCGACTGCGGGGGCGGTGGGCAGGGCCTGGAGCAGGTCGAACGTGTGCACGAGCTGGTGCGGACCGAGGAGCGTCGTGCCGTCGGGAAAGCCTGCGACGTTTGGCGGCACGAAGGGCACGTAGCCGATGGTCCGCAGCGCACGGGCGATCCCGCTCCCGGCGCCTCGTCCCGCGGCCGCGCCGATGACGCCGTCACCGCCCGCGGCCTGCACGATGCCCACGAGCTTCTCCACCGGCGTCCGCGCCCGCGCGCGCACCGTGCCCGGCGCGGTGAAGGCGGGCAGGTCGAGGATCGCCTCGACCAGACCCAGGATCGACCACTCGCGGGCGAACGCGTCGCCGAGGCGTGCGGCCGTGCGGTCGTCAGGATCGAACCCGAGGAGCTCGCGATGCAGCTTCGAGGCGACGAAGCGACCGGTGGCGGGTTGCGACAGGACCACGTCGAGCGCGCCGTCCATGTCGAGGCCGTCGGTCGTGCCGAGCAGGGTCTTGGCGCCCGCGTCGTGGCGTTGCGGCACGAAGAACGCGCCCCACGGAGGTGCCCCCGCACGCGTGAGCCGCGGCGACGCCCGGCGTCCCGGGAGGTTGACCACCCAGCCCGTGCAGGCACGTGACATCGCGACGACGTCGGCCTGCTCGTAGCCGCCCCCGATGCCCATGGTGAACAGCTCGAGGCACTCACGGCCGAAGTTCTCGTTGACCTGGCCGACCGCGTTGGTGATGCCGTCCAGGTAGAGGATCATGGCCGGATCCCTGGCGATGGCGTGCAGCAGATCGGCGAAGCTGCCGGTCGCGTGCGCGCGGACCGTCACGTGCTGCTGCTCCATGAGGTACGGCACCCGGACCTTGGCGAGGCTCGTGGCGAAGTGGTCGTGCCAGAACCACACGAGCCGCTCCTCCACCAGCCGCGGTGAGGTCGCCATCTGTTCGAGCCACCAGGCGATCGTGCGCACGACGTCGGAGACGTCGGTGTCGTCGACGGTTGCCGGCGGGTCGCTTCGCGGCACCGGTGGGGCCGGTGCAGACAGGTCGAGCACCCGGGCCTTCGCGTCGTCGACACTGCTGCAACCCGCGACGAGGTCCGGGTGCGCGCCCATCGAGCATCGCCGCACCACGTGGGAGATCTGCTCGCGGGTGCTCGGCCGGTCGGCTGCCACGCCGCCACGCTCGCACCCGAATGTGAGGGGCTCGTGAACCGCCCGTGAGGAGCGAACGAGCGCTCAGCCCTCCAGGTAGCGGAGCACCGCCAGGACCCGACGGTGGTCGCCCTCGTCCGGCTCGAGGTCGAGCTTGGCGAAGATGTTGCCCACGTGCTTCTCGACCGCGCCGCCGCTCACGACCAGCGCGTCGGCGATGGCCCGGTTCGAGCGACCCTCGGCCATGAGCCCGAGGACCTCGCGCTCGCGAGGGGTGAGTCGGTCCAGCGCCGCGTCGCCCCGGTGCCGACCGAGGAGCTGCGCGACCACGTCGGGATCGAGCGCGGTGCCGCCGTCGCCGACCCGGCGGACCGCCTCCAGGAAGTCGGCGACATCGGCGACGCGGTCCTTCAGCAGGTAGCCGACTCCTGCGGGGTCGAGCGCGAGCAGCTCGCGCGCGTACTCGTCCTCGACGTACTGCGACAGCACGAGCACGGCGAGTCCCGGCTGCGCCGTCCTCGCGGCGACGGCCGCGCGGAGCCCCTCGTCGGTGAACGTCGGCGGCATGCGCACGTCCACGATGGCGAGGTCCGGCT
>CAZKTS010000136.1:0-31742 GCA_964555735.1 uncultured Bifidobacteriaceae bacterium
GTCGCCTCGCCACGTCGGCCAGCCGAGCAGGTTCGGCCGTTCGAGCACCCACACCCTCCGGTCCTCACCGATCTCCTCGGTGATGAGCGCTTCGAGCTTGGTGCTGCACTCGACCACGAGATCGCGCTGGGCGGGATCTGCCGCGAGGTTGACCAGCTCGCCCGGATCCGACGCACGGTCGTAGAGCACGACGTCGTTCTGGGCGACGAGCGTGTCGAAGTCGGTGGGGCGGTTGGGCTCGAGCGGCGAGAAGTACCGACCGAACGTGTAGCGCTCGTCCGTGTAGCCGCGCAGGAACCCGCGCTTGTGCCAGTCGGGACGGAGCTCGCCGCTCATCAGCCGATCGCCGGCCTTCGGGTCGCTGAAGGCGTTCCAGAAGTCGGCATCGAGCGTCGTGATCGTCTCCACCGCGGTGAGCACGCCGTCGCGGACCGAGCCCCCGGTGAGCGCCGGCACCAGCGAGTGCCCGCGGAGCGCAGGAAAGCGGGTGGCGATCTCGGTGTCGTCCAATCCCGCCATGGCGAGCACGGTCGGAGCGAGGTCGACGGCCGACGCGAGCGAGCCGGTGGTGCCGCCGCCCGGCACGTCGGGATGACGCACGATGAACGGGACGTGGAAGTTCTCGTCGTAGACGAGGTTGCCCTTCTGGCGCAGCCGATGCGACCCCACCATCTCGCCGTGGTCGGCCGTGAAGATCACGACGGTCTGGTCGGCCTGGCCGGACGCCTCGAGCGCATCGAGGACGGTCTCGATGCTCCGGTCCACGTCGCGGAGGCAGTTCAAGTAGAAGTTGAGCCCGGCGCGCCAGTGGTCGTCCGACGTGACCGGACCGAACACGGTCTCGAGCATGCGGCCGAACTCGCGAACCGCGGGCGCCGCCGCGGCGAGGTCGTCGTCGGCGTTCTGGGCGAGCTCGACGTCCCACTGCCGGCGGTAGACGGGCACATCGGCAGGAGGCTTCATCTTGACCGCGTGCGCGAGACCGAGCGGGAGGTCGACCGGCGAGGGCGAGCCGTAGTCGAAGCTCATGATGTCGTGCGGGTTGACGAAGTTCACCGCCATGAACCACGGCTGGTCCGCAGCGACGACCGAGGCGCGATCACGGAGCCACTTCACCGCCTGTCCGGCGATGACCGGATCGACACGTAGGCCGGCCCACGCGCCGCCGTCGATGTCACCCCAGTCGTTGAACTCCGAGAACCCGTACGGCTCGAGCGCATCGACCGTCGACACCGGCTTCGCGGGGTCGACGTACGCATTCGAGAGGTGCCACTTGCCCTGGTACGTGCAGTAGTAGCCCTGCGACCGCAACATCGTGCCGATCGTGCCGAGCCCAGGATCGAGCGGGCGGACGTAGGGCATGTTGTCGTTGTCGTAGATCTGGGTGATCGGCATGTGCCGCCCCGTGTACATCACGGAGCGCGACGAGCTGCACTGCGTCGCGGCTGCGTAGTAGCGCTCGAACGTGGTGCCCGACTCGGCCAGGCGCTCGCGTGCGGGCAGCAAGTAGCCGTCGGGACGAGGAAGGTGGAACCGCTCCTCGTCCGTCGTGATCAACAAGATGTTCGGACCGCGCCCCACGCGACTCCCCTTCAGCCCAGACCCGGCGGACTCTCCCGCCGGGCGTGCGATGTTACGCAGTGCGCAGAGCTCTGGGTGTGCGCGGTCGCGCCGATGGGCATGCTGGCGCCGATGAGCGCGAACGCGTCAGAGGAGCACGCGCATGAGGATCGAACGGATCGTCCCGAACATCGTGTCCGAGCGCTTCGCCGCGAGCCGTGCGTTCTACGAGCAGCTCTTCGACCTGGTTGTGAGCGTCGAGCTCGACGACTGGTACCTCCAGCTCATGGCGCCTGAGGACCGTTCACGCAACATCGGGTTCGTGAAGCCTGGGAGTGAGCTCGCCGCAGGCCGCGTCTCGATCGACGGCAACTCCTCGATGCTCCTCACGATCCACGTCGACGACGTCGACGAGGCGCACGAGCGCGCGCAGGCGATCGGCGCGGAGATCCTCGGGGAGATCCGCGACGAGGCGTACGGTCAGCGCCACTTCCTCGTCGTCGACCCGAACGGCGTGCTCCTCAACGTGATGAGCGCGCTCTGAGCGTCATCCCTTGGCGAACGAGATCTCGATGAACCGGGAGTTCCGCGGGTCGCTGGAGCTGGCGCCGTTGACTACCACGATGCATCCGGGATGCTGCGCGTCGCAGATCCCGTCACCGACCGGACCTTCGACGATCTCGAGCTGCACGGAACCCTCGCCGGTCGGGTTGCTGAGCAGCAGCTTCGCCTTGGTGTAGTCGCAGCCCGCGCTGTTCGTGAGCTGGCGGCTGCTCGGGTTGCACTGCAGGATGTTCACGACCTTGCCGGGTTCGTACCCGCTCCACTGCACGGTCACGACCTGACCGCCCTGGAGACCCTTGCGCGGGGTCACGCTCGCCTGCAGGTCGAGCTCTGCCCGCGGCAGCGTCGGGACGGTCTCGGTCGAGCCTTGCTTCGTCACGAACTTCATCGTGCTCACCCCAGCCTGCTGATCGTCGGGTAGACGTTGCCTCGCGGCCGCATCGCCGCGCAGGTACGCGTCGAAGAAGTCGACCGTGGCGGCGTACGTCGCGGGGCCCGCCGAGGACCCGTGGTCGCCACCCTCCATGGTGAGCAGACCCTTCGGTCCCCGAGCCCGGTTGAACGCGGTGAGGGCGAGGTCGTACGGCACCTGCTGGTCATCGGTGCCATGGACGAGGAGCAACGGAGGTGCCTCGGAGAAGTCGAACTTGCCGGGGAACCCAGCCGGCGTCCCCGCCATCACGACCGCCGCCTTGACCCGATCGTCGCGGACCTTCGTGCTCGCGGTGATCCCGTACATGGTGATCGCGCCGTTGGAGTGGCCGGCCGCGCCGATCTGGTTCGGGTCGACGAGGCCCGCGAGCAGGCCCTCGTCGGCCTTGGCGTCGCGGAGCACCGAGTCGATGACGAACGTCAGGTCCTCAGGCTGGTTGGCCGAGTCGCCGGCAACCGCGCCACAGGGTGAGTCTCCGCTGCTGAGCGGGAACGTCGGTGCGGCGACGACGTACCCGGCCGCGGCGATCTGGTGGAGCAACGCCTCGTAGCTCTGCGCCGTGGCGCCGTAACCGTGGGCGAACACGATGAGCGGGTACGGCCCGCCGTCAACATCGGGCTGGGCGTCGGGAACCGGAGCGGCCGAGGCCGCGCCCGTCGCCGGGTAGTAGACGGTGGTCGGGAGGGTGCGCGACGGGATCTTCGGGCAGTCCTCGTTCTTCGCAGTCGGCCGCGAGTCGTCGACGTACGTCGTGGTGGCGACGCCGACCGCGTGCAGCGGCGCTTCTGTGCCCGTCGCCGTCGCGGCGCCGGCGACACCGACCGCGAGACTCACCAGCACTAGGGCAGCTGCACCGATTCGCGACCCTGTCCCGCGCATCGTGTTCCCATCCGACGTGCCGACCACGCGCTCGAGCTGCAACGTAGCCCCTCAGCGTCCGTCGCACCGTGGAGGGAGACACCTCGATCAGGCGCAGGCGAGGTCGCCGGACGTGGTCAGCTCGAACACCGGATGGGTGCGGGCATCGTCGAGGAACGCCTCGGGCGGCGAGTCCTTGGTCGCACCGAACCGGTCACGCACCTTGGTCGCCACCGCCACGTAGCGCTTCAGGACGGGCGCAGCCTCCCTCGGCGTCACCTCACGGACCATGGCATCCACTCGATGCCTCCCCCGTCGGAGCACGACGTGCTGGTCCGCCCGAACGTTGCGCACCCAGTCGACGACGCCATAGGGCGCGACCAACCAGCACCGCCCGTCGTGGGCCACGGGCACCACGGGGGTGGTGCGGGGCGCTCCGGTCCTGCGGCCCCGGCTCGTCAGCAGGTGCATCGGCCCGATCCCGAGGCGTGTCAGGAGCGTGATCGCAGCTTCGCCGAGCCGCCACCCCGCGCTCCGGAACGCCGGCTGGGCCTGCGGCTTCCCGTCGGTTCGCCTCGACATGGGTGATCTCCAGTGCTCGCCAGGCGCTGCCTCGCCCGCGACGGTCCTACCCGGGCCCGGGCCCTGGTGAACGGGGGCACCACCAGATCTCACCGTCGGATCCCGTCCCTAGACTCCGGGCATGGCACGCAGCACCGGCATGCAGGCCGTCCTGCTCGACTTCGGAAGGCGCGTCCGTCCAGGCACGACCATCCAACCACGTCGCGCCTGGTGAGGTTGCGATCACCGTTCACTGAGTCTCGCCGAGTGTGCAGAGTTCGCTCGCGGTGATGGGATCCTGATGGGATCCGCCGTGCTGCCTTGCCGCGCAGACTCGCCGCGCGGCTTCCTGAACCGAGGGTCGTGGGATCGAATCAACCCGGGGGCGCGAGACCAAGGCTGCAAACCGGGATTGCGGCGCGAGTCGAGACACCACGCGAACTGCGAAAGAGCGGGAACCCAACTGTTACACGAACACCTCGGGGCGACGTCGCTGCGAGCGTCGGGCTCCCTAATCAGCGGAGTGTGGCGCGATCATTCGGGCGGTGGGAGTCGGCGTGCGTTCACCTTGTGGGGCGCGGGTCGTTCCCGACGTGACACCACTCGCGCTGGCGGGCTCGAGCCGCGTCGAAGGGGGTGTGCTATGAGACGGGTTGCCAGGTCTGGTCAGGTCGGGTACGGCATCGATGGACCTCTTCGCGTCCGACGCGGATGCGGAAGACGCGGTGGCCGTCGAGACCTTCTTCTGGTCCGAGCGCAAGGGGTGTGCCGCTCGGACGGGTGACGTCAACTGGGGTGCCGCATCGTGGGCAGTCGACGAGTTGGTCTGGGTTCGAGTCGTCTGGCATGGGACTACCTCGGGGAGGGTCGATCAGCTCCTTGGCGTCGGTGAGGAAATGCTCGCGATCCACGGTGATGAACAGGGCTTCGGCCGTGGCGAGGAGGGTCTCACCAAGTCGAGCTTCGGCGTCGACGTAAATCTTGCGGCCCGATTGCTCGCGGTAGCGGGCGCGGAACTCGATCGGGAAATCAACTGGGATCGGGGCCCGGTAACTCACCGTGAGTCGTCCGGTAAAGCCGGGTTCACGGGCGATCGAGAGTGCATAACCGGTGACGTCGTCGAACACCGCGGCGACGAGGCCGCCGTGCACGCGTCCGGGCGCGCCCTCGAAGGCTCGCCCGAACTGGACGTCGGCGACCGCTTCGTCGCCTTCTCGGCGAGTCGTGATGTCGACCGATGCGGGGTTCGCCGGACCCGCGACTGCACGGTCTGCCATGGCATGGTCGGCAACGTTCAGACCGGCGTCGCGAAGGTCGACAAGCGTCGCGAAGTCAGGCATGGTCCGCACGCGCCGCGGGGTCCTCTCGAGCAGCTCGGTGGCATCGCGCAATGTGCGGGCAATGGTCCGGAATACGAACGCGCCGGGTTCGGCTGCAGCGATTTGATGGAGCAACTGTCGTGCGGCGGTCGCGATCTCGAGTCGGCCAGCGTCGAGCTCGTGGTCGGCTGCCGACGCCGATGGCATCAGGCCACCGCTGGCGGCTTGATGAGCACGGTGCCTTGCGCGACACAGATCGTGCGACCTTCGTTCTCGGCGGTGATCGTCACGACGGCCGTGCGCATGGTGAGCGCGACGATCTGCGCCGTTGCGACGATCTCGCCCGCGGTAACTGGGGCTAGGTAGTTGACCTTGAACTCTGTCGTCGCGGCCCACGACCCTTGACGGATCACTGGATAGCAGACCGTACCGAGTAGGTGATCGCATACGGCTGCGACGACGCCGCCGTGGAGGTTGCCGAATGGGGTCTTGAGGTCGTCGCGCACATCGAGGGCGGCGCGCAGGAACCCGGCGCCCGCGTCCACGTGTCGAAGCCCGAGGTAGCCGGGGAGACCTTGTCCCTCAAAGTGAGCATCGACGAGCGACGCCGCCACGTCCGGCGCGTAGTTCTCGAATGTCGGTAGCACTCGTTCGGTGGTCACGTTTCACGCGTGGTGCTGCGAGGCTGATAGCCGCGTCCGAGGAGGTCGAGCATCCCGTCGGCGATCTCGTCGGCCGGGATCGGCTGCTCGGCCACGACGTAGTGCAGCGCGGTCACGGTGACCGCTCCGAAGATCGCCGACGCGGTGGTCTCGGGTGGCAGCACACGCAGTGAGCCATCGGCGGCGCCGTCGGTGAGGAGCTCCTGGACGGGGGCATGGAAGACCTCGTGGACCGCCTTCGCGGTGTCGGGGAGTCGGCCGAGGCGTCCGAGCTCGGCGAGCAACACGCGACAGGTGTCGGGTTGTTCAGCCATCAGCTGGAGCTGGGTTCGAATCACCTGCTCGAGGCGCTCGCGTGCTGGCGTCTTCGCACCGAGCGCGACGTCGACCGCGGCCGCGACGTGGCCGATGAAATCGTCGAGGAGGAAGGCGAGCACGTCTCGCTTGCCGTCGAAGTAGTAGTAGAGCGTCGAGCTCGGCACACCAGTCGCCTCGGTGAGGTCCTCGATGCGCGCGTCATCGAACCCGAGGTCGGCGAAGACGTGCGCAGCGGGACGCAGGCGCTCCGCAAGCGCTGCGGGGACACGACGCACGACTCGGCCTCCCTTCTCGCGACCTGACCGGTCGGCGCTTGTTTGCAACAGCGTACTGGGCGGTTGTCTTGGAATACTATTCCAAAGTAGGGTCCCCGGGCGCTGACCAGGGAGGCATTGGTGCTCGGACGCGTTGGTGGGTTCTGCTATCGGCGTCGCCGGTTCGTGGTCGCGATCTGGGTCGTCGGGGTCGTCGGCCTGGTCGTCGCCGCCGGCGCTTCGGGTGGCGAGACCGCGAGCGTGTTCTCGGTCCCCGGTACCGAGTCCCAGCAGGCCTTCGACCTGCTCGACGAGCGCTTCCCCGCGCGGTCCGGCGACACCGCCGACATCGTCTTCCGCTCCGCGCGCGGCGTCGACGACCCCCGGGTCCGCAGACACATGGAACGCTTCATCGCGCGCGTCGAGAGCGTCGATCACGTGCTCGGCATCACGTCGCCCTACGGCTCGCCACCGCGGCCCGTATCTGCCGACGCCACGACCGCGTTCGCGACGATCCAGTTCGATGAACGCGCCGGCGAGCTCCGACAGGACGGCGTGGTCGACGACCTCCTCGCGCTCCGCGACACGGCCGACTCCGACCTCGTCCAAGTAGAGCTCGGCGGCCGTGTGATCCAGTTCGCCGAAATCGAAGGCCCCGGCGGTCGAGGCGAACAGATCGGGTTGCTCGTCGCGATCGCCGTGCTGCTCTTGTCCTTCGGATCCGTCGTCGCTACGGGGCTCCCGATCCTGACCGCAATGTTTGCGCTGGCCGCGGCACTGTCGCTGCTCACCCTCACCGCGACCGTCATCGACCTCTCAGACTTTGCGCCGCGCCTGGCCGCGCTCATCGGCCTCGGAGTCGGCATCGACTACGCGCTCTTGATCGTCACCCGGTACCGCCACGGCCTCCACGCCGGCCTCGAGCCGGAACGGGCAGTCACGTCGGCGATGAGCACTGCGGGTCGCGCAGTGATGTTCGCGGGGTTCACGGTCATCGTGTCGCTCGGCGGCATGTTGGTCATGGGAGTCCCGATCGTCCAGACGATGGCTATCGGTGCGGGCCTCGCGGTGTTCACCGTGATGCTCGCCGCGCTCACGCTGGTGCCCGCAGTTCTGGGCTTCGCGGGTCGCGCGATCGATCGCTTCCACGCCCCTGGCCTCCGACGTGACGAGACGGCGCACCGCGTGACGTGGTGGTTCCGTTGGAGTCGACTCGTCCAGCGTCGCCCCTGGCCATTCGCGATCGTCGGCCTCGCGGTGTTGGTGACCTTGGCCATCCCGTTCCTGTCCCTCCGGCTCGGGTCGAGCGACTCCGGTGCCGACCCGACCACGAAGACATCGCGGCGCGCCTACGACCTCCTCGCGAACGGGTTCGGGCCCGGCTTCAACGGGCCCCTCGTCCTCGCCGTTCGACTCCCCGCCGGGTCCGACGCCGCTGCGCTCGAGCCGATCACGACCGAGCTCGCCAAGAGTGACGGCGTGTTCGCAGTCGCGCCGCCGCGACTCAACGGTGCCGGCGACGCGGCGGTCGTCACGGTGTTCCCCGATTCTTCACCGCAAGACCCGCGCACGCTTGAGCTCATCAATCACCTCCGCGACGACGTACTCCCTGCGGTCAGCCACGGAACCGGCATCGATGTCTACGTCGGAGGGATCACCGCAGTCTTCGACGACCTTGGCGTTGCACTTGCCGACCGCCTCTTCCTGTTCATCGCCGTGGTCCTCGGACTCTCATTCATCCTGCTCATGATGGTGTTCCGCTCGGTGCTGATCCCACTGAAGGCCGTGCTGATGAACCTGCTGTCCATCGGTGCGGCCTACGGCGTCATCGTCGCCGTCTTCCAATGGGGATGGGCCAAGGACCTCGTTGGCATCGACCAGTCGGGACCGATCCAGTCCTTCATCCCGATGCTGCTCTTCGCCGTGCTCTTCGGGCTGTCCATGGACTACGAGGTATTCCTGCTCACACGCATTCGCGAGGAGTACGTCCGCACCGGCGACAACAGCCTCGCCGTCGCCGACGGTCTCGCGGCCACCGCGCGCGTCATCACCGCCGCCGCCGCGATCATGGTCGCCGTCTTCGGCGCCGCGGTCCTCGGCGAGGATCGAACGACGAAACTCTTCGGCCTCGGACTCGCCACCGCGGTCTTCCTCGATGCCACGGTGGTGCGGACGCTCCTCGTGCCCGCCACGATGGAGCTCCTCGGCGACGCCAACTGGTGGATCCCCCGCTGGATCGACCGGTGGCTCCCACACATCAGCGTGGAAGCCGAGGACAGCACCGACCGTGCCGTGCTCGCCGACGAGATCGCCGAGGTCCTCGACGTGACCACGGCCCCGCCGTCGTGAGCCCGCAAGTGCTCGCCACGACGACGGCGCGCTGCCACGTCCTCGACGTCGCGAGCCTCCTCGACCGTGAGGCGGTCGACGTGCTTCGCCAAGCCGCGAACGCGACCGTCGCCGGACCCGACTGGTACCTCGCGCTAATGCCGAACACCAACGCCCGCAGCCGTCGCGCCCCCGTCCTCGTCGCCGTTGCATCCGTCGACCACACTGGGCCCCTGCGGTGTGAGCTCAGCCTGCACTGGCGGACCATGTCCACCGTCCGACAACGATCCGGGCTCTTGTGCCTCCAAGCGTTCGCACTCGCGCTCGGGCCCCGTGCACTCACCGAACTCACGCTCGTCGACGACCGCCGGCGGACGATGCTGCGCTCCAACTCGGTGCCCACCCGTCAGCGCGAGCCCGCCCAGCGATTCCTATCAGCGCTCGCCCGTCAGCTCGAACAGACCGTCTCCCTGACCAACGGATGACCATGGAACCTAACCCCGACGCCTTGATCCTCGAGATCCTGACCACACCCGCCGGTCGCGACGACCCCTACTCGCGCTATCGGACACTCCGAGAAGTCGCGCCGATACATCGCAGCCCAGACGCGCCGATCGTCTACCTCTCACGCTACGATGACTGCCGAGGTGTGCTGCACGACCCCGCGCTCGGCAAGCATCCCGCCGACGCCGTCAGCATCTTCGGGACCGCGACGAGCAAAGAGTGGAGCATCTTCCGGCGAACCTCGATGTTGTTCCTCGACCCGCCGGACCACACCAGGCTCCGCGGCCTCGTCAGCCGAGCGTTCACACCACACCGCATCGAAGCACTCACCCCGGCGATAGAAGCGCTCCTCGAGCCGATCCTCGATGACATGGCCGCACTCGGAAATGTCGACGCCATGGATCGACTCGCATTCCACCTCCCCGTAGCGGTGATCGGAGAACTCGTCGGTGTACCCCCAAGCGACCGCGAGCAGTTCCGCCAGCTCGTACGCGACACCGCCGCCCTCATCGAACCCGCGAGCGACAGCATCACGATCGAGCGCGCAAGCGACGCTCACGCGACCATGCGGGAGTACTTCGCGGACCTGATCCGTGATCAACGCCGACGTGACCGTGACGACCTGCTCGGTGCACTCATGCGAGCACGAGACGGCCGCGACCGTCTCTCGACCGACGAGCTCATCTCGACCGTCATCCTGCTCTTCGCGGCGGGCTTCGAAACAACAACCAACCTGATCGGCAACGGCCTCCTCGCGCTCCTCCGTCACCCGCACGAGCTCGATGCGCTGCGCACCGGCGCGAGCAGCGCACGCGAAGCGGTCGACGAGATTCTCCGCTACGACAGCCCCGTCCAGCTCGACGCCCGCTACGCGCACCTCGAGACCCATATCGGAGGCGTGACGATCGCGCCAGGTGACACCGTGATCACGTTCCTCGGTGCCGCGAACCGGGACCCGGAACGCTTCACGGAGCCCGACGCGTTCCGCGCGAACCGAACCGACAACCATCCGCTCAGCTTCGGTTGGGGAATCCACCACTGTCTCGGAGCACACCTGGCCCGCACCGAGGGCGTCGCGGTCTTCACCGGCCTCCTCCGCCGATTCCCCAGCATCGAGCTCGCCGACCCCGACCCGCCACAACGTCCATCGTTCACGCTCCGAGGCCTCGAGGAGCTCTGGGTCAACGTCGCATGACCACGCTCCGACCGCGCGAGTCCCGCGGTCAGGGCGCGGGATCGCACTCATCGCCGACGAGCAAGGCCCAGCCACCGGAACCGCGGGGCTGCTCCTCCACGGCTGCGGCCAGACCCAGGGATTCCTGGTGACGAGCGCCCCGCACCCGCGGCTGACCGCCGCGATCGTCGACACGCGTGCTCAACAGGGGTGCGCTCTGCCCTTAGTCTCTACCTGATGGGATCGAGCAAGCACCCCGGCCACGACACTGCCTCTGACCTGCACAAACGCGGCGGTTTCGAAGCGCTCGTACTCGACTTCGGAAGGCGCGTCAGTCCAGACAGGACCATCAAACCACGTCGCGCCTGCTGAGGCAGCGATCGCCGTCCACCGGGTCGCGCCTCACGCGCTGAACCCGCCCGATTGGATGGGATCTTGATGGGATAGGCCGCCGGACGAGCGAGCTCGCTAAGGGTTGAAGATCTTGTCGTCGCCCAAGTTCGCGATCGCTAGCACCTCGTCGACGCCTGCTGGACAGAGGGAAGAGTCGATGAGATCGACTTCGAACGTGGCGTCGGTCTTTGGAAACACGTGGTCGACGTAGGTGAAGTCGCCTGTTACCAACTTCCCGCCGGCGAACGTCGCAACTCGAATCTGGAGGTTCTCTTTGGGCTCGGAGAATGTGTTCGAGACAGTCCCCGACACGGTGCAGCCCGGTGGGAACTCGGCTGCGAGTTCGGGCGACAGGCTCTCCTCGGGTGTCACCACCAGGTTCGAAAAGCCACCGGAGACTTCCTCGGTCCTTTGCGAAACGACCCGACCAAGGTCTTCGTCTTGATCTTCGCCTCCGTCATCGGCACTGGAAGGTCGAGCGCAGTCTCGACGAAGAGGCCCTGAGATTTCGGCAAGATGTTGATCTCATTGGGGTTAAGCGATTCCACGAGCTCTCCGTCAGGTCCGAGGATTGAGATCTGACCTCCCACCTCTAGCGCAACCTTGCTGCTGGTGTTTCGTGCGAGGACCACGAGGGTGTGGAAGTTGCCGCCAGTTTGACCGGGGAGATACGTAAGAGACGACTGTTCAACCACGATCGGCGCTTGATTCGCTTTGCGCTCCGTTGCTCCACGAGTGCTCGCCCCCGCCAACGGCACCGAACTCGCGGCAGCAACAAGAGCCAACGAAATGACGCCCAGAGCGATAACCCGTCCACGGATCATTCCCGTCCCCAATTTTCGACGAAACACACTGAGGTGAGTCATATCGCGTTCAGACAGCCGCTCGCGGGGGCGGCTTGGATTCGGCGGGCTGATCCGCGGCACTGTCACAGGGCCGCGCGAACCTAGGTGCGATGTCATCCATGAAGCAGTGCCTCTTCTGCGCGGCGGACGATCTCACGCGGGAGCACCTGATCAGTCGCCCGATTGCGGGTGCCTTCGGCATCGACCGGAATGCCGAAAACTTCGCCCGATTCGCTCCTGGTGAGAACGACCGGATGAGCATCCAGGCACTCAACAACCTCCAGGTGCGGCTTGTGTGCGGGACCTGCAACGCCGGTTGGATGAACGACCTCGAGCACGACATGGCGGCTGTGGGGCGATGGCTGCAGAGCGCTCGATGTGGTCGGCTTGGAAAGCGCCGATTCGACACGATTCGAGCGTGGCTGCTGAAGACCTATCTCGTCCTAAGTGCCATCGAGGGAGGCATCACAAAGTTCAGTGACGATGGCGAGCCTAGGTTCCGCGTCATCCCCGAACTCACGCGGGCCCGACAGCTCCGCGCGGGTGACCTCTCGGAAGCCTTCGAGGGAGTCCATTGCGGCTTCGCCCGAACTGGCGAAATGGCCCGCTTCGGATACTCGTTCGGTAATCCGACCATCGAGCCCGTCGGACCACGTTATGCGGGGGTACGAAGTGCAGGAGCAGCAGCGCTCGCGTTCGGTGGCGTTCAGCTCTGGATCGTCGTTCCCTTCATACCTGGTGCCACGTGTGAGTTCCCGTCCGGCGTCGAGGTCCTAACACAGCACGCCGACGTGAAGCGCGTGCGGCACATCGCATTCATGCCAGATCAGCACCAGGCAATTGTCGACAACGGAGAGCACGACATCGTGGCCCTGAGTGCGAACCTCACCACGTGGGCAGCAGCTCGAGCTTCATGAAGCCAACACCTGACCGATACAACCACCCTTGATGCATGCGACCGCTGCGAACCATGCCCATCAGGCAGTTGCGCACGGCTCGCTGCGCCACATCGTCGATCCGCGCGCGGGGTTACTCGGAAGTTCGCGTGCCTCCCGTCGTGGTTGCGAAGCGACTTAGCCCCACTCCTTGTCGACGAGCATCGCCTGACGCTGCGTGAGTACCACAAGCGTCATCCTCATGGCATTCCCGGCACGCATCGCAGGTAGGCGTCATAGTCGATGGCTGGCGCGCTTCCGATCGCTTGGAGATCCCGCAGAAGCCGCATCACGAAATAGATGAGGCTCACGTTGGGTTCACTGACTTCGATGTTGATGACGCGCTGGTCGCCACCGCGCTCGACAACAAAGCCGCCGTGCTCAACGGCACATCCGATATCGATGCCATGTTGCGCGTCACCGTTGCCGATGGCGTCCAAGGTACGGATGGCATCGCGGAACGGATCGCCGAACGGAGGACTCCAGGCGCTCCGTCGCCCAAGCACGCCGCCGATGATCCGCTTCGGGGTGACGGGTTCGTACTTCCCGCCAGCGTGAGGGACGGGGACTGAGGTGCGGTGCAGCCGGCGTACCGATGCGATCTTTCCTGCGGCGTAGTCCAGGTACGGCTTGTCGAGGTGCTGCTTGACCTCGAAGGTGGCGTAGACGCTTTCGGCCGGAATGAACCTGGCCCCGCCGATCTCGAACAGCAGCGGCGAGAAGTGGCGGTCATGAATCACGACGTCGATCTGTTCGCTCAGTGCGCCTTGGCTGTCGACGACGAACGCTTTGGCGACGCCATATCGGCGCGGGAGGATTGCACCAAGCATGCTGAGCCAGTTCAGTTCGGTGTCGTCGCCCTTGGTGCCCGGGTGTGTCGTGATGTCGCCGAGTCCGAGGTCGCTCAGGAGCTTCTCTTGACGCTTGAGGAAAGCGTCGCTGAGGTCAAACGACTGCGCTGGCGTGGGGTCGTCGCTGCTCATTGCTGACCTGACGCCTTCGCATCGAAGGGACGTGTTGGTTCGAACGCAGCCGCGAGAGCAACGAGTTGGTTGTTCGTGATCGGCTGCCCGGCGTTTACGGCTTGGAGGACGGCCGTGGGTACGAAACGTTGGCGCAAGTCGGAGTACGTGCAGCCGTAGCCACGTCCGGTGTCGCCGGTCAGGCGCACAACCTCATCGAGGGCGCGGTCGTCAAGCTTCACGCCGTCGAACGAACTGCACAGCAGCTGCTTGCGCGCTGCATCATCAGGGCGCACGAATTGCAGGACTGCCGCGGCCCGGCGACGAACCGCCGGATCAATAGCGTCGACTCGGTTCGTACACATGATCGTGAGCACTGGCAGACGGGCACGGCGAATGCCGTCGATGCCTCGGATTAACGCGTTCACGCCAGCACGGTCCTCGTGGTGCATCTGCGCGAGTTCGCGGGACTGCGCGAGGGCATCGGCTTCGTCGATGAGGAGGATGGTCCCGTGGCGCAGCTTTCCGTCTTGGCCACGACCGCCTTGTGCTTGCTCGTGCACCTTCTCGAAGGCTCGCGTCAAAAGTGTCGTCATTTCGCCGACGGCGCCATGACCGCGAGCGGACAGACTTAACGGGAACAAGGTGATGTGAACACCCAGTGCTGCGGAAATCGGATCACCCACCGTCTCGGCCAATTCCGTCTTTCCGGTTCCGACATCGCCGGCCAGGACGACGAGCGGCGTGCGATCCATCACGTCGTCAACAGCGGGGATGCGCTGGCCGTGGGACTTCTTGCTCCATGCCTCGACGATGCTCGGATCGAGAAGCACACGCGCTTCGGTCAGAAGGTGTGCCTTGATGTCGTCGATGCCTACGAGCCCGTCGAACCGCTCGCGGGCTCGGTCGTCAGGAAACTCCTGAACGTCCGAGAAGAGTCCTTCGGCGCTCACCGCGGTCGGAAGGTTTGACGGCCGACGCGAACGCCACCTGCGGTGTAACCGTGGTCGGTCTGCCAGTAGCCATCGCCGTCGCCGGGCAACGACCCCGCCGTTCGCTGAATGGGCAGGGTGCTCTTGATCGTCGACTTCTGTGTGCTCGTGAGCTTCGCCCACTTGTCGGTGTACGACATGAAATTGAAGTACGACGCGCCCGCGAGCGTGGCCTTGGCGTAGATGCCGCCGGCGTTGGAGTCCCCGTGCAGCCCGCCGTCAGGACCGACGGTGTACCGGAAGGTCAGGACGCGCTTGCCTCCCTTCTTGAACCCGAACTCGTACTCATCGACATACTCGCCTGCGAGCATCTCGATCAGTTCGCCTTCGTAGTCCGCGATCGAGTCTTCGCTCGGATGGTCGTAGAGGATGTGGCACTGGTACAAGTCGGCGACGACTTTCGCCGCGAGGTGCTTTGCGTGGGTGCGGGTGAACGTTGCCGTTGTCGTGAATGTGGTGGACATCAGCTATCCCTTGAAGGTTGGGCCGAGAACAACTTGCCAGCATTCAACGGCGCGGCCCTTGGTCGGCGCAGTCCGTGCTTCGGTGATCGCGTCGAGCGCCGCGCGTGCCGCCGTGACGATGCGGTCGCGGTCGGGCCATTGATACAACCCACCAACGTTGTTGTCGGCGTTGACAGGGTCGAGAACCTCGACTGGCGTAGTCGATCGGGCGGGCAGTTCGTCCGCAGTGCAGAAGTCGGTGAATGCAATCTGTTCTTCGAACTCGCCTTTCACGATGTAGCCGAAGAAACGAGCGAGTGCCTTCGGGTAGTCCAAGAGATCAAGGCCGCCGTCCGCAAGGTGCGCCCACATCAGTTCGATCATGAAGGACTTGAAGCGAAAGCTCTCGTCGTGGTTCGTAACCGTCCTTCGCCACCACTTCGTGAGTCGGACTAACTCAGCGAAGCTGGCCCCGTACTTCGCCTTCCGGTCGCGAAGGAAGCGCAGGTGCAGCGTGATGCTGGTCCGAACGCGATCGCCCGTGTACTTGCGGACGAGATAGCCGACGTCGTCGGCTTCGCCCTCGTAGAGGACCGGGACAACGTCGACATCGAGGCCGCTCCCCTTGAAGGTCACCGTGACGCAGTGTGGATTCTCCACGAACTGATCGCGACCCATGTTCGTGTTGGCGTCGTAGAGACGATCGGCAAGCCAGTGGATGAGTTGACCGTCGCTGCCGTCGGGTGCCTCAGCGACTTTCACGTAGACCGCGGTGTCGAGGTCGTGTACGTCGCTGAGCGCAGTGCCCTTGGCGACGCTGCCTGCATGGAGCATCTTTACGAGGCCGTAGTTTGGGTCGGAGTCGATCTTGCGCTTCAACCGATCTCGCAGCCGGTTGACCTGATTCCGATGCTTGGTCGCCTTCTCGGCGGGCAGGTTGACCCGATCCTCGGCGAATGCCTTGATCTCGCTATGCCCGATGTCTGATGCCATCACCCCTCCAATTGATCTCCCGACATCATCGCCGTGGGGTGTGACATCGAACAGAGGTTCGTATCCTATCCGAGCTCCCTCGAGAACGACAAGTGCGTAATTCCAAGCGACTCGGCACCGTCGCCGACCGCGGTCGAGGAGCGCTCACCGCTACGCCCTTGGCTCCAGTCCTCGGTGGTTTCGGACGAAGTCGAGGTGGTGGCATTCCCGCGGTTCTGACCCCGCCCGCACCGGCCACCTGCATCCGAGGAAATCGCGCACGCCGTTCATGAATCGGTGCTGCACCAAGCGCGTCCCCGGCACTACGTTGCCGACCTTGCCCGTCCTGCACGTCTAGGCGACAGCCTCGTCCGCTGCGTCGAGGAGCTCGCCGAGGCGCCGACTCACCCATGCGTTCCAGACCGAGGGATCCCAGCCGGCTCCTGCAATGAACGCTTTCATTGTCTTGTCGTAGCCAGCAAGCACAAGCGTAAGCAGGAACGCTATGTCGCCGGGCTCCGGAACCGGTTCGTCGACAATCCAGCTCCAGTCGTCGTCCGCTTGCGCGAAGAAGGAACTTGAGTTGAGCCATTGCATCAGGTCCGGGTGGGTGCCACCAGACCAAAGTCGATAGACGATGCTTGCAATCTGCGCGTTGCGGTCCGAGTCGACGACTGGCAGCGCTTCGAACGCGAGGTCCGTCGGGCGCGGCCGCGGAGGGAGTTCGAGGCCCAGACGCTCGACGGTCAGTCGAAGACTCCGTACGGCGTCTTCCCCGTCCCACCTGTTGAGGTTCTTGCCAGCGCGAGCGAATGCCTTGTGGAGAGACTCGCTCCGGTTCTCGAGCGAGTGCAGCAACTCGGTGACGGCCCGCGCCGCACGATCCAGCGCGGGAACGCCCGGGGCGAGCAACCAATGCGCATAGGCGCAAGCTTCGAGTTCCGCGCGAGCAACGCATCGGAGTGCTGTCCCGGCCAGCGGTTGCGTCCGCAGCATCGATGCGATTGCTCGCAAGTGGCTCTCGGCGAGGGCCAGATATGCCGTCGCGCCCTTTACGGCCATTGCGACCGGACGGTCACTCCAGGCTTGGCCCGTGTCGCACGCGTGAATGGCGTCTGCGAGCGGCGAGTCGTCGGCGGGTGCCCCGCCGTTGAGGCGACGAAGCTGCGCCGCACAGCGCGCAGATCCTTCGATGGACTCTGCCATTCGGTCGAAGTCGATCATTCGTACCTCCACCCGCAATGTACGAGCGGGGTGTGACAGATCCGGTGATCATGGAGCCATGCCGACCATCGTGCTCCCGATCGAGGGCCTGACTGTCTCGACGACGTGGGAGGTTGGCGCTGTCCTCATACGGCCAGCCAATGAGCAGCTAGCCGATCTCGAGACAGCGTTCACACCCGAGTCGTTCGCGTCGTTCGAACGGAGCCTCGAAGCTCAGGCGTCTGGAGCGTTTGCCAGCGTCGAGGCCGACGACATCGACCAGGCGCTCGTGCTGGTCACCCAAGCGGTCGACGTATTGCGAGTGTTCCAGCACGCCAAGTACTACACGGTCGAGCTGAGCCACTTCGGTGTTGCCGGCGAAATGACTTGGGGCGTCGTGCCTTACGCGCAGATCGTCGATGCGGGTGCAGGCCACGGATGGACCGTCCGCGGGAAGGCAAGGGGTTGGAGCTTCGCGGACGATGGGCTTTGGGCCGACTCAGCGGCGTTCCAGTGGCTTGCACGGACGGTCGGCGCGACGGACCCTTCGGAGGCTCAGAGACGTGCCTTGGTAGGCACACAGTTGTTGTCTCAGGCGCTGATGGAACCGCGCCCTGCGTTCAGGATGGTCCAACTCGTCACTGCACTTGAGGCGTGGCTGTTGGAACGACACGGCACTCGACAGACATACCGGCTTGCGCGGGCAGTGTCCTACTTTGGATGCGGCCTCCACGACAGCAACCTGTGCGGCCGATCTCGCGAGACGTGCTCATACCTCGAGCTTGAGCCGGGCGTCAACGACGAGTACAGGCGTCTGAAGAAGCTGCGCGAGAAGGGCGCAGCTCCACCCTGGCGGTGCTCCGAGTGGCATCGCGTCGTTGACTGGTATGACGATCGATCCGACGTCGTTCATGGCGGCGGACCCGATATTGGTGACCGAGAGTCGCGCAACGCGCTGCATTGGGCTCTCTATCGGCTGACGGAACCAATTCTCGAGTGGCTCAGCGATCACCCGGACAACCCGAGTCATGCACTCGACGTCGCGATCCGGTCGTTGCCGCCCGCGCCGAATTGGGAAAAGCGTCTCGGCGCGCTGTAGTTCCTCGAGCGTCATCGAGCGGCCGGGATGTCAGCCTCGAGAGGACGACGAGTCCTAGCATCTGGTCACACGACGGGTAGGGGGCGTAGGTGCTCACACTGCAAGACCTTGATTGGGCCTGCTGCCCCACCAGGCGGCGGGCATCACGGGCGGGCGACTGAGTGGCAACCAAGCGGCAAAGCCTGTCCGACGCCAAGAGGGCCACCAACGCGGACGAGTTCTACACGCAGTTGACCGACATTGAGCGGGAGCTCAAGCACTATCACACGCACTTCAAGGACAAGGTCGTCTACCTGAACTGTGACGACCCGCGCGTAAGCAACTTCTTCCACTACTTCTCCTTCAACTTCGAGAAGCTGGGCCTCAAGAAGCTGATCGCCACCTGCTACAAGAGCAAGAACGCTGATCTGTTCAGTCAGAACGACTCGGAGGAAGCCATCTTCCTTGAGTACGAGGGCGACAAGAACCACAACATGGTTCCTGACCCTCAGGAGATCGGGATCAAGGCTCTGAAGGGCGACGGGGACTTCCGCAGCGCCGAGAGCACCGAACTCCTCAAGCAGGCCGACATCGTGGTCACCAACCCGCCATTCTCACTGTTCCGCGAGTACGTGTCGCAGCTGGTCGAGTACGACAAGAAGTTCCTGATCATCGGGAACATGAACGCGATTACGTACAAGGAGATCTGGCCGCTGGTCGAGGGCAACAAGTTCTGGCTAGGCGTGACTCGCACGGGTACGGGCCAGATGTGGTTCCAGGTGAAGGACGACGCGCCGATCAAGTCTGGCCAGCGGGTAGACGACAACGGTGTCCGGTACCAGACGGTCGGCAACTCGGCCTGGTTCACTAACCTCGACATCTCCAATCGCCACGAGGATCTGATCCTCTACAAGACCTACAACCCTCACGACTACCCGTCGTATGACAACTACGACGCCATCGAGGTCAGCCAAGTCGTGAACAT
This sequence comes from uncultured Bifidobacteriaceae bacterium, assembly GCA_964555735.1. GTDB lineage: Bacteria > Actinomycetota > Acidimicrobiia > IMCC26256 > PALSA-555 > CAZKTS01. The sequence continues at coordinate 19,344 of CAZKTS010000136.1, forward strand.
CCCGATGGACTACGACGGGGTCATGGGAGTGCCGATCACGTTCTTGGGCAAGCACAACCTCGACCAGTTCGAGATCGTCGGGATCGCGAAGGCGCCGATGGGAAAGCCGAGCAAGGTCTACCCCCATCAAATCCAAGTCAGCGCCAACGGCGTCAAGAGCACTGTTACCAAGTTGAACGACGGTCCAGCGTTGAAGGTGGACAAGCCGCCCTCGGGCAAGACCTACTACGAGGTGGGCGGCGAGACCTTCGTGCAGCTCTACGCACGCATCCTCATCCGCCGCAAGGAACACAACTCATGAAGATCGAGCTCAAGGAAATCACCGTCCGCGACCTCGTTGAGGGTTACAAGGACGACGATGAGCTCGGCGTGCGCGCCTATGACGGCAAGCTCGACGTGCGACCTCCCTACCAGCGTGAGTTCGTCTACAAGGACAAGCAGCGCGATGCAGTCATCGAGACGCTTCGCCGCAACTTCCCGCTCAACGTCATGTACTGGGCGGTGCGAGAGGACGACAGCTACGAGGTCATCGACGGGCAGCAGCGCACCATTTCCATCTGCCAGTTCGTTGATGGGGACTTTGCGTTTGAAGGCCGGTACTTCCACAACCTGCAGAAGGACGAGAAGGACCAAGTGCTCAACTACGAGCTCATGGTCTATCTGTGCAGCGGCACGGACAGCGAGAAGTTGGACTGGTTCAAGATCATCAACATCGCCGGCGAGGAGCTCACAGACCAGGAGCTGAGGAACGCCGTCTACGCAGGCTCCTGGGTCACCGACGCAAAGCGCTACTTCAGCAAGACCGCGTGCCCGGCCTACAGCATCGCAAGTGACTACATGAGTGGCACACCCATCCGTCAGGACTACCTGGAGACAGTCATCAAGTGGATCAACCACGGTGACATCGAGGGCTACATGGCCAAGCAGCAGCACAAGCCCGACGCTGCTGAGCTATGGCTCTACTTCCAGAGCGTCATCAACTGGGTGAAAGCTACCTTCCCGACACAGCGCAAAGAGATGAAGTCCGTCGCGTGGGGCGAGCTCTACAACAGCTCCAAGGACGCCGAGCTCGACGCGGCCAAGCTCGAGGAGCAGGTCGCCTCGCTGATGGCGGACGAGGACGTCACCAAGAAGCGTGGCATCTATGCCTACGTGCTCGACGGGCAGGAAAGGCACCTGAGTATCAGGGCGTTCAGCCCCAACCAGAAGCGGGAGGCCTACGAGCGCCAAAAGGGAATCTGCCCCGTCTGCGGCAACCACTTCGAACTCGAGGAGATGGAGGCCGACCACATCACCCCGTGGCACTTGGGGGGCAAGACCATCGCGGAAAACTGCACGATGCTCTGCAAAGACGACAACCGCAGAAAGAGCGGCGTCTAGGGCGGGGCGGGAGTTCCCCCGCTTCGCGTCCCTCGGGATCTACTTGCACATCCGTGTGTCACCGAGTGGCGACGGGCGGACAGGAGCGCGCTCGATCCGTGGGTTCGCGGGCTGGCGGCGGGGCGACTGGTCCGCCGCTCGGATGTGATTCGAGATATCCGCAGGTCCCCAATGCGCATTCTCCGCGTGTGATCGACATCCGTCGCGCGCGATCCCACGTACAGGTGGATTCGAACATCGACGTCTCGCCGCCGCACACCGAAGGCGAGATACACATCTGTAGGTTCCGCCCTTCGGGCGGAACCTACGGGTCGCGAGGACGTGGACCGGTTTCGCGAGGACGTCCTCGCGTGAGCGGCGTGCGTCATCGGTGCTCGGCGCGGGCGCGGAGTCGGCGGTCTCGGTAGTAGGGCCGGGCGTTAATGAGTGCCGGCGGGAGCGTTCCGTGAACGAGCAGCGCTCTCCCGCCTTTCGCTTGTCGAAGTACGTGGGGTGCGACCAAGGGTGCGTCGTGCGGCCCGATGCTCTCTGCTCGTGACGGTCGCGCCCAGTCGTGGCTGGCGGTCCGTCGTTCGAGCTGTTCGTCGCCGATGAGGCGGGTCACGTAGTCGAGCGTCGGGAGGTCGGAGATCCCCGGGAAGAACAGCTTGGTCGCGTGATTCGTCAGGACGCTGTCCCCGAGGCGTCCGTATGCGGCGTCGAGTTGCGCCTTCGATTGCCAGACCGTGACGAGCTGGATGCCGATCCCGGCACAGGTGCTCGCGACCTGCGGGAGCCACGCGGTCGGAGTGTTGGCGGCTTCGTCGAGCACAAGCAGGGTGGGCGGGAGCGGCGTGTTGGTGCGGTTGACGCGTTCGTAGGCCTGATTGATGAGGTCGCCAAGCAACCCGCCGAACAGTGGAGCGAGTCGTTGCTGATGGTGGAGCGGCGCGCAGATGTAGAGCGTGTTCGATCCGGTGAGCAGCCATTCGAGGTCGATGTCGTCGGCGTTGCTCGTGTCGGCGATGGTCGGATCGGTCCACGGTCCGAGAAGGGTCTGGGCGGTGGCGTAGGCGCTGGCGCGGGTGCGTCGATCGAGCGCGTAGGTGCCGAGGAGTGTCTCGGCCGCGGCGGCGCCGCCGGTGTCCTCGGCAACGAGCGTGAGCGCGCCAAGGTCCGTCTCGGGGTCTGCGGGAGATGTCTGTGCGTGGATCCAGCGGACGACGTCGTTCATCGTGGACCCGCTGGCGGCCGCGAGGTAGAGGTGGGGCCAGAGGAGTTGCTCGGCGAGTCGGAGGAAGAAGTCGAGGTTCTCCGCTCCGCTGCGAGGGCCGGCGTCGAGGAGTGCTCGTGCGGAGTGTTGCGCGCCGGTGATGGTGTCGGCTCCTCGCAGTGGCGACCAGGCGGCGCTTGTCGAGCCAGTGCTGCGGGTCGGGTCGAAGACGCGCACGTCACCACATCGCGTGCGCCAGTGGTGCGTCGCGCCCATGAGGTCGGTCTTGACCGACGAGAGGATCGCGGGACCGTCCCAGTCCAGGACGCCGCTGATCGTCGTCGCAGTCTTGCCGCAGCGAGTGGGGCCGATGATCGCGACGCTCGAACGACTCTGCGTGGGATGGTTCCGACGACCGCGGTTGCGGGTGCTCGCGGTCGCCACCAGCCGTCGACCGGTGCTTCCTCGGATGTGTCCGAGCACGAAGCGATCGGCGGGCAGGGCGCGACGCGCCACGATTAGGGGTCGGAGTTCGCCCGGGCGGGCGAGGTAGGCGGAGGTGTCGACGCCGAGTCGCCGTCGACGCCGAATCGTCGGGTGGCGCCGTTCCGCGTTCCACACGGTGACTGCGACCGCGGCGGCGACCGCGAGGACGGTCGCTTGGCTAGCGGTCATGACGCTCGGGTGTGGGTCGGGCACGACGAGGGTTGCGTTGTGGGGTCATGGGCGAGCTATGCCGCGACCGCGTGCCGGAGTCGACGCCGAGCACGGCACCACCGCTCACACATCGCCGCGTAGGTGGTGCCTTCGCGGGCGGCACGAGCGCGGATGGTGTCGTCACCGACGGCGATCGCGAGCAACAGCTGGGCGTCCGCGTCGGCGAGCCGGCGGCGGGACCGGGCATCGGCGATGAGCGATACGACTTCGACGCTCGGATCGGGTGCCGCGTCGTTCGGACGCTGTTCGATGTCGTGCGTTTCGAGGCTGAGCGTGGCCGGTTGGGGGCGGTGGCGGCGGCGGTAGATGCGACCGAAGACGTCCCAGGTGATGTTCGCGGCGATCGCGCGGGGGCGGCGTTCGATCGGATAGGTGCGGATCCGGTCGGTTGCTTCCATGAGGACGTCGGCCTCGAGCTCGTCGTCGACCCGCGCGTGTCCGAGGCGCTTCGCGACGTTCCACAGTCCGGGCAGGACAGCCTGGAGCAAGGCCCGCGCGGCGAGATCATCGGTAGCGACGCGTCGTGCGAGGGCAGCAAGGATCTGGTCGGTGGCCTCGGGATCGTGGCAGCCGGCACGCACGGCCGCGATGAGCTCGTCGAGTCGTTCGAAGCCGTGCAGCACGGCGTCGTCCCGCCAAGCGCACGGGATGGTGCCGCGGGTCCGGGAGCGGCAGGTGTTGGTCCAATCGGCGTCGAGGGCTCGGAACAGTCCGGTGGGCATGTGCGACCTCCTGCGGTGGCGGGGTCGCCAATCTCCCGGTGCGGGGCCTTCGCGGTTGTCCGCGTTCGCGTCCCATCGCACGACGAGTTCGCAAGAAGGACAGGAACGCCAGTCGCGAGGACAGCGACGCATCCCACGAGGACCCGCGGTGACGCCGCTCCCCGTGGTTGGAGTGTCCTCGTCTTGGGGCGAAGTGTCCTCCGAGGACGTCCTCGGCCGTCGAGGAGGTTGTTGTGCGGGCGGTCGTGACGGCGCTGCACGCGGCACCGGCGCAGATCGGTGCGGCTGCAGCCGCGACGGTTGACTATGTCGCGGGCGGTTCTGCGACGCCGCTCACGGTCGACCCGGCCGCCAGCTACTACGCGGATCAGACGCCGGAAGGCCCGGGCCGGTGGCTGGGGGCCATCGCGCACGACTTCGGCCTGGGTGGCGAGGTCGCGCGCGGTGACCTCGAGGCGCTGTTGCGGGGTGATGATCCGACGACGGGGCGAACGTTGGTGCCGAGGGTCGCCCACCGTGGCTCGGCGCCGCGGTCGGACGTGTCGTGGGACCAGGAGGCGTTCACGCTCCAGGACGCAGCGAGTGTGCTCGGGGTGAGTGACCGCTATCTGCGCAAGGTCGCGGGCCGCACCCGCCAGGTGCTCGCGCGATCCGGCGGCGACGCCACGACGCTGCAGGCCGTGTTCGGGAGGCGAGCCTTCCTCGTCGCCGCGCAAGGCGACGACGGACGGTGGCAGGTCGCGCGCGACGAGTTGGAGCGCTTCGCGTCGGCCCGCCAGCAACGCCCGGCAGTGCTCGGCTACGACGTGACCTTCTCGGTGCCGAAGTCGGTCTCGGTGCTGTGGGCCATCGCCGAGCCGAGCGTTCGGACTGAGGTCGAGGCGGCGCTCGACGCGGCCGTCGACGCGGGCTTCGCCTACCTGGAGCGCCACGCGGCGACCGGCGCGGCACAGTCACGGACAGCGGCGGAGGGATTCGTGGCGGGCGCGTTCACGCATGCGACGTCTCGGCTTCTCGATCCGCAGCTGCACACGCATGTGGTGATCGCCAACGTCACCCGACGTAGCACCGACGGTGAGTTCAAAGCGGTGAGCGGAACGAGCCTGTTCCAGCATGCAAAGACTGCCGGGTACCTCGCCGGTGCGCAGCTCCGCCATGAGCTCGCCGAGCGCCTCGGCGTGGAGTGGCGCGGGGTGAGCAGTGGGATCTTCGAGGTGGACGGAGTCTCGGCGACCGTGACGCGGGCGATGAGCAGCCGGGCCCGCGAGATCGACGACGCCGCCCAGCGGCTCGGGGTCACGAGCGTGGGAGGACGCGCTGAGATCGCGCTGCGGACTCGGTCTGCGAAAGCACCGGCCGACCTGGACGTGCTCCGCGAACGCTGGGTTGATGCCTTGGACCGGGTCGGGTTCGACCAGTCGGCACTCGAGGGTTGCTTGGGGCGCCGCGGAGTGGTGGTGGTGCCGGGTCAGCGGGAGGTCGCCGACGTGTTCCGGAAGCTGCTCGCTCCGAGCGGGCTGACTGCGCACCGGGCCGTGTTCACCGAGGGCGAGATCATCCAAGCCGTCGCCGATGAGTTCGGCGGTCGTCTCGACGCCGGGAGCGTCGAGGGCCTCGCGGGGCAGCTCGCGTGTGATCCTCGTGTCCTTGCCGTCGACCACGGTGGCGAGGTGCCGCTGTACACGACACGCGCCATGATCCGCGCCGAGCAGCGAGTCGTGGACGCGTTTCGCGCCGGCCTCCACGCGCGCCAGTCGACCGTTGCTGAGTCGGTGATCGCCGCCGCGTTGGACGCCGCACCCGGTCTCGGCGCGGACCAACGTGACGCGGTGGCTCGCGTCTGTCGTTCACGGGCGCGGATCCGCCTCGTCGCCGGACCTGCGGGTACCGGCAAGACGCACGCGATCCGCACCGCAGCCGACGCCTGGCACGCTTCGGGACGTCGCGTGATCGGGGTCGCGGTGCAAGGCACTGCCGCGGAGAACCTCGAGTCCGCGACTGGCATCCCGAGTGGCACCCTCGCCGCCCTGCTCACCCGACTCGACAACCAGGGACCCGAGGACGTCCTCGACCCGGCGACCGTCGTCGTGGTCGACGAAGCGTCCGCGGTGGGAACGTTCGACCTGGCACGCCTCGCCGCGGCGGTGACCGCGACGGACTCGACCCTCGTCATGGTCGGAGATCCCGCGCAGCACCAGGCAGTCGCGGCTGGCGGCGCGTTCGCAGCCTTGGTGCGGCGTCACCCTCGTCGCGTCGCGACACTCAGCGAGTCGAAGCGACAGGTCAGCGAGACGATGATCGAGGCTCGCCGCGCGATCATCGAGCTCCGCCACCGTGAGACCGACATGGCCTTGCATCGACTGGTGGTCGACGCGCGCACTCACGATGCTCCGACTCGCGATGCGGCTCTCGACGAGATGGTGCGGGACTGGGCGACCGACCGCGCGACGCACGAACGGACCGTGTGCATGATCAGCGAGGACCACCGAACTCGCCGGGCGCTCATCGAACGCGCCCGCGCCCACCTCACCGCGAACGGAGAACTCACCGGCGAGCGCCTCGCCGCGGGTGGGCAGGAGTTCCAGGCCGGCGACGAGGTGATCGCCCGCGCACCGGCCCGGCACCTCCACCCACCCGGCGCGTCTGATCGCTTCGTGCGCAACGGCACGACCGGCCGCGTGACCGCCGTAAGCACCGCGGCAGACGGCGGGCGGGTCGGTATGTGGGTGGACTTCGTCGGTCGGGGCGCGATCTTCGTTGCCGAGTCGGACCTGAACGGCACAGTCCGCCCCGGCGTGACTGGCCTGCTCACCCATTCCTACGCGCTGACGTCGCATGCGGCCCAAGGTGCGACGTTCGACGTGTCGCGGACCTTCGCGTCGCCCGGTACCAGCCCGGCGGGGCTCTACGTGGCCGTGAGTCGCGCGCGCGAGGACCTGCGGGTGTACACGGCGCCCGAGGTGCGGGTTGCTCCGAACGGCGATGAGCGGGTCGTTCGTGATCGCGGGCCTGGCCTGAGCGCGGTGGCGGACGCGCTGCGCGACCGTGGCGACGATGTCCTCGCCATTGAACGCGACCCGACATTGGTCGCTCGCGCCGACGGCGAAGCCATCCCGGTGCCCGCCTCCCCTGCCGTTCCTGCCGTGGCGGTGGCCGATGTTGACGGGCTCGAGCTCAGCCTCTGAGGGTTAGTTCAGTAGCCGAGCTCGACGTCGACACCTTCGGACGCGACCGCTACTGGCGGCGGGGTGTGAGCGTCCAGCGTGGCGGCGAACGATGCCGGCGAGGCTCGGAGCCAGTCGTTGAGATCTCTGACGTCGGGCGGGAGGGTGATGACGTCGGCGTCGGGATGATCGAGATCGCGAAGCTCGTCGAGGAGCAGCTCTGCGCCGAGCGCGCCGCGGGGGTCGGCGTCGAACGCGATCCGCAGCGGCGCGTCCCGGTAGGTAGTGGCAAGACGTTCGGCGGCGTGGTGGCCGGCGAGGCCGACGCCGAGGACCGCGACGGCGCGATGACCGGCCTGGGTGACCGAGAGCGCGTCGGGGATGCCCTCGCACACATACACCGCCGGCGACACCGGGCTCGTGGCGGGCGCGACGTGGGCGAGGCGGGGGTTCGGGGCCAGCGCCGCAGTCGGGTTGTCGTACCTGCGGTCATGGACGGAGGTCGGGTCCAGGTAGCGGGACTGGAAGTAGACGGGCTCGCCATCGCGCAGGACGGGGAAGATCGCAGCGACGCCACCGCGCGGGATGCCCGACGGACGGTCCAAGACCCGAGGTCCGGGGTCCGCGCCGACGTGATGGTGGTGCAGCGTCGTGTCGGTGAAGCCACGTGCGTGCAACCACGTGCGCACCTGGTCGCCTTTGGGGTTCCAGAGCAGCTCGGCGCAGCGCCGGGCGTGCGCCGCGACGGCCGGGGACGGCTCGACACGCGCCGTGGATGTCACGGCTCGCGGTCGCACGCGCCGCGACTGCGTGGCCGGGGTGGTGGTGAGGTGGGCGCGGTCGGCGAGCTGTTCGAGGGCGGCACGGACACTCAGCCCGCAGGCTTGGATGAGGAGGTCGATCGCGGTGCCGCCGGTGCCGCACGCGTGGCAGCGCCACCGTTCCTCGCCGCTGCGGGTGGTGAAGATGGTGACGGGCGGGGTGCGGCCGGTCTGGGGTTGGTGGGTCGGGCACGGCCAGCATGCGGCGGTGCCGTGCCCGCGGCGGGGACCGAGGATCTCGTCGGCGAGCGCCCGGAGGTCGGTGCGTTCCAGGATCTCGTCACGCGGCAACAAGCCCGTACGTCGGGCAGCTTGGGTCATGGGCGCATGCGGGTGTCGGTGTCGCACCAGGCGTGTTCGTGGCCGGCGATGCGGTGCTGGACGACGGCGGTGCGCGCGCCGATCTTCCAGAGGGCACGGCCGCGGGCGAGTCGGCCGAGGAGCTCGGTCTCGGTCGGGTTCAGGCCAAGGAGCGCGGTCGCGTCGGTGAGCTGGTCCGAGGCTTGGCGGAACAGGACTCGGGTTTGAGTGTCGGCGAGGAGGCCCATGGCCACCTTGGCGGTAGTAGTGCCGTCGTCGGCTTGCGCGCGGAGATCGGAGAGGCGATGCACGATGGCGAGGTTCGCGACGCCGTAGTCGCGGCAGAGCTTCCAGCACGCTTGGAGGTAGCGGGTGGTGCGTTCGGCACCGAGGAGCCTCCAGGCCTCGTCGAGGACTTGCAGGCGGTGGGTGCCATCCCGTCGAGCGAGGATCGTCTGGAGCCAGGCGGTCGCGGCGAGGAGGACGAGGCGGAGCGCGTCGTCGTCGTGGTGCACGACGGAGAGGTCGAGCACGAGCCCACGCCTGTTCCAGTCGACCGAGATCGTGGTGGGTCCGTCGAACATGCCTCGGAGTGATCGGTCGAGGAGCTTCTCGACCGCGTAGACGACCGGCGCGGTCTCATCGGCGAACGTGTGATCGTCGCTGCGAGCGTGGGCCAGCATCGCGACCGATGGTCGGCGCAGCACGCGTACGACATCCGCCAAGGTGGGCTGGGCGTGCTCGGTGAGGTGTTCGACGGTCCAGCCGAGCGCGGCGTCTTCGAGTGGGGTGAGGTCACGGCGCAGGACTTGGCCGACGAGCGCGCCGAGGAGGTCGCTGCGACGACGCGTGAGTTCCTCGCGGTCGTTGGCACCGAGCGGACCCGGGTCGAGTGGGTTGATCCGAGCGGCGCCACCCGGGGAGAGCCGTACGACCGTGAGGTCGAGCGCGTCGGCGAGCGGGAGGTACTCGCCCTTCGGGTCGACGATCGCCACCCAGCGTCCGGTGTGGCGTCCGGTGCTCCGATCTGGGAAGGGTGGATAGATGGTGAGCGCGCGGGCGATGAAGGTCTTGGCGAAGCTGGACTTCCCGGTCCCGGGCTCGCCCGCGACCAAGACGTTTGGGTTGGTGACCAGACCGGCCTGGTAGGCGTCGAAGGGGTCATAGGCGAAGCCGCCGCCACCCGAGAGGAGGTTGGTGCCGAGGTAGACGCCGCGGTGCCCCAGGCCCGCTTCGGCGAGACAGGGGTAGGCGGAGGCGAGGTGTGCGGTCGTCGCCCGATGGCGCGGCACCCGCAGCACCCGCTTCATCGTGCCCAACTCTCGAGGCCCGAAAGGTCGAGGGACGTGTTCACAGGGTGCGTCGAGGCGCAGGGGCGTAGCCAATGGGGAGGGTGGCGGCGAGCGCGAGGTCGTGTTGGCCGTCGAGGCAGCGGAGCTCAAGGCCGACCTGCGCGGCGGCTTGTTCCCAGTCCGCTGAGGCTGCGTCGAGCGCTTCGAGGGTCGCCGCGGTGACGGTGAGAAAGCCGGTGTACGCGAGCTCGGGGTAGCCGGCGACGAGCTCTGCTTCGCGAGAGAGGACTGCGTCGTGGGCGCGTCGGTGCGCGGCGCCGATGCGGAACCCACGGCGGGAACGTTGGTCTTCGTCGGACGCGAGGCGGGTTGCGTCGCGGTCGATCGCGCGGCGTGATCGTGACGGCGCAACGGGCTCGTAGACGAGAGAGAGGGTGCGGATGGATCCGGCGTGGAGCACGAGGGGTGCCATCCAGTCGGCGGGGACTTCGAGGCGGGGCCACTCCGCGATCCAGTAGCCGCGGTGCCAGGCCCCGTCGACCTGCACCTCGTGCCAATGGGTGCGCACCGCGAAGGGTGCCCAGTTGTGGGCGGAGACCACACCGGCGGCTTCGCCGAGAGTCTGGGCCCGTCGGGAGAGCCGCGTCGCGCTCGTGGGATCGAGGCGGATACGGAGGAGGTGTGCGAGCTCGGCGGCGCTCAATGGTCCGTCGACGTCGAGGCCCGCGTGGTCGAGACGCCGAGCGAACAGGTTCACCTCGTCGAGGAGGAGACGACTGGCGGGATCGTCACCCGGGTGTGCGGCGCGACGGTCGATCCGCGACCGGTCGATGGTCACGGTGACGAGCACGTCATGGGTGGTGGTGAGCGGGCCGGCGTCACGAACCATTGCCTCGTACGCGTCAAGAAGCCCATCGCCAGCGTTCAGGACATCGTTGGAGTCGGGTGTCGGGGTGGGGTTCGGTGTGTGGGTGCGGACGAAGGCGAGGTGCTCGTCGAGCGACGCGGGTGCCGACCATTCGCACCAGCTGATCCGGGTGACGGGGCTGCGCTCGCGACAGAACGCGCCGAGTGCGCTCCCCCACGCGTCGAGGACTCGCGCTTGGTCGGAGGGTTCGAGCAGCGCGAACTCGCGGCCGCGGACGCGCAGCGTCGCCGAGACGGAGCGGCGGGTCTCGATCGCGCCGACCCCCGCCGGTCGGGCACCGCCGTCCGCGGCGAGCTCGGTGAGCGTGACGCCGGTGAGGAACGGCGGGAGGTGCGGGCGGCCCGGGTGGACTCGGTGCCGGGGTCGCGCGTGCCAGCGGCTCCCGCCGGAGAGGTGCAGGTGGGCCCATCCGGTGAGGGGTCCGAGCCAGTCCGGGAGCGGCCGGGCATGCCAGCGGCCGAACGTCGCCCCGGCGGCAAGCACCACGGGCGTGATCGCGACGAGGACCGATGCACGGGCTTGGAGCGCGGCACCGGCGGTGAGCATCCCCGCGGCGAGGAGCGAACACTGGGTGCCGGTCAAACCGAGGATGACACCGGCACGGTCGAGGGGACCGAACCGGAATCGGCGCTGCGGCTCGGCGGGTGTCGTCATTGCGGTCATGGCTGGTCCTTCGGCTCGGGCGTGTTAGCGCCGCCGAGATCGAGGCGCGGCGCGCTGGCGCGCGGCGCCGTCGAGCCCGGTTGGTTCGATCTGGGCGCGGAGGGTGGTTCGCTGGGGCGCGTCGCGGGGCTCCCGCGTGCTCCCCCGGCCGAGGTGCCAGCACCGTTGCCTGCTGGTTTCGTCCCTGCGGAGGCCGCACCGGCGGCGGCGCCTCCGGTTGCCGCGCCACCCGCGAGCCGGGCCACGTAGAACGACGTGGCGGTGGCGCTCTGCGCGGTGCGGACCGGGCTGCGTGAGATGCCTTGCGCGACGACCGCGGCTTCAACGACAGGGAGAAGCTTGAGGATGAGGAACGGCGCGAACGCGGCGAGGCAGAACATGATCACTCCGACGAGGAGCGTGCCGATCTTCGCTTCGCCGGTCGGGATACCACCACTCGCTCGCGGACCGCGTGAGAGCGCGGACGCGGAGACTGCCAACGCGATCGCGATCACCAGCTTCGACGCGACGATCGCGATCACCAGCTCGGCGATCCGCTTCACGATGCGCCGGGCTGCGGGCCACGCGAACGCGGCGTAGGCGAGCGGGCTCAGAGCGAGGAGGAGGTAGAGGAGCGACGCGCGGATGAGCAGCTCGACCCAGAGCACGAACCCGCCGACGACCGCGACGAGACCGAGGAGGAAGACGACGAACGTGCCTTGAGAGGTGAACGCGGCCGGTTCGGCGAGACGCCGGAGAAGGTCTTTGGCGTTCGCGCCTGCTTCGGTCTGATCCAGGACCAGGTGGGCGAGCTCGTCGGTCGCGCCGAGGAGCACCTGGGTGACACCGATCGTGGCGACGATGCCGAGGATCGCCAACGCGACGTCGCGGGCAATGCGCGGCGCCATCGCCGGTCCTTCGCCGGTGAGGAGGCCTTGGATGACGCCGAGGAGGATGCACACGCACAGGACGCTGAGCGCGAGCCACGCGACCACGCCGTAGGGCGAGTGGGCGTTGGGGCCGATGCGGCCACCGCCGGAGAACCAGTTGCTGGTCAGGTCTGGGGTTGAGGACTTCTCGAAGAACCGCAGGACGGCGGCGACGAACCAGGCGATCGCGTCGACGACCCAGCCGACCAGGCCGCCGACGATCGAGTCCCACACCGCGTCGGTGGCGGCGCCGACGGTGTTGTCCCAGACCCAGCCGAGCCCATCGAGGAGCCCATCCAACAACCCCACGCG
>CAZKTS010000137.1:0-15675 GCA_964555735.1 uncultured Bifidobacteriaceae bacterium
CGCGGAGTCGCGCAGGTCTTCGCCGTTGAGGATCTGCTGGCGGCGCTGGTAGATGACCTTGCGCTGCTCGTTCATCACCTCGTCGTACTTGAGGACGTCCTTGCGGATCTCGAAGTTGCGGTCCTCGACGGTGTGCTGCGCACGCTCGATGGCCTTCGAGACCATCTTCGCCTCGAGCGGCATGTCGTCCGGGAACGCCCGGTCCATCACCCAGTTCATGGCGCCGGTCGCGAAGAGTCGCATGAGCTCGTCTTCGAGCGAGAGGTAGAACCGGCTCTCGCCGGGATCACCCTGGCGTCCGGCCCGCCCTCGGAGCTGGTTGTCGATGCGCCGGCTCTCGTGGCGCTCGGTACCGAGCACGTAGAGGCCACCGAGCTCGCGGACGATCGCGCCCTCCTCGTCGCACTGCTCCTTGTACTTGGCGACGAGCTCCTGGAACCGCTCCGGGTTCTCCTCGGGCGTGGTGCCGTCGGCGAGGAGGTCGGCGGTGGCAAGCCCCTCGGGGTTGCCACCGAGGAGGATGTCGACCCCGCGACCGGCCATGTTGGTGGCGACGGTCACGGCGTTGGGTCGGCCTGCCTGCGTGACGACGTGGGCCTCCCGCTCGTGCTGCTTGGCGTTGAGGACGCTGTGCGGGATGCCGCGCTTCTCGAGCAGGCGGGCGAGGTGCTCGGACTTCTCGACCGAGATGGTGCCGACGAGGACCGGCTGCCCGTGCTCGTAGCGCTCGGAGATGTCGTCGGCGAGCGCCTCGAACTTCGCGGCCTCGGACTTGTAGATGAGGTCGGGCTCGTCGATGCGGATCATCTCGCGGTTGGTGGGGATCGAGACCACCTCGAGCCCGTACGTGTGCGCGAACTCACCCGCCTCGGTGTTGGCGGTGCCGGTCATGCCGGCGAGCTTGTCGTAGAGGCGGAAGTAGTTCTGGAGGGTCACCGTCGCGAGCGTCTGGTTCTCCTCCTTGACCCGCACGCCCTCCTTCGCCTCGACGGCCTGGTGCAGGCCCTCGCTCCAACGCCGACCCTCGAGGATGCGGCCGGTGAACTCGTCGACGATCTTCACCTCTCCGTGCTGCACGACGTAGTCGACGTCGCGCTTGAACAGCTCCTTGGCACGCAGCGCGGCCTGGAGCTGATGCACGTAGTTCTGGTTGACGTGGTCGTAGAGGTTGGTGACGTCGAGGGCCTTCTCGACGTGGGCGATGCCCTCCTCGGTGGGGACGACCGTGCGCTTCGCCTCGTCGACCTCGTAGTCGCGGTCGCGTACCAGCGGCTTCACGATGCGCGCGAACTGGAAGTAGAGCTCCTGCGCGTCGTCGGCGCGACCCGAGATGATGAGCGGCGTGCGCGCCTCGTCGATGAGGATCGAGTCGACCTCGTCGACGATCGCGAAGCCGTGGCCGCGCTGCACCTGCTCCTCGAGCGACGACGCCATGTTGTCGCGCAGGTAGTCGAAGCCGAACTCGTTGTTGGTGCCGTAGGTGATGTCGGCGGCGTAGGCCGCCTTCTTCGCGGTCCAGTCGGAGATCTCCGGGATGACCGTCCCGACCTCGAGCCCGAGGAACCGGTGGAGGCGGCCCATCCACTCCGCGTCGCGCTTGGCGAGGTAGTCGTTCACCGTCACGAGGTGCACGCCGTTCCCGGCGAGCGCGTTCAGGTACGCAGGCAGCGTCGCGACCAGGGTCTTGCCCTCACCGGTCTTCATCTCCGCCACCCAGCCGAAGTGCAGCGCGGCGCCGCCCATGAGCTGGACGTCGAAGTGGCGCTGGCCGAGGGTGCGCTTGCCGGCCTCCCGCACCGTCGCGAACGCCTCCGGCAGCAGCTCGTCGAGGTAGTCGACGCGAGCCTCGCGGTCGTCGCCGGCCGCCTGGTCGATCCTCGCCCGGAACTCGGCGGTGAGGGCCCGCAGCTCGTCGTCGGACCGGGCCTCCATCTCGGGCTCGAGCGCGTTGATCTCGGGCACGATCGACTGGAGGACCTTGAGCTTTCGGCCCTCGCCGGCGTGCAGGATCTTGTTGAAGAGGCCCATAGACGGTGCCGAGTGTACCGGCGAGTCCTGCCGAGCCGTTCTCGGGGCGTCGGCTCCTCTGCGAGCGCCACGGACTCGCGGGCGTCGTGAGCGACGATGGCACCCGTGGAGCGGGAGGGCCAGGGGCGCAGGGAGCGAACGCTCCGAGCGGTGGGGCGTTGGCCCGTCGCGAGCCTGGTCGGCGTGCTGGGCGCGGTGCTCCTCGCGGCATGGCTGACGCGCGACGTGTGGGGCGGGCGACCCATGGCGGGCGAGGACGTGATGTTCTACCTGGTGCGCGCCGACTTCGGGGTCGGGCACCTCCTCCTCGACGGACGGATCGACGGCTGGAGCACCCGCTTCTACCTCGGGCACCAGCAGTTCCTCGTCCGCGGGCCCGACATCGCGCCGCTCGTCATCCTGGCGCGCGCGCTGACGTTCGGCGCGCTGTCGATCAGCGGCGCCGTGAAGGCGGTCGGCCTGTTCTCGTTCTTCGCGATGCCGGTCGTCGCCGCGTTCGTCGCGCGCTCCTACTGCCTCTCCCGACGCGCCGCCGGCGTCGCGGCACTGCTCACGCTCCTGATCTCGAGCCCGTTCGGACTCGGCGTGCACGGCCTCTACCAGACCGGTCTCGTCGCGCATCAGGTCGGTGCGCTCTGGTGGGGCCTCGCGCTCGGGTGCATCCTGCGCGTGCCGGTGGACCCTCGCGCGCGCTGGATCGTCTTGGGCGCGATCTCGTCGGCGATGCTGCTGTTGACCCACCAGATCTCGTTCGGCGTCATGGTCTTCGCGGCCGCCGTGAGCCTCCTCACCCTCTTGCTCACCGACCGACCCGGGCTCGACGCATACAAGCGCCTCGGGATCGTGGTGGTGGTGACCGTGGGGCTGGCGGCGTGGTGGATCCTGCCGCGCCTCGCGCACAGCGACCTCGTCGGGGGCGGCGCCACGTGGTCGACGCCCCCGCTGGGCGACCGCGTCGACGAGATCTTCGACGGGACCATCCTCTTCCCGGCCGGCGTCGCAGTCGCCGGGCTCGTGGGGTGGGCCTACGCGATCGTCCGCATCGCGCGGCGGCGCCGCTACGCCGCGGCGCCGGTGGCCGTCGTCGCACTCGGGCTGCCGCTCGCGCACTGGGTGGCGCACGAGTGGCCGGGCGACATCGTGGCCATCCAGCTCGCCAACCGAGGCCTGGGCTATGTCGGCCTGATCGGGCTGCTGCCGCTGGCCGCGGCGATCGGGGACCTGGCCACGACCCTGGCCCGTCGCGTCCGCTGGCTCGACGTCGCGGTCATGGGCGCGACCGCGGCGATCGTCCTCGCGCTGCAGGGCTCGTGGACCGAGGTCCCCAAGGAGTTCGCCGAGGCGACACCGGAGATGCGCGCCGCCGCCACGGAGCTCGCGCGTGTGGTTCCCGACGGCGCGCGGTTCGCGGTCGAGCGCGACTACCCGGCCGAGATCGACCGCACCGGGGTGATCCACCCCGAGACCTGGCTCGCGTGGGCATCAGGGCGCAACCTCCTCAACGGTGTCGGCCTCGAGTCATCGGTCGTCACCGGCGCGCCGTTCGTTCCCGATCAGATCGGAACCACCGCGCCCAGCACCATCGCCGACGAGCTCGCGCGCGCCGGCGTGAGTCACTTCGTGACGACCGATCCCGCGACGACACAGCTGCTGGTGGAATCGGGGCGCTTCCAGATCGTCTGGGAGGAGTCGCCGGTCGCGATCCTGCGGGTCATCGGGCAGGACGGGCAGCCACCGCCGGAGGCGCTGCTCAGCGCGCCGGGGATGGTCCTCGACGCTCGGGTGACCCGGGCGGAACCCGAAGCCGTCACGGTGGCGTTCGACGCCGAGCACCGCGCCAACGCGGAGGTTGCCGTCGCGTACTCGCCGAAGTGGCACGCCACGATCGACGGCGAGGAGGTGGAGCTGGTGCGCGGGCGCGACGGCTTCCTCCAGCTCGAGATCCCCGGCGGTCAGCACCGCCTCGTCCTCGAGTACGAGCCCGACGGCTGGGACCGCGTCGGGCTCGCGCTGAGCGTCGTGGCCGCAGCCGGCCTGCTGGCGTTCGCCGTCAACCGGCGACGCGACCGCGCGGCAGCCGGAAGGTCGACTGCGAGCGCCTGACGCGCCGGTCCTTACGGCGTCCGACCTGGTGCCGGAGCTTGTCGATCACGAGGTCGAGCGCGGCCTCGGGTGCGGGCGCCGCGGCGTGCGCACTGATGCTCGCGCCACGCAGGTGCAGCGTGATCGCGCACGCATGACGTCCGGCGATGCGGGGGTTGTGCTCGGTGCGGAAGCGCACCTCGGCCCGCCAGGCGTCGGACACGACGCGCTCGAGCCGTTGCACCTTGCGCCGGGCGAGCGCACGCAACCGGGGCTCGACGGGGTCGTTCCTGCCGCACACGTCGACGTTCACGAATGCCTCCGATCGTCCCGGAGTGGTGCTCTCGCGGAGTGTACGACCGAACCCCGCCCGGATCACGGGGGTACGAATCACGGTTGCGAATCATGGGGTGCGAGCGGCCGTGAGCCCGACCACCCGCACGGCCCCAGCGTCGAGCAGCGAGGCGGCGGCCGCGGCCAACGTGGCGCCGGTCGTGGCAACGTCGTCGACCAGCAGGACCGTCGGTGCCGTCGCGGCGGCGGGCCCGAACCGCGGCCCGTGCCGGCGCTCGTGGGCCGGTCGGCCGGTCTGGGGCGGACCGTCCTCTCGGCGCAGCAGGCCCCGGACCGGACGCTGAAGGGCCCGACCGACCTCGCGGGCGAGCAGCGCGGCGTGGTCGAACCCGCGCTCGCGGCGCCGGGCCGCGGTGGTGGGCGCCCAGGTCACGACGTCGGGCAGCGGCGGGCCGACCAGCGCAGCCATGTGCGCCCCGAGCCACTGCACCACTGCATGGGCGCGCCGGTACTTGACCCGCGCCACCAGCTCGCGGGCGACGCCGTCGTACGCGAGCAGCGCCCACCACGCGTCGACCGGGCGCGGGGGCGGCGCGAGCGGCGGCGGTCGGAGCAGGGGCGCGCACCGCGCGCACACCGGCGCGCTCGCTCCGACCGCGCACCCGCACCCCGGGCACGCGAGCGGGAGGATGCTGTCGAGCAGCCGGGTGAACGCACGCGAGTGCATGCGCCGAACTTACGGACGCGCTGTGACAGGGCCCGTTCTTGGCACGTTGCGTGTCACATGGACTGACGGAACGTGCCGAGAACGGGCTCGTAGGGGGCGCGGGCGATGCCGCGCTCGGTGACGATGGCGTCGACGAGGGCGGCGGGGGTGACGTCGAAGGCGCGGTTGAGCGCATCGGTGCCGCGCGGCGCGACGCGCGTGCCTGCGACCGAGGTGACCTCGCGCCCGTCGCGCTCCTCGACCACGATGTCGGCGCCGGTCGGCGTGGCGAGGTCGACCGTCGACGTGGGCGCGGCGACCACGAACGGCACGCCGTGGTGACGGGCCAGCACCGCGAGCGAGTAGGTGCCGACCTTGTTGGCGACGTCGCCGTTCGCGGCGATGCGATCGGCCCCCACCACCACGAGATCCACCTCGCCGGCGGCCATGAGCGAGCCCGCCATGACGTCGGCGACGAGCGTGTGCTCGATGCCGAGCCGATCGAGCTCCCAGGCGGTGAGCCGCGCCCCCTGGAGCACCGGTCGGGTCTCGTCGACCCAGACTCGCGGCGCTTTGCCGGCCTCGGCCGCGGCGCGCACGACGCCGAGCGCCGTCCCGTAGCCGACGCACGCGAGCGCGCCCGCGTTGCAGTGGGTCAGGACGCGTCCGCCAGCAGGAACCAGCGCGGCACCGAAGCCTCCGAGCGCCCGGTTCGTCGCGACATCTGCCTGCGCCATCTCCTGCGCGGCGGCCAGCGCCGCGCTCGCGCCGCCGGACCGACTCGCGGCGAGCGCGCGGTCCACGCCCCACGCCAGGTTCACCGCGGTCGGTCGCGCACGCCGCAACCGCTCGGCCGCGCGCTCGACCGCCGCGATCGACGCGTCTCGTCCCGTGCCCGCACCCGACGCCAACGCCACGCCGAACGCGCCGGTCACCCCGATCGCGGGCGCACCCCGCACCACGAGCTCGCGGATCGCCCGCACGACCTCGGCGACGGTCGAGCACTCGACGTACCTGAGGCGAGCGGGAAGGGCGCGCTGGTCGATCAGGCGCACCCTCCCCCGCCGCCACTCGACCGTGGGCGGGATCGGCTCGCGGGCCGCCGCCACGGCGTCAGTACCGGTAGTGCTCCGGCTTGAACGGGCCGTCCGGGGACACGCCGAGGTAGGACGCCTGCTCGTCGGTGAGCCGCGTGAGCCGCACGCCGAGCTTGTCGAGGTGCAGGCGCGCCACCTCCTCGTCGAGGTGCTTCGGCAGCGTGTACACCTTCCGCTCGTAGAAGTCGGTGTGCGTGTAGAGCTCGATCTGCGCGAGCACCTGGTTGGTGAAGCTGTTGGACATCACGAAGCTCGGGTGGCCGGTCGCGCAGCCGAGGTTCAGCAGCCGTCCCTCGGCGAGCACGATGATCGAGTGCGACGGCGTGTCCCCGTCGGGCGGGAACACCCACTCGTCGACCTGGGGCTTGATCTCGTCCCGCTTGATGCCCGGGACGTCCTCGAGACCGGCCATGTCGATCTCGTTGTCGAAGTGCCCGATGTTGCCGATGATCGCGTTGTGCTTCATCCGCCGCATGTCGTCGGCGGTGATGATGTCCTTGTTGCCCGTGGCGGTGATGAACAGGTCCGCGGTCTCGACGACGTCCTGGAGGGTGACGACCTCGTATCCCTCCATCGCAGCCTGGAGCGCGCAGATCGGGTCGACCTCGGTGACGACGACGCGCGCGCCCTGACCGCGCAGCGACTGCGCACAGCCCTTGCCGACGTCGCCGTAGCCGCAGACCACCGCCAGCTTCCCGGCGAGCATCACGTCGGTCGCGCGGCAGATGCCGTCGACGAGCGAGTGCCGGCAGCCGTAGAGGTTGTCGAACTTCGACTTGGTCACCGAGTCGTTGACGTTGATCGCCGGGAAGAGGAGCGAGCCCGCCTCTTGCATCTGGTACAGGCGGTGGACACCCGTGGTGGTCTCCTCGGTCACGCCGACGATCCCGCTCGACACGCGGTGCCACAGCTGCGCGTCCTCCTCCTGGAGCCGGGTGAGGAGGTCGAGCACCACCTTCCACTCGGTGGAGTCGCCCGCGGCGGGCGCGGGCACGGCGCCCGCCTTCTCGTACTCGAGGCCCTTGTGCACCACGAGCGTCGCGTCGCCGCCGTCGTCGAGGATCATGTTCGGGCCCTGCGACCGGCCGTCCTCACCGCCGGGCCAGCGCAGCGCCTGCTCGGTGCACCACCAGTACTCCTCGAGCGTCTCACCCTTCCACGCGAACACGGGGATGCCCCGCGCCGCGATGGCCGCGGCGGCGTGGTCCTGCGTCGAGAAGATGTTGCACGACGCCCAGCGCACCTCGGCGCCGAGCGCGACGAGCGTCTCGATGAGGACCGCGGTCTGGATGGTCATGTGGAGCGACCCGGTGATGCGGGCGCCCTTGAGCGGCTGGGCGTCGCCGTGGCGCTCCCGCATCGCAATGAGCCCCGGCATCTCGTGCTCGGCGAGCTCGATCTCCTTGCGCCCGAAGTCGGCGAGGGAGAGGTCGGCGACCTTGTAGTCGCGGTCGGTGTCGGAATCGATCAACGTCATCGCTGACTCCTGTCGTGTTCGGGCGCGAGAAGGCGCCCACTGCACTCGGGAGTCGGCCCGGATCACCGGATGACAGCCCCCGAGCGCGTGCCTCGCGGAGCCCGACCTAGCTGACGAGTCTACGCGAGGCCTCCGGCCATCGCCGCCTTGAGCTGGGCGATCGCGTCGATCGGACCGGGATCGACGTCGTTGTCGAGCGCGAGGTAGCAGCTCATCCAGTCGCCGAGGTAGGCGAGGTCGAGGAGCTGGGCCAGCCGACCCTCCCCCGCGGCTTCGACCTCGAGCACCTGCGCGAAGGCCTCCTCGGTCATCTCCATCGTGACCTGCACGCGGCGTTCGAGCTTCTCGTGCTCCATCGCGTGACGGAGCTGCACGAGGGTGAGGATCTGCCGCGTGACATCGCCATGCTGGCCCCACCCGCAGATCTCGTTGTGGTCGAGCTCGGGATACACGTTCCAGAACGCCGGCGCCTTCGCGTTCTCGTTGACCGACTGCTTCCAGCGCATCGCCGCGACCGCGCCCAGGCCGCCCGCACCATGGACGAGCGGGATGGTGCGTCCGATCTTGCGTGCGAGCTCCTTCGCCGGGTTCTTCGGCGCTTCGACCTCCGGCTTGCACGCGTCTCGGCGCACGGCGAGCTGCTGCTGGGCCCGCACCAGCGCGGCGTGGGCCTCCGGCATCAGGCCGAGCTTGAAGAGCAGGACGAAGACCGGCGCGACCATCGCACCGAGCGCGAAGCGCGGGAGCGGGATGCCGGGCGTGCACGGCAGGTGGATCGTGCCGACGTCCGCGAGGGCGCCGCCGCACGAGAGCGTCACCAGGGTTGCGCCGGCGTCGCGCGCCCCGGTTGCCATGAGCACAGTCTCTTCGGTGTTGCCCGAGTACGAGATCGCGATCGCGAGCGTCCGTTCGTCCACGAACGCCGGCGTGCGCATGTACTTGCTCACCGTGACGGGAAGCGGCAGCGTCCCCGTGCCGACGGCCTGCACGATGTCGCCGACCACGCCGGACCCGCCCATGCCCATGATGAGCACGTTCTGGAACGTCGCGCTCGACGGCAGCGACGCGGCATCGATGTGCTTGCCCGCGGCCTCGTGCGCGCCGGCCAGCTGCTCCGGCATCGACCGCAGCGCCTCCAGGACGCCGAGGCTGTCAACTGCCATGGTTGGGCTCTCTCGCCGTCGGGATACCCGACGTCGCCCTCCGGGTCGTTCGCCCAACTGCCATGGTTGGGCTCAGGCCTCGAAGGTCGGAGTGATGCCTTCGGCCGCGGCCTTGTCAAGCAGCCGCTGGTGCTCGGTGTCGTCGACCGCTTCCGCTTCGTCGATCAGCATGATCGGGATGTCGTCCCGCACGGCGTAGCGACGCTGCAGTCGGGGGTTGTAGAGCGACGACTCGTCTTCGAAGTAGAGGAGCGGACCCTTGTCCTCGGGGCAGGCCAGGATCTCGAGCAGCTTCGCATCAAGCATAAGAAGGTGATTCTGTCAGGCGGGGGTGCCACCGACGAGGTGGAGCACCTCGGCGGTCCGCTCCTCGCACGAGGCGGGATCGGCCGCCTCGAGGTTGAGACGGAGCAGCGGCTCGGTGTTGCTCGGACGCAGGTTGAACCACCAGTCACCGAGGTCGACCGTGAGGCCGTCGAGCCGGTCCTGGGCGGCGCCCGAGTAGGCGTCGGCCACCGTGTCGATCACCGCGGGCGGGTCCTCGACGCGAGAGTTGATCTCGCCCGACGCCGCGTAGCGCTCGAACGGGAGCCGGAGCTTCGAGAGCGGCTGGTCGGCACGCGACATCGTCTCGAGCACCACCATCGCGGCGATCAGTCCGGAGTCGGCGCGGAAGTTGTCGCGGAAGTAGTAGTGGCCGGAGTGCTCGCCGCCGAAGATCGCGCCGGTGTCGGCCATCACCTGCTTGATGAACGAGTGCCCGACGCGCGTGCGCACGGGGACGCCCCCGTGCTCGCGGATCACCTCGGGCACCGTCTTCGAGCAGATGAGGTTGTGGACCACCGTGCGGTCGGGCTCGGGCGCGTCGTCGGGCACGCGCTCGAGGATCGACGCGGCGACGATGGCCGTGGTGAGCGATCCGGAGATCGGCTGGGCGCGGTCGTCGACCAGGAACACGCGATCGGCGTCGCCGTCGAACGCGAGACCGACGTCGGCCTCCGACTCGAGCACCGCAGCCTGGAGGTCGCGAAGGTTCTCGGGCTGGATCGGATCGGCCGGGTGGTTCGGGAAGGTGCCGTCGAGCTCGCCGAAGAGCAGCCGCAGCTCGCACGGCAGCGCAGAGAACGCGGCCGGCACGACGAGGCCACCGACCCCGTTCGCGGTGTCGGCGACGACGCTGAGGGGACGGAGCGCACTGACGTCGATGAACGAGTGCACGTGCTCGACGAACGGGGCGAGCAGGTCCATCCGCTCGACGCGGCCGGGCTCCTCGGCGCGCTCGAGCAAGCCGTCGGCGACGGCGGCCTTGATCTGGGTCAGGCCGGTCTCGGCGCCGACCGGCGCCGCGCCGGCTCGGCACAGCTTGATGCCGTTGTACTGCGCCGGGTTGTGGCTCGCGGTGAACATCGCGCCGGGCGCGTCGAGGTGGCCGCTGGCGAAGTAGACGAGGTCGGTGGAGGCCAGGCCGAGGTCGGCGACGTCGGCGCCGGCGAGCGTGGCGCCCTCGGCGAAGGCGGCGACGAGCGGCTCCGAGGACGGGCGGCTGTCCCGGCCGACCAGGACGCGTGCCGCACCGGTGAAGCCCACGAAGGCGTTCCCGACCCGACGGGCGACCGACTCGTCGATCTCGTCGGGATAGACCCCGCGCACGTCGTAGGCCTTGAAGATCGCGTCGAGATCAGCGGGCATCGGGACCTGCGCAGGCGTGGAGGCGGGGACGAAAGGAGTGGTGACCGAACGGCGCCAGTGGGCGAACCGGCCGGAAACTCTACTGCGTGGCCGGGTCCGGTTCCCCGGGAGCTCCGTCCCCTGGCGGCACAGCGGCTGCAGCCGAATCCCCCGGCTCGGGGGCCTCGGGTGCTCTACCCGGTGCGGCGCCGGCGGGAACCTGGACCGGTTCCGGCTTCGCCGCGGCGGCCCGGCGGCGCCGAGTCCACCACGGCCAGGCTGCGAGGGCCCCGAGGCCCACGAGCCCCGCGAGCGTCCCGAGCCGGCCGAGCCATTCCGCGGAGGTGGTGCCGTAGTGGAGCGTCACCGTCTTCTCGGTGGGCACCACGACCATGAAGTTCGGAGTCGCCCGGTACGGCCCTTCGGCGCCGTCGGCCTCCCAGTTGGGGAACCACGAGGTCTTCACGTAGACGGGTACGCCCGTGCGCGAGACCCGGAACGAGACCGAGTCGTCATCGGTCCGGATGTCGGTGACCTCGACCTCGGGCAGCGGCTGCTTGGGGAGCTTGCGCGCGCGGCGCGACTGCGCGTGCTGCCAGTCGGCGGGACCGTCGGCGACGAGGGGACGGTCGAGCGCGGCCGGGTCGTCGAACCAGGGCACCGCGACGCAGTCGGGCCAGTCGTGCACCTCGACGCGCCGACCCTCGTCGTTGGGATCGACGAGCTTGCGCATCCGCCGCGCGCACGCGCGCTCATCGGCCGCGGTCGGCTCGTCGATCACGACCGGCTGATACGCGAGCGGCGTCACCACCTGGGAGTCCGCGACGCGGTACACGCTCCACCCGCTCGGCGGCTTCACATCCATGTCGGGGACCGTCGCGACGAGCCGCAGGCGGGTGTCGGCGTCGGCCGCGGCTTTGGCCTCGGCCGAGTGGACCGCGAGGTAGCGCACGCCGAGCAGCTGGAGGTACGGCACCCCGCGCGTGTGGAACTCGGCTTGGGTGGTGTACGGGACGCCGCGCACCGCGTTGGACGCGTTGCCGGCCGACGCCAGCGCCGCCGCGGTCATGAAGTGGTACGGCGTCGACGCCGACGCTTCATAGTAGACGCCCTCCATCGAGGAGATCCGCCCGTCGGTGAAGTACGGGAGCAGCATGAGCGCGAGCGGTGACCCGTACGCGTTGAGCTGCGAGTTGCCCTCCCAGAGCAGGCGGCCAGGGGGCAGCGATCCCACCGTGTCCATGAAGCTGCGGTACTCCGCGTACGACTTCGGTTGGGTGGTCCCCTGCCCGGTGACGTCCTCGGCCCCGCGGTAGTTCCAGCGCACCCAGTAGGGGAGGAAGTCCTTCGTCGCATCGATGCGCACGAGGGCGGTGATCGACAGCACCACCGTCAGCGCCGTCGCGACGCTGACGCGCACGACGCGCGGCGAGATCGGCCACCGGCCGTCGACCGCGAGCTTGCGCGCCCCCCACGCGAGCGCCCGGATGATCTCGACCGCACCCAGCGCCATGAGGAGGAACACCCCCAGGTACCAGAACGGGAGGAAGCGCAGGTTCCACGCGGGCGTCGCCTGGATGTCCTCCCAGAACCGGAAGAGCAGGCCGCAGATCGCAGTGAGCGTGAGGACCATCGCGGTGGACCGGCGCCGCCCCACCACCATGCCGATGAGGGCCGCGGCGATCAGGACCGCGCCGCCCCACTCCCACGGCTCCCAGCCGTTCACCCAGTCCCAGGGCGCGGCACCGTTGAGCCCGAAGACGTACGTGGGGAACAGGTAGCTCACCGGGTTCTGCGCCGCGGTGCACTCCATGCCGGCCGGCGGATGCGGGGGGCACGCGATCGGCGTGTACCGCATGTCGGTCGTGTACTCGAGCGTCGCCAGCAAGGGGAACGTCCACACCGCGGTGAGCAGCGCACCGACGACACCGATCGCTGCGGCCGGACGGAGGTTCTTGATCGGGCGGCTCCCGAGCCACACCACGAGCGCGCCGACGACCGCGAAGATCGCGACGACGAGGTGGCTCATGACGGTCAGCGCGAGCAGCAGCGCCGGGAGCCACATGCGGCGACGGGTGCGCAGCGACCACGCGAGCGTCCCGAAGAACATCAGCGCGAGAGCCAGCGCGATCGAGAACGAGTACTCCCCCGCGAGGGTGCTCGCCAGGGTGCCGCCCATGATGTGCTGGTTGAACGCGATGTCGCCCGCGTCCTTCGACGTGCCGGGGTCGCCGTTGAAGAACACGAACGCGGTCGCCGCGACGGCGAACGCGGCGGGGCCGGGCTTGGGGACGCGGATGCCCTTCGCGAAGACGTACGCGCCGATCGGCATGAGCACCGGACCGAGCGCGGTCGTGAGCTTGAACGCGACGTTGTACGGAACGAAGAGGTCGAGGCCGACGACGCTCAGCGCGGGGATCGGGAAGTAGAACTGCCCGGCGGGGAAGCCCGCATAGAAGTCGGGCGACCAGCCGGCCAGCCGGAACGGCAGGAGGTGGTCGCGGAGGTACGCGGGCCACCACGTGTGGGCGGCGTTGTCGCCGCCGACGACCGTCGTGTTGCGCAGCAGCAGCGCGGGATCGAGCTGCGCGACGACGAAGGCGCAGCACGCGGCCAGGACGAGCAGCCCGGCCCAGCCCTCGACCCGCCGCCACCACGCGCGTGGCGGTGGGTACGGCGGCAGACCGTCGTCGTCCGGCTCGGCCGCGAGCGCCTCGTCCCGCGAGGCATCGGTCGTCGCGGCCATCCCCCTGATCCTGCCAGGGGCGCTCCCGCCCCCGGGGTCACGCACCAGAGGCGAGGATCAGCGGCGGGGGTACCCTCCGCCGCCCGAGCCGTGGCCCGAGCGGCCCGGCGCCGTCAGGCGCCAAGAGCGGGATCAGAGTCGGGCGAGCTCGAGCACGCGACCGAGGGTGATCGAACCCTCGAGCGACTCCCAGCCCTGCGCCTCGCAGCGGCCGCAGCGTCGGAACGTGAGCTCCTCGCCCGCCACGGTCATCCGGATCTCGATCAACGAGCCCTTCGCACAAGCCCCACAACGCATTGCTCGACCTCCCAGTCGTTCTGCCCGAGGGCATATCGGCCGAGAGCGCCGAGACCTTGAGCAGAAACCTCAGCTCACGATGAGGATCGCCGAGATGAGGTTGAAGCCCGCATGGAGGGCGATGGAGGGCCCCAGCCGCCGGGTGACGACGGCGGCCCAGCCCGACACGAGTCCCAGCGCCAGGAAGGCGGGCACGTAGTAGCCGGTGCCGGCGTCGCCGAGGAAGTGGACCAGCGCGAAGGTCAGCGCCGAGAGCACGACCGACCAGGCGGCGGTCGTCCGGCGCATCAGGGCGCGCAGGAGCACACCGCGGAACAGCAGCTCCTCCACGATCGGGGTGAGGACGGCGACCCCGAGCACGAAGGCCACCTGCTCGAGCGCCCCCGAGCTGCGCTCGAAGGTCTTCACCACGTCCTGGCTCGACTCGTCGAGGCCGGCGAGGTCCGAGATCGGGAGGACCAGGGCCGAGGCCAGCCCGAACACGACGATGCCGATCGGCACCCAGGCGAGGTCGATGGTCCGGAACCAGAGCCCGAAGTCGTCCCGGAGGCTGCCCAGACCCTTCCGGCGGGCCACGCCGAGCAGCCAGGCCATCACGCCGACGTCCTGGGCGACGAGCAGGACCAGCGTGGCCACGACCTTGTCGCCGGACGCGATCTTGCCGTCGGCGTCCACGAAGGGGATCGCGGCCATGAGGCTGACGACCACGCCGACGAGCCACGCGACGACGGCGTCCGGCAGGCCCCAGCGCACGCGGGGAAAGGGTGCGCGAAGCGGCTGCGCCACGGCGCTCACCGTAGTGGTGCCGAACTCCTCGCCCCGAGGTCACGCCGGAGGAATGGGCGCCGTAGCATGGGCGTTCGGAAGGGCGACGATGCCCTCCCCTCACACCAACGGGCGACCCCTCGATCGGGGACCGCGACGCCCGGTCACAGGAGCTTCTGCATGAGTCGCCCTCCCACCGAGATGCCGCCGGGCGACCGTCCGCCGCCGGGAGGGCCACCGGAGCGTCGTCCCGACGGGCAGCGACCGCAGCCGTCGCCGCCCTCGTGGACGCGCATGCTGCCGTGGATCCTCATCCTGGCGCTCGTGGGCGTCTTCGCGCTGACCAACGTCTTCTCCAGCGACAACGGGAGCGCCAAAGAGCTCTCGTACTCCCAGTTCATCGACGAGGTCGAGGCCGGCAAGGTCAAGAGCGTCGAGTTCAACAAGTCCAACGGCGACATCTCCGGCACCTTCAAGGAGTCCCAGGGAGGCACCAAGGAGTTCACGAGCTCCGGTCCTGCGCAGGACTTCCAGGAGAACACGGTCGACCTGCTGCGCGAGCAGAACGTCAACCTCGAGTACACGGAGACGAGCTCCAACTTCTTCCTCGACCTGCTGCCGCTGATGCTCCCGATCCTGGTGCTCGTCGGGCTCTTCGTCTGGATGAGCCGGCGGGCGTCGGGGCAGATGGGCGCGGTCATGAACATCGGCCGGAGCCGGGCGAAGGTCTACAACACGGAGAAGCCGAAGACGACGTTCGACGACGTCGCGGGCTACGGCCCCGTGAAGGCCGAGATCGCCGAGGTCGTCGACTTCCTCAAGTACCCGCAGAAGTTCAAGCAGATCGGCGCGCGGATCCCGAAGGGCGTCCTGCTCGTCGGCCCGCCGGGCACCGGCAAGACGCTCATCGCCCGCGCGGTGGCGGGTGAAGCCGGCGTGCCGTTCGTCTCGGTCACGGGCTCGGACTTCATGGAGATGTTCGTCGGTGTCGGCGCGGCGCGCGTGCGCGACCTCTTCCAGACCGCCCGCAAGCAGGCGCCCGCGATCATCTTCGTGGACGAGATCGACTCTATCGGCCGCAAGCGCGGTGCCGGCCTCGGCGGCGGCCACGACGAGCGCGAGCAGACCCTCAACCAGATGCTCGCCGAGATGGACGGCTTCGAAGCGACCGAGGGCATCGTGATGATGGCCGCGACCAACCGCCCCGACGTCCTCGATCCCGCGCTGCTCCGGCCCGGCCGCTTCGACCGCCAGATCGTCGTGCCGCTGCCCACGCAGGAGGAGCGGGTGTCGATCCTGCGGGTCCACATGAAGGACAAGCGCGTCGCCGACGACGTCAACGTCGACGTCAT
>CAZKTS010000138.1:0-2189 GCA_964555735.1 uncultured Bifidobacteriaceae bacterium
CTCGTGGCCCGACGCGGCCGAGAAGGCAACCGCGGCCGCGGCGATCTTTGCGAAGCGCGTAGAGAGCGCCGGTCTCGCGGTCGACGAATGGCTCGTCGAGCGATGGGGCGTCGACGCGCTCGGAGGCCCGACGGTGCCTGCCGCCGTCGACCTCGAGCCGCCCGAGGTGGTTGCACGCATCGCGTGGCGGTGCGCGGACGCGACGACCGCGGGCCTCGTCGGTCGGGAGCTCACGCCCCTCACCCTCTCGGCGCCCCCCGCGGGCCTCACGGGGATGGGCCGCGGCGCGGGCAGGCCGAGCGAGCTCCTCGGGATCTGGCCGACGCTCGTGGAGAAGTCGCTCGTGGATCCCCACGTGCGCGTCACGGTGGAGACGGTGCCGTGAGCCCGGCGCGCCGTCGCCTCCACGACCTCTGCGGCTACCGCTCCGGCGACAAGGGCGATCTGGTCAACATCGCGCTGCTCGCCGACGACCGGGACGTCTACGACGTCATCGTGCGTGAGGTCACGGCCGAGCGCGTCCGGACCCACTTCGGTTCGCTGGTGACCGGCAGCGTCGAGCGCTACGAGGTCCCCAACGTCCTCGCACTCAACTTCGTCCTGCACGGTGCGTTGGGTGGTGGCGGACCCCGCACGCTGCGCGCCGACAACCTCGGCAAGACGCTCGGCGGTGCGCTGGTGCGCCTCGAGATCGACGTGCCCGCGTCGCTCGCCGCCCGGCGGGCCCCCCGACCCGATGTCGGCTGGGCCGAGGCGATCCTGCGCGGCCTCCCCAGGGGTGGGGGCTAGGCCGGCGGGATCCGGAACGCCCAGTCGGGCGACGTCACCAGCCGCTCCACCTCGTCGGGCGGCAACGCGGGGGCGAAGCGGTGGCCCTGGGCGAGCAGGCACCCCGACGCGCGGAGCCGCTCCTCCTGCGCCTCGTTCTCGACGCCCTCGGCGACCGAGAACAGGTCGAGCCGGCGCGCCAGGTCCAGCACCGCTTCGACGATCGCATCGTCGTAGGGGTCTCGCCCGAGCCCGCTCACGAACGACTGGTCGACCTTGATGGTGTGGACCGGGAACTCCTTGAGCTGGACGAGCGGCGAATACCCGGTACCGAAGTCGTCGAGGGCGAGGAGCACACCGAGGTCGCGCAGGTGCGCGAACAGCACGTGGGTTGCGGCGGCATCCTCGAACAGCAAGCGCTCGGTGATCTCCACCGACAGCAGGCCCGGCTCCACCCCGCTCTCGCGGATCGTGCGCTCGATGTTGGGCCCGAGGTGCGGATCGGTGAGCTCCGCGGCCGAGAGGTTGAAGCCCATCACGAACTCCCCCCACTCGGGGAACGCCTCGCGCCAGGCGACAGCCTGGCGGCAGGCCTCGTCCCGCACCCACGCGCCGATCGGTCGCATGAGCCCGCACTCCTCCGCCACGCCGAGGAAGTCCTCCGGCGACAGGAGCCCTCGCGTCGGGTGCGGCCAGCGCAGCAACGCTTCGAATGCGGCGAGCCTCGGCTGCACGAGCGAGACGATCGGTTGGTAGTGCATGACGAAGTCGCCGGCGTCGACCGCGCGACGCAGCTCCCGCTCGACGTCCAGGCGGACCACCACCCGCTCGCGAAGGTGCTCGTCGAAGAGCTCGGCTCGCGCGCGCCCGCGCTCCTTCGCCCAGTACATCGCGGTGTCCGCGTCGCGCAGCAGCTCTTCGGGCGGTCGGTCGTCGACGAGCGCGATCCCGACACTCGCGGTGACCACGAGCTCGCTCTCCTGCACCATGAACGGTCGGCGCACCACGTCGAGCACCCGCCCCGCGAGCTCGTAGGCCGAGGCCACGCCGTCGACGCCCTCGCACACCATCACGAACTCGTCACCGCCGAAGCGGGCGACGAGATCGCCTGGGCGGAGCGCGCTCTGGAGGCGCGCCGCGAGCTCGATGAGCAACCGGTCGCCGGCCCCGTGACCGACGCTGTCGTTGAGCACCTTGAACCGGTCGATGTCGAGGAACAGCACCGCGGTGTGCGGTCCGCCCCGTCGGGGATGCCCGCGGACGTGCCGGAGCCGTTCGAGCACCGCGTCGCGGTTCGGGAGCCCGGTCAGCGCGTCGTGCTTCGCCTGGTGGGCGAGCCGCGCCTGGGCGCGATCGCGCTCGATCGCGATCGATGCGACGTTGGCGGCGACCTCGAGCAGGCGGCGCTCACCGTCATCGGG
>CAZKTS010000139.1:0-2040 GCA_964555735.1 uncultured Bifidobacteriaceae bacterium
CCGCTCGGGCGATCGATCGCTCCGCACCGGCCACCAACGCGATGTACCGGTCCAAGCGTGCGATCGGGCTGGACCTCAAGGACCCGCGCGGCGTGGAGACGTTCCTGCGCCTCACCGACGCCGCCGACGCGACGTTCGAGGTGTTCCGCCCCGGCGTCGTCGAGCGCCTCGGCATCGGACCGGACGAGGCACGCGCTCGCAACCCGCGCCTGGTCTACGGCCGGCTCACCGGGTACGGCCAGGACGGCCCGCTCGCGAGCAAGGCGGGCCACGACATCGACTACGTCGCGATCGCCGGCGCGCTCGAGCCGCTCGGCCGCGCGGGCCAGCCGCCCACCCCACCGATCAACGTGCTCGCCGACTTCGCGGGCGGCGGCATGCTCCTCGCGTACGGGATCCTCGCCGCGCTGCTCGCGCGCGAGCGCACGGGACAGGGTCAGGTGGTGGACGCGGCGATGGTCGACGGTGCCGCGACCATGCTCACGCCGTTCTACGCGGCGCGCGCGTCGGGCTTCTGGGGCGAGCGAGGCACCAACATGCTCGACACCGGCTCCCCCTGGTACGACTCCTACGAGACGTCCGACGGTCGCTGGTTGGCCGTCGGCGCGATCGAGCCCCAGTTCTACGCGCAGCTCCTCACCGGACTCGGCCTCGACGCCGAGGAGCTGCCGGACCAGCACGACACCGCGGGTTGGCCCCGGCTGCGCGCCCGGTTCACCGAGGTCATCCGCTCCCGCACACGCGACGAATGGGAGGCGACGTTCGCGGGGCTCGACGCGTGCGTCGCGCCGGTGCTCTCGCCGCTCGAAGCACCGGAGCACCCCCACAACGTGGCCCGCGGCACGTTCCTCGACATCCGCGGCGTCCCGCAGCCGGCGCCGGCGCCGAGGTTCTCCGGGACGCCGGCGCCGATGCCACGACCGCCCGAGCACACGGGCGAGACCACCGAGGCCACGCTCGCCGAGTGGGGCTTCGCCATCGACGACATGAAGACGCTCATCGAGCAGGGGGTACTTGTCTGATGCCGATTCCCGAGCAGCGCGATCTCGAGCAGGCGCGCGGCATCGTCGCCGAGTGGCTCGCGACCAAGCTCGACGGCGCCACCGACGTGGAGGTCGGGCCGATGAGCGGTCCGGACTTCACCGGCTTCTCGAACGAGACGCTGCTCTTCGACGCGTCCTGGACCGACCCCGACGGCACGCGCGTCACCCAGGCGCTCGTGCTGCGCGTCGAGCCCACGCAGCACACCGTCTTCATGGAGGCGGACTTCGAGAACCAGTACCGGGTGCTCAGCATCCTCGGCACGAGCACCGAGGTGCCCGTGCCCACGATGCGGTGGTTCGAGCCGGATCCGAAGCACCTCGGCGCGGCGTTCTTCGTGATGGGCCGCGTCGACGGTCGTGCGCCCACCGACACGCCGCCCTACACGCTCGGCGGCTGGCTGCACGACGACGCGACCCCGGCCGAGCGGCGCACACTGGTCGAGAACGGCGTCGACGCGCTGGCCGCCGTGCACGCGGTCGACTGGCAGGGTCTCGGCCTCGAGTTCCTCTCGAAGCCGCAGTACGGCGCGCTCGGGTTCGAGCAGCAGCTCCGGTACTACGAGGCCGCGTACGACTGGGCGAACCCTGATCGGCCGCCGCCCCCGGTCGCGGCCGCGGCGCTCGAGTGGGTGCGGGAGCACGCGCCGGCGGAGGACCCCGAGCTCGCGCTCGCGTGGGGGGACGCCCGCATCAACAACCAGCTCTTCGACGCCCAGCACCGGATCGCGGCCGTCGTCGACTGGGAGATGGTCACGATCGCGGACCCGATGATGGACCTCGGCTGGTGGCTCTTCCTCGACCGCCACTTCCACGAGGGGATGCCCGCGCCGCGCCTGGAGGGCTTCCCGACGCGCGAAGAGGTGGTGGCGCGCTACGAGCGAACGAGCGGCCGCACCGCGCGCGACCTCCACTTCTACGAGGTGTTCGCCGGGCTCCGCTTCGCGATCGTGATGATGCGGATCGGCAAGCTGCTCGTCGACTTCGAGCTGATGCCGGC
>CAZKTS010000140.1:0-29978 GCA_964555735.1 uncultured Bifidobacteriaceae bacterium
CCCCCGGGCACCGAGATCGCGGTCGCGCCCGACGGCGACGCCGGTGCCGTCGACACCTGCCTCGGCTCGAGCGCGTTCCGCACCGAGCTGCTCGGCTCGGACGGCGCGATCCTCGCCACCGGGTCGGAGGCCATCGCGGTCCCGGCCAACGCGACGCCCGGCGTCGATGTCGTCCGGCTGGTCTGCTACCTGCCCGAGGCCACCGGCCGCCGGGTGATCCACGGGCTCTGCGCACCGTTCGTCGTCACCGGCGGCGAGGCGGTGACCCCGAGCCCCGGTTGCCCGCCCGCACCCCGGGTCCTCGTGGGCCAGGCCATCCTCGAAGCCGAAGGCGGCTTCAGCAACGGCTTCAACGGGGTCATGGCGCCACTCGGCGGCTAGGGGGCGCTCCGCCGTAGCGGCGGAGAGACAGAATGACCGGTCATGGCCGAGGTTGGGATCCTCCTCCTCGCGTTCGTGGTCGGGGGGATCCCGTTCTCGAACCTCGTCGCGCGGCGATCGCGCGGCGTCGATCTGCGTGAGACCGGGTCCGGGACCGTCTCGGGCACGTCGCTGTACCGCGTCGCCGGGTTCCCGGCGCTCGCGTTCGCGGGCATCCTCGACGTCGCCAAGGGCGCGGTCGGCCCGCTCCTCGCGGGCACGGATCGCCCGGTGGTGGCGGCGCTCGCCGGCGGGCTCGCCGTCGCGGGGCACAACTGGTCGCCGTTCCTGAAGGGCGCGGGTGGCCGCGGCATCGCGCCCGCCCTCGGTGCCTTGCTGGTGAACGCGTGGCCGGGCACCGTCTTGCTGCTCGTCTCGCTGGTCGTCTCGCGTGCGTTCAAGCAGACGGGCATCGGCGCGTTCGTGGGCGAGGTCGCGCTCGCGCCGGTGCTCGCGATCACCGACGGAGCCGACGGCGCGCTCGCCGGCGCGGCGATCGCGGTGCCGATGCTGCTCAAGCGCCTGCTCGGCAACGGCCCGCCGGCTGAACGGACGCTCGCGGTGTACGTGCACCGGCTGCTGTTCGACCACGATCCCGAGGTCTCGCCGTCGTGAGCGTCGGCACCATCGTCCGTCGCCGCGGGTTTCGCGACCTGCTCATCGGCCAGGGCGTGTCCGGGCTCGGTGACTGGATGGGCACGGTCGCGTTCATGGCGCTCGCGCTCGAGCTCACCGACTCCCCGTTGGCGGTCGGGGGGATCCTCACGCTCCGCCTGCTGCCGGCCGCGCTCGGCGGCCCGCTCGCCACCCGGGCGGTCAAGCACTGGGACCGGCGGCGCACCATGCTCGCCATGGACGCGACCCGCGCGGCGGTGATCGCCGCGGTGCCCTTCATCCGGGCGATCTGGTGGGTCTACGCGTGCGCGTTCGTGCTCGAGGCCGCGAGCCTCGTGTTCCTCCCGGCGCGCGACTCGTCCATCCCCGAGCTCGTCGACGAGGACGAGCTCCCCCTCGCCAACGGGCTGATCCTCGGGTCCTCGTTCGGGACCATCCCGCTCGGCGCGGCACTGTTCGCCGCGGTCGCGGCCTTGCCGTTCGCCGACCTCTTCGGTCGTCCGTTCGCACTCGCCTTCTGGATCGATGCGGGCACCTTCGTGGTCTCGTTCCTCTTCATCGCGCGGCTCACGATGCTCTCGTCGGTCGACGGCAGCGCGGACGCGCCCGAGGACGTGCGCTTCCGGGACGCGTTCCGCATCCCCCTCGTGCGCGCGGTCATGCCGGCCACCGCCGCGGTCGCGCTCGGGCTCGGCGCGCTCTTCTCGTTGGGCATCGTGTTCGTCACCGATGTTCTCCACGCGTCCGACGTCGAGTTCGGCGTGCTGATCGCGCTGTTCGGCGTCGGTGCCGCGGGCGGTCTCGGCCTGCTCCAGCTGCGCCGGGGGCGCGACCCGCTCGTCGAGACCCGTCTCGGCGTCGCGGCCATCGGCGGGATCGTCGCGCTGTTCAGCCTCGCCACCTCGGTGTGGCTCGCGTACATCGGCGCGGCGGCGTTCGGCGCCGGGGCCGCGTACGCGCTGTCGTCCGGCATGGGCGCGATCCAGAAGGACCTCGACGGCCACCAGCGTGTCCTCGCGTTCGCGGCCTTCCACGTGGTCATCCGAGTCGGTCTCGCGCTCGCCGCAGTCGGCGCGGGGCTGGCCGGCGACCTGCTCGGCGACGTGCGCTGGCCGTGGGTGGGCACGCTCGAGCCGTCGCGGGTGGTGCTGCTCTGCTCCGGTCTGCTCGTGGTGCTGTCGTCCGCGCTCGTGAAGGTCAGAACGCGCGAGGCTGGGGGTGTCCCGACGACGCCACCGGGAGCCGACACGGAGGGAGGGGCCGCCGCGTGACCGTGAGCATCGTGACCGACAGCGCCGCGGCGCTGCCGTCGGAGCTCGCGGAGGCCGCGGGCGTCACCGTGGTGCCCATGTGGCTGACGGTGCGCGGGGAGCCGGAGCCGGAGGGGCAGCGATCGCTCGAGGAGCTCGCCGCCGAGGAGCAGGTGCAGACCTCCGCGCCCACGCCCGGCGAGTTCGAGACCGCGGTGAAGGACCGGTTGCGGGCGGCCGACGGCGTGCTCGTGCTGACGATCGCTTCGTCGATGAGCGCCACGCACGACGCGGCCGCGATTGCGGCGCAGTCGGTCGGCGGCCCGGTGCGGGTCGTCGACACCCAGACCGCGGGCGGCGCGGAGGCGCTGGTCGTGCTCGCGGCAGCCGAGGCCGCGGCCGCGGGCGCGTCGCTCGACGAGGTGCAGGCACGCGCCGAGGCGGTGATCGACCGCGTGCGGTTGGTGGCGACGATCCCGACCCTCGATCACCTGGTGCGCAGCGGGCGCGTGCCGAGCGCGGCCGGGTGGGCGGGCCGGCGGCTCGGCATCAACCCGCTGTTCGAGTTCCGCGGCGGCAAGGTGCGCCGCCTGCGTCCTGCGCTGAGCCCCGACGCCGCGCTCGACCGCATCGTCGGGTTCGTGGAGCGCTCGCGTGTCGACGGCGCACGCTTGCGCGTGGCCGCGCTGCACGCGCTCGCGGTCGAGACCGCGCACGAGCTCCTCGAGCGCGTGCAGGGCATCGCCGAGCCCGCGACGTCGTTCATCGGCGAGTTCGGCCCCGTGATGGTCGTCCACACCGGCCCCGGCCTCGCCGGCGTCGCCTGGTACTGGGACTGACCCACCCCAACGGTGCGTCCGTTCGTGTCGCCCTATTGCCCTGAGGAGCGCACCGAGAGGGCCCAGTCGACGGCGTCGAGGATGGGGGCGATCGCCTCGGGCTCGTAGGCGTGGGCGAGGTCGTCGACGAGGACGAGACGGCGCGGGTCGCGCGCGGCCTCGTGCAGCGCCTCGGCGTCGGCGACCGGGATGAACGGATCCACCCGCCCGTGCACGATCGCGAGCGGCACCTCCACCCCACCCACGAGCTCGATCGGTGGCGCCGGACGGTCGATCCGTCCGGCGATGCGGACGCCCATCGAGCGTCGGGCGAACCATCGCCCGGGCGGCGTGTGTGTGAGCGCGGCCGAGGCGATGCCGCGAGCGTTGCGCGGCAGGGTCCAGCGGGCCGGGCAGCTCCCGATCACGACGGCGTCGACGGCGCCGGGCGCGGCGGCAGCGTGCCGGAGCACGCCGATCGCCCCCATCGACGTGCCCACGACCACGACGCGCCGGTCGTCGCCTCGCACCGCCTCGACGGCGGCGGCGACGTCGAGCTGCTCGCGATCGCCGAGCGTGCACTCACCGCCGGACCGGCCGTGGCCCCGTGCGTCGTAGGTGAGCACGCCGTAGCCCGCACCCACGAGGGCGTCGGCGAGCCCGACGGTGCGCACTTCGTCGCCGCTGGCGCCGAAGCCGTGCACGACGACGACCTCGACGACGGGGTCGTCGGAAGGTCGTCGGCGACGGCCGAGGAGACGCACGCCGTCGGCGGCGACCAGCTCGACGTCGGAGACGGCCGGTTCAGCCACCCGCCGTGGCCGCGAGGACGTCGTCGGCGAGCTCGGGGCGGCAGACCACCAGGTCCGGGAGCCACGGGTCGGGTCGGTTGTAGACGAGCGGCGACCCGTCGAGGCGCGACACGTGCAGGCCGGCCGCGAGTGCGACCGCCGCAGGCGCCGCCGAGTCCCACTCGTACTGCCCGCCGGCATGCACGTAGGCGTCGACGTCGCCCTGCACGACGGCCATGGTCTTGGCGCCGGCCGAGCCGAGCCCGACGAGCTCGGCGCCGATGGCATCCGCGACGCGCCGAGCGGCCGCGGGCGGACGCGTCCGGCTCACGACGACGCGCAGCGGCCGCTCACCGCGGGGAGGGACGACGGGCGGAGCGCCGGTGTGGAGCACGACGCCCTGCGCGGGGAGCGCGACGGCGCCGATGCGCATCCCTGCGTCGCGCTGCCAGAGCGCCACGTGCACCGCCCAGTCGACGCGACCCGGCTCGGTGTACTCGCGGGTGCCGTCGAGCGGATCGACGATCCAGACCCGGTCGGCATCGAGGCGGGTGCGGTCGTCGCTCGACTCCTCGGAGAGCACCGAGTCCTCGGGGTGCTCGTCGTGCAGCAGCTCCAGGAGACGACGGTTGGCGAGCACGTCGCCCTGGTCGCCGAGCGACGACGCCGGTCCGTCGGCCGCATCGCCGGCGCGCAGCGTGAGGAGGAGCTCGCCGGCGGCCTCGGCGTAGCGGGCCGCGTCGGCGTGGTCTCCGGATGGCGTGGGGGCATCGCTCATGCGGTGCGCAGTATGGCCCACCCGGTCCGAGCGCCTCGGGCCGATGGCCAACGGCTCGCGGCGGCTTCACGGAGCGCTCACATCGCTGGCGTTGTCTGGGTGACGTCCCCCGAGAGCAACGAAGTGAGGTACCAGATGAAGAAGCTGATCGCATCCGCCACCGTCGCCGGGCTCATGGCCGGCGGCCTCCTGACCGCCGGTCTCGCCGGAACCGCGGGTGCCGCGGGCACCGACGAGCCCACGACCGAGAGCAACGCACCCCAGCCCGGGCACCGCGGCGTGCGTCACCTCGCGCTGCGGACGGCCGTGGCCGCGGCCGCGGAGTCGCTGGGCATGACGGTCGAGGAGCTGAAGGCGGCGGTACCTGAGGGCTCGACCATCGCCGAGCTCGCGGCGTCCAAGGACGTCCCCGTCGCGACGGTCACCGACGCGGTCGTGCAGGCGCTGAACGCGAAGCTCGACGAGGCGGTCGCCAACGGCACGGTCACGGCCGAGCGGGCCGCGAAGGCCAAGGCGCGCATCCCCGAGCTCGCGCAGCGGTTCGTCGACCACGAGCGCGGCGCCCGTCGTGGTGCTGCTGCGGAGCCCGCGGCCTGAGCGCACTCCGGACCGACCGCGGCGCCCGCCTCCCCCGGGGCGGGCGCCGTGTCGCGTCCGAGTTCCCCGGTCCGACGGCCCGGGTCCGGTACCGTCGAACGACCGTCCCGCCGACGCGCGGGTACGAGCGCACGCCGTGAGTGGAGGACGTGAGATGACCATGCCCGGAGACCCCGACGCGACGATGCCGGTGCAGCCCACGCCGCGGACCGGCGGCATGGACGCCGACGCCACGCAGCCGGTCACTCGCGCGGAGTACCCCGGCGGTCCGGGGGGCCCGGGCGGCGGGCAGCCGCCGTACGACGAGGACGACGACGGCGCGAACCGGCGACGCCTCTGGATGATCGCCGCGGCCGTCCTCGTGCTCGGTGTGCTCGTGGGCGTGCTCGTGGCCGTGCTCGCCAGCGGCGGCGACGACGACACGCCGACGACCACCACGAGCAGCTCCACCACGTCGTCGTCCACCACGACGACCGCGCCGCCCACCACCACCACGGCGGCGCCGGCGGCGCCGGCGATCCTCCAGTTCGCCGGGAACCCATCGCCCTACCCGTGCCCCGGCTCGGGCCAGATCCAGCTCACGTGGTCCACCCAGAACACGTCCGGGGTCTCGATCAGCATCGACAACAGCGGCGTGTACGGCAACTACGGACCGACCGGGAACGCCCAGGTGCCGTTCGCGTGCGGGGGTCCGTCGCAGCACACCTACGTGCTCACCGCCAACGGCAACAACGGCCAGAAGCCCCAGCAGACCATCGTGGTGCAGGCACAGAACCCGCCGACCACGAGCACGACCGAGCCGTAGCCCGCCTCGCCCGAGCGCGCGTCGAGGCGTGCGCTCGGGTCAGGTCGGGAAGCGCACGTACTCGTCGATCGCGAGGAGCCCGACCTCGCGATCGGGCGTGGCGTTCGCGTCGATGCGGCCGCGCCGATGGAGGTCGGCGAGCAGACGCTCGACGATCATCTCGGCGGTGAGGTCGTCGGTGTGGTCGCGCCAGCGGTCGCGTGCGGCCTCGTCCGGGAACACGTACGCCTTCCACGACACCGAGAAGCGCAGGTGGGCCGTGGCGTAGCGGGCGGTCGCCTCGCCCGCTGCGTCGCGCAGGACCCAGTGCTCCGGGCCGTCGGCCGTCAGCTGGGAGCCCGGCGGCAAGGGCGGGACGGCGACCGGCGCGTCCCCCACCGGGTCGACGCCGTGGAACATCGAGTCGGTGTCGAGCACGACCGCGGTGTTGGTGCGCGGCGCGTGGCGCACGGGGGCGCCGTCGGGTCCGTCGGGCCAGGTGACGAGCGCGCCGCCCGCGGCGTCGTGGAAGTACGCGATGCCGGTGGCGATCGGGAGCCGCCACGCGTCGAACAGGCCGGAGTGGTGCATGACGACGAGCAGCCACTGCGGCAGGACCTTGCGGTTGGCGCCGCGGAACTCGGGCACGTCGGTGTGGACGGCGAGCTCCTGGCCGGGGAGGTAGAGGTTCGCGTAGGCGATCGCGGGCTCGACCACCGACCCGCCGTGCACGGTGGTCGCGGCATCGATGAACGCCGGGTGGTGGAGGAACGGCTCGATCCCCTCGACGAGCGGGCGACCGGCGTAGGCGTACTCCTCGCGGAAGTAGCTCGTGCGCGCCGCGAGCTCCTCGGTGCTGACGCCGTCGACGTGCTTCGTGCGCAGGAAGTTGAGCACGCTGTCGTGCCGGGGGAGGAGGCCGTTGCCGAGGTCGACGTGGATCTGCTCGTGCTCGATGTAGAGGCCGTACCGGCCGAACCGGGCACAGAGCTCCACCATGGCCGCTGCGCCCGCGTCGTCGAAGAGCGGGTCGATGACGACCACGGGCGGCGCGCTGGTGATCACGAGCTCGGGACGGTCGCCGGGCGCGGCGAGCTCGCCCAGATGTCGTTGCACCGCTCGCACACCTCGTCCGGCACGATCCCGACCCGCATGAGGCCGCCGAAGATGATGCAGCCGAGACACACCGCGAACACCGACTCGAGCGTCGCTGCGACCACGATCAGGCCCACGAGGACGTACGCGACGGTCGTCTCGCCGAACCCGAAGTGTGCGATCAACGCAGCGACCGACAACGTCGCCCCGATGCCCTGCGCGAACCGCTTGGGTGGTCCGGCGACCCACTTCGCTTCGAACGGCAGTGCCGGTGTGATGACCCGGGTGACGAGCTGCCCGAGCGGGCTGAGCGTCGGGCCGGTGAGCACGCGTGCGACGAAGCCGTACGCGAGTGGCACGAGCAGCCAGGGCTCGCCCACCGAGATCGTGACGAGCCCCAGCACCACGACGCCACCCGCCACGAGCCGCGCCGAGACCTCGTTGACCGGGTTCGGGAACGCGAAGAGCCTGGTCATCGGGCGCTCGAGCCGTCGAGGGCGGGGACGCGCGCCGGGCCGCGCCCGAGGCCGAGCAGGGGCAGGACGCCCTCACCGACCCAGTACGCCTCCTCGAGGTGCGGGTAGCCCGAGAGGATGAACTCGTCGATCCCGAGGTCGGCGTACTCGCGGATCCGCTCGGCGACCTCCTCGTGGCTCCCGACGAGCGCGGTGCCCGCGCCGCCGCGCACGAGCCCGAGGCCGGCCCAGAGGTTGGGGGCGATCAGGAGGTCGTCCTTCGATCCGCCGTGCAGGGAGGCCATGCGCTGCTGACCCACCGACTCCGTCGTCGCCGCGTTGCGCTGGGCTTGCGCGATCAGGTCGTCGTCCATGCCGTCGAGGAGCCGGTCGGCGTGGGCCCACGCGTCGGCCGCGCGGTCCCTGGTGATCACGTGCACCCGCAGCCCGAACCGGAGCGTCCGTCCCGCGGCAGCAGCGAGCGCGCGCATCCGTGCGATCCGCTCGGCGATCATCGCCGGAGGCTCGCCCCACAAGAGGTAGACGTCGGCACCATCCGCACCGACCTGCTCCGCGGCCGGAGAGGCGCCGCCGAAGTACACCGCGGGTCGCGGCTCGGGGGGAAAGAGGGTGGTGGCACCGCGAACGTCGTAGAAGCGACCGGTGAAGTCGAACGGGGCCTCGCCCCAGGCTCCCTTGAGCACGGTGATGAACTCGCCGGTGCGCGCGTAGCGCTCGTCGTGGTCGAGCCAGTCGCCGAAGCGCTGCTGCTCGGTGGGTGCACCGCCGGTGACGACGTTGAGCAGCAGCCGACCGTCGGACATCCGCTGGTAGGTGGACGCCATCTGGGCCGCGAGCGTCGGCGACACGAAGCCGGGCCGGAACGCGACGAGGAAGTGCAGGCGCTCGGTCTCGCGGGTGAGCGCGGCGGTGAGGATCCACGCGTCCTCGCACCACGTGCCGGTGGGCGTCAGCGCGCCCGTGAACCCGAGCTGCTCGGCGGCGCGTGCGACCTGGATGAGGTACTCGAGCGACGGCTCGCGTCGCGTCTCCGGCCTGCGCGGCACGACGTCGCGACCATCGCCGGTCGTCGGGAGGAACCAGTGCACCTTCATGAGACTCAACCGGCCTCGGGTTGGTCGGTGAGCCGTACCGCGGTCCACGGCCCACCCGCGCGCGCGGCGAGGTCGGCGAAGGTGGTCGCGTCGAGGATGGCGATGGTCGCGTCGCGTACCTCGGCCCACGTATCCCGCAGCGAGCACTCGACCTCCATCGCGCACGGCTCGGGCTCGCTGCGGGTCGCGCACGAGATCGGCGCGAGCGGCCCCTGGATGAGTCGCACGACCTTGCCGAGGGTGATGTCCTCGGGCGCATGGTTGAGGCGATAGCCACCGGCCGGTCCGCGCTCGGAGCGAACGATGCCGGCGCTCCGCAGCTGGGGGAGCACCTGCTCCAGGACCGTGGCCGGGGTTGCCGTCGCCTGGGCCAGGTCCTGGACCTTGCGCGGCCGCCCGTCGGAGGCGAGCGAGAGCGCGAGCACCGCCCGTGTGGCGTAGTCGGTGCGTCTGGTGATCCACATGGGCGGCTCCCGAGTCGGCCCGAGGCTACGACCTGCTCTTGACGGATGGACCGACGATCTCTAGTTTACCTCCCAATCCAACTATCCCTACAAACTTAGTAGGGAATCACAGGAACCGTTCACTCGGTTCGGAGCCCGGAGGCCAGCAGTGTCCTTTGCCAACGTCCGTCGAATCCGATCGGTCGCCCTCGGTGCGGCGATCGGGCTCCTGCTCGGCGCGGTCCTCGTCGCCGGCAGCCCGGCCGGCGCGTCGACGCCGGCCCAGTCCGACGGGGAGCCGACGACGCTCCGCCTCGGGTACTTCCCCAACGTCACCCACGCGACCGCCATCGTGGGTGTGGAGAGCGGGATCTTCGAGGACCAGCTCGGCAAGGACGTCGACCTCGAGCTCTCGACGTTCAACGCGGGTCCGGCGGCGGTCGAGGCGCTGTTCGCCGATGCGCTCGACGCGACCTACATCGGCCCCAATCCGGCGATCAACGCGTTCGCGCAGTCCGACGGCGAGGCGATCCGGATCATCTCCGGCGCGACGTCTGGTGGCGCGTTCCTCGTGGTCAAGCCCGAGATCAAGAATGTGAAGGGCCTGAAGGGCACGACCCTGGCCTCGCCGCAGCTCGGCAACACCCAGGACGTCGCCCTGCGCGCGTTCCTCAAGGAGAAGGGCTTCGAGACCACGACCGACGGTGGCGGCGACGTCTCGATCGTGCCCCAGGACAACGCGGTGACCCTGGCCGCATTCCAGGCCGGTGACATCGACGGCGCGTGGGTGCCGCAGCCCTGGGCCGAGCGCCTCATCTCCGAAGGTGGCGGCAAGGTGCTCGTCGACGAGCGCGACCTCTGGCCCGACGGTCAGTACGTCACGACGCACCTCATCGTTCGGACCGCGTTCCTCGATGAGCACCCGGACGTCGTGCAGCGGCTGCTCGAGGGACAGGTCGCCGCGAACGACTTCGTGAAGAACCAGCCCGATGTGGCGCAGAACCTCGTGGCGAGCGGGATCGAGCGGGCGACCGGCAAGGCCATCGCACCCGAGCTCGTGGCGGCGACGTTCGACACGGTCACCTTCACGAACGACCCGATCGCCTCGTCGCTCAAGAAGTCGGCCAAGGACGCGGAGAGCGTGGGGCTGCTCGAGCCCGTCGACCTCAAGGGCATCTACGACCTGAAGCTCCTGAACAAGGTCCTCAAGAAGGCCGGCGAGCCGTCGGTCTCCGCCCAGTGACCGCGGGCGCCGCCGTGCGCCCACACGCGGCCGAAGCGCCGGTCTCGGGAGCCCCCCTCCCCGAGGCCGGCGTCGGCGCGCCCGTGCGGCTCGATGAGGTCTCGAAGGTCTACGGCGACGCATCGAACGCGGTCCACGCGCTCGACCGGGTGTCGCTCGAGGTGCAGAGGGGTGAGTTCGTCTGCCTCCTGGGGGCCTCCGGGTGCGGGAAGAGCACGCTGCTCAACCTCGTGGCCGGCCTCGACCGGGCGACGGCGGGAACGGTCACGGTGGACGGTCGGGCCACGCTCATGTTCCAGGAGGCCGCCCTCTTCCCGTGGCTCACCGCCGCCGGCAACGTCGACCTCGCGCTTCGACTCGACGGTGTCGGCAAGGCCGAGCGCAGAGCGCGCGTTCGCGAGCTGCTGGAATCGGTGAACCTGGGCGAGTTCGAGAAGAAGCGCCCGCACGAGCTCTCCGGCGGCATGCGTCAACGGGTCGCGCTCGCGCGGGCACTCTCGCAGCGCGCACCGGTGCTCTTGATGGACGAGCCGTTCGGCGCGCTCGACGCGATGACCCGCGACCTCCTCCACGACGAGGTCGAGCGGATCTGGCGCGAGAACGACCTCACCGTGCTCTTCGTCACCCACAACGTGCGCGAGGCCGTGCGCCTCGGCGATCGGGTCGTCATGCTCTCGAGTCGTCCGGGCCGGGTCATGGCCGAGTTCCCCGTGCAGATCCCGCGCCCGCGGCGGATCGACTCCCCGGAGGTCGCCAACCTCGCGGCCACCATCACCGACCAGCTGCGAGCGGAGGTGGCCCGGCATGCCGACGACTGACACCGCCGAGCGCCTGGAGGTGCAGCTCTCCGGGTTGGACGCGCTCGACCTCCCGGTGGCGCGCCGCAAGAGTCGCGTGGCGCGGCTCTGGGCCGCGACGTGGCCGAAGCTCATGGCGGTCGGGCTCTTCTTCTTGCTGTGGCAGGTCATCGTGTGGACGGAGTGGAAGCCCGAGTACGTGCTCCCGCCACCGAGCGCGGTGTTCGACACCTTGTTCAACGAGTTCGACGACCTCGTGCAGGCGATGGGCACGACGATGGAGCGCGCGGTCCAGGGCTTCGCGCTCGCGATCCTGATCGGGACGACGCTCGGCGCGCTCGTCTCGCGCAACCGCATCCTTCGCGCCGGCATCGGCTCGATGATCACCGGGCTGCAGACCATGCCGTCGATCGCGTGGTTCCCCCTGGCCATCCTCATCTTCAAGGCCACGAACGGCGCGATCCTCTTCGTCGTCGTGCTCGGCGCGGCACCGTCGATCGCGAACGGGCTGATCAGCGGCATCGACCACATCCCGCCGCTCTACCTGCGGGCGGGCAAGGTGCTCGGCGCCAGGGGCTGGTCGTCGTTTCGCCACGTGGTCCTTCCCGCCGCGCTGCCGTCGTTCGTCGCCGGCCTCAAGCAGGGGTGGGCCTTCGCGTGGCGCAGCCTCCTCGCCGGTGAGCTGCTCGTGCTGATCCCGGGTCAGCGCTCGCTCGGCTTCCTGCTCGAGAACGAGCGCAGCCTGGCCGACGCCGACGGCGTCATCGCGGTGATGATGGTCATCTTCGTCATCGGCGTGGTGGTGGACGCGCTGTTCTTCGGCACCGTCGAGCGCCGCATCCGTCGCCGCTACGGCCTCGTCGACGAGGGCCTCGCGGCGTGAGCGCGGTTCGCCCCGCCCTCGGGGTGGCGGGCTAGGGTGGTTACCGGCCAGTAACTTGTGGTCGCACGTGACGGCCCGTTCTCCCCGGAGGCCCTGCCATGGCGGACTTCTCGCTCGAGCTCAACGAGGACCAGCTCCAGATCCAGAAGTGGGTCCACGACTTCGCCGAGGACGTGATCCGGCCCGCGGCGCACGAGTGGGACGAGCGGGAGGAGACCCCCTGGCCGGTCATCGAGGAGGCTGCAAAGGTCGGCCTGTACTCGATGGAGTTCTTCGCCAATTGCGTCGGTGACCCCGCCGGGCTGCTGCTGGCGATCGCGAGCGAGGAGCTCGCGTGGGGCGACGCGGGCATCACGCTCTCCATCCTGGGCAGCACGCTCGCGGTCAGCGGGATCATGGCGAGCGGCACGCCCCAGCAGGCGGGTGAGTGGGTGCCGCAGTGCTTCGGCAC
The DNA here is from genome assembly GCA_964555735.1 of uncultured Bifidobacteriaceae bacterium. Classification (GTDB taxonomy): domain Bacteria; phylum Actinomycetota; class Acidimicrobiia; order IMCC26256; family PALSA-555; genus CAZKTS01. The sequence goes on from CAZKTS010000140.1 coordinate 12,536, forward strand.
GCCGGAGAAGATCCAGCTCGGCGCCTTCTGCGTGAGCGAGCCCGACGCCGGCAGCGACGTCTCGAACCTCCGGACGCGCGCGGTCTACGACGAGAAGTCCGACGAGTGGGTGCTCAACGGCACCAAGGCGTGGATCACCAACGGCGGCATCGCCGATGTGCACGTCGTGGTCGCCGCGGTGGATCCCGAGCTCAAGGGCCGCGGCCACGCCGCTTTCGTCGTGCCGCCGGGCACGCCCGGCATCAGCCAGGGCCAGAAGTACAAGAAGCACGGCATCCGTGCGAGCCACACGGCCGAGGTCATCCTCGACGACTGCCGCGTGCCGGGCACCTGCCTCCTGGGTGGCAAGGACAAGCTCGACCAGCGCCTCGCCCGCGCGAAGGAGGGCAAGAAGACGCGCACCCAGGCGGCGATGAGCACGTTCGAGGCGACGCGACCCCTCGTCGGCGCGCAGGCCCTCGGCATCGCGCGCGCGGCCTACGAGTACGCGCTCGAGTACGCGAAGGAGCGCCAGGCCTTCGGTCGGGCGATCATCGAGAACCAGGGCATCGCGTTCAAGCTCGCCGACATGCGCATGGAGATCGACGCAGCGCGACTGCTCGTGTGGCGCGCGTGCTGGATGGCCGCGGCGAAGAAGGAGTTCGTCGCCGGCGAGGGCTCGATGAGCAAGCTCAAGGCCGGCGAGGTCGCGGTCAAGGTGACCGAAGAGGCGATCCAGATCCTCGGCGGCTACGGCTACACGCGGGAGTACCCGGTGGAGCGGTGGCACCGCGACTCGAAGATCTACACGAACTTCGAGGGCACCTCGGAGATCCAGCGGCTCGTCATCGCGCGAGCCATCTCCGGCCTGCACATCCAGTAGCGGCGCGGCGCGCGCCGGCAGCGGTTCAGGCTCGCGGGGCGGGGACCGAGACCACCGGACAGGGCGCGTCGTGCACGAGGCGGTGGGCAGGTCCGCCGAGCCAGAGCTCGGACAGGCCACTGCGCCCACTCATGCCGACGGCGATGAGACTCGCGTGGCTGGCCGTGGCGACCGACACGATCTCCTCGGCGGGCTTCCCGGTGCGCAGCTCGGTTCGGTACGGGATTCCGGCGTCACGAAGCGGCTGACTCCAGCTGGTGCGGAGATCCTCCAGGCGTTCGCGCCGTCGCGCATCGGTGTCGACGGGCAACGCCGCGAGCTCCCACTCGACGACCTCCGAGAGGACGTCGACCAGGACGATCTCGCACGCGGTGAGCTCGGCGCAGCTGATCGCCCAGCGCAGCGCCGCACGGGCGGACGCCGAGTCGTCGTACCCGACGACGACCGGGCCGCCACCGAACCGGACCTCGGTGCGCGTCTCGAGCGGTGTTGCTTCGTCGATGGAGCACGCCTACCCGCTGCGGTCCGTCGTCCACACCTCCTCGCGCGCGACGCCACTGCCCGACCACTGAGTCCGAGGAGCGGCATGACGATGAGGCCGCAGGGGTACTCGAGCACCGATGGGACCAGCGGCCCTCGGTGCCTACGTGGTCGTGCTCGGCCTGGCGACGTTCCTGTTGAAGGTGAGCCTCGAGAACCTGTCGGCGTTCCAGATCAACGTCCTCATGGGTGTCGCGATGCTGCTCGTCGCCGTTCCCGGCGTGCTCATCACGAAGGGCACGCTGTCGATGCCGCTCGGCGAGCTCCCGCTCGGCGCACTCGTCGCCCTGCTGATGGCGGGAGGATCCGTGCTCTATGCCGTCGCGCTGCGCGACCTGCCCGCGGGTCCCACGGCGGCGATCGCGACGTCGTACGTCCTGCTCGTCGTGGTGCTCTCGGTGGTGTTCCTCGGGGAGACCTTCGATGTGGTCTCCGCCACCGGCGTCGTGTTGACGCTCGCGGGTGTGGCTCTGCTCTCCCTGCGCGCCTGAGCTGCGTCCTCGGTTACGGGCGTCGTGTCCGCTCCGCCGCGGCCTGGCAGTCGAGGCATCTCGCCGCGGTCGGCAGCGCGAGGAGACGCTCGGCACCAACCCCTCCGCCGCACTCCGTGCAGTGCCCGTACGAGCCCTCGTCGACGCGGGCGATCGCCGCATCGATGGCCTCGAGCGCCGCGGTCGCCCCACCCGCGAGCCGCGTGGTGATCACCAGGTCCACGTCGAGGAGCGCCTCGTCCGGCGCGTCGATGACCTCGGAGTGAAGTCCGTCCGCCTCCTCCTCGCGCACCTCGGCCCGTTCGGTCGCGCGATCGCGGAGCCGGACGAGCTGGGCGCGCAGACGGGTGATCTGCGGGTCGGTGAGTCCGGTCGTGGGTGACGGTGCGGTCATGGTGTGCTCCTCAGCCAGCCGAGTGCGCGGTGTCGCACGCGCACGCTTCGTGGTGGATCTGAGCGCGGAGCACGGGTTGGCCGGGTTCCTTGACCTCCAGCTGGGAGTCGCTCACCCGCACGTGGTCGAACGTCCGCCAGCTCCCGAACTGGGTGGCGACGTCGATCTCGCGGTCCCGGTCGTACCGGAGGTAGCGGTGTCGACCGAGCTCGAACACCCACCGCGACTGACAGGTCTCGACCACCACGGTGGTGGCGTCGGCGGCCCGGTTCTCGGGGACTTCGGTGCTCCGCATGGGGGCATGGTTGCCGCGCCGTGTTGCGATCTCGCGACGAGAACGTTGAGGTCGCGCGCCTCGCATCGTGGCGTGACCGTCGAGGGTTCGTCACGAGACCGCAACATGCGTGTACGACGCTGGCGGAGTGCGACGACGGCGACACCAACCCGGTCCGGCGAGGCCAGCGGTCATCGTGAGGCCCGACGATGCCCCTGGACTGGGTATCGGTGTCCACGGGGCGTTCGATGACGCCCAGGCCGCGATCGTCGAAGACGTCGCGGGCCAGATCCTCGAGGTTCGACCCGACCTGGTCGGGGTCCGCCTCGATCTGCGCCGCGCCCGTTCGTGCAGCCGCAAGTCGCTCGAGCTCCTCGCGGCCTTGCTCGAGCGAGGGGCGTCGCTCGAGTGCGAGGGGGTCGGGCTCGACGGATGCCGCCCGGTGCGCAGGCGGCGCACGACGACGTGGATGGACGTCCCCGCCACCCGGGCGGTGCGCGCCGGATGACGGAGCCGTGGCGGTCGGACGAAGCGGTGTTCGAGGTGATGGACGGTCCCGACGGGCCCCATGTGATCGTCGACGGGCGCCTCGACGCTGACTCCGGACAAGAGCTGTGCAGTCGCGTGGCGGCCGAGCTGGGCGCCGACGCCGCGCTCGAGGTGGTCGTCGATCTCTCGGGCGTCGCGCGCTACACGACCGACGGGCTGCGCGCGGTCGTGGCCTGCGCCCGCCTGGGTGACGACGACCGTCGCGTGCGGATCCGTCTCGGCCGCGCCCCGTCCTGACCCCGGACCGGGGCGCCCCGTTGATGTGGGATCGTGATGGCGTGGCTGTGCAGACCATGGTGGTCGAGGACGACGCGGGGATCCGTGCCCTCATGCGGCTCGCGCTCGAAGAAGAGGGGTATGGCGTCACCGAGGCCGAGAGCTCCGAGCGGGCCATGGACCTGTTCGGCGCCGCGAGCATCGACATCGCACTCGTCGATCTCACCTTGCCCGGCCGCGATGGATTCGAGCTGTGCCGAGCGTTGCGGAAGGTGAGCGACGTACCGATCGTCATCGTCACGGCCCGGACCGACACGCACGACGTCGTGGCGGGCCTCGAGGCCGGGGCCGACGACTACATCACGAAGCCCTTCGTGGCGAAGGAGCTGACGGCCCGCATCCGGGCGCTCCTGCGTCGGGTTCGCTCGGGCGACGCGGTGCCCGAGCGCTACGTCTTCGGACGAATCGAGGTCTCGCCCGCAGCCGGCGTGGTGACGCGCGACGGCGTCGCGGTCGACGTGACCAAGACCGAGTTCCGGCTCCTGTGCGAGCTCGCGCTGCACGCCGGCATGGTTCTCAGTCGCGAGCAGCTGCTCGAGCGTGTGTGGGGCTACGGGTATCTCGGCGATGGCCGGCTCGTGGACGCACACATCCGGCGCTTGCGCACGAAGGTGGAGGCCGACCCGTCGAACCCCACGCTCATCATGACGGTGCGAGGCCTGGGGTATCGGCTCGAGCGTCCGTGAGCGACGCGCCCGACGCCAGGCGGGCGCGACGGTGGCGGGGCGTCCGTCGCCCGGGGCTCCGGACGCGCGTCACCTTGCTCTTCGGGCTCGGCGGACTCGGCGTCTCGGTGCTGCTCGCGGTGATCACCTACACCCTGGCCGACCGCTACCTGATCGCCCAACGGGAGCGGTCGGCCATCCGGCAGACGTTCCTCAACGCCCGCGCGCTCCGCGACGAGCTGCTCGCACCGGGCCAGGACGTCCCCGACGCGCTCACCGGCCTCGAGCTCCCGCAGACGTCGAGCGTTGTGTTCAAGCGTGGCGACCAGTGGTACAGCTCGTCCGTGTCGGTCGGACGCTCGACGGTGCCCCGCTCGATGCGACGCGTGGTCGGTGCGGGCACGCCGGCGCACCAGCGGATCGACGTGGACGGCCGTCGCGTCCTGATCGTCGGCTTGAGCGTGCCTGCGGTCGACGGGACGTACTTCGAGGTCTTCTCGCTCACGGAGCTCGGGTCGACGCTCGACGTGATCCGCGATGCGCTGATCGGTGCTGCCGCCGCGACCACCGTCGTGGCGATGCTGTTCGGGTTCTTCGCGAGCCGGCGCGTCCTGCAGCCGCTGGCGGCCGTGGGCGCGACGGCGGTCGAGATCGCGGAGGGCGACCTGTCTCGACGCCTCGAGCACAGTGACGATCCCGACTTGGGTGAGCTCACGGAGTCGTTCAACCGCATGGTCGACGCGCTGCAGACTCGGATCGAGCGCGATGCTCGCTTCGCGTCGAGTGTGAGCCACGAGCTGCGCTCACCCTTGACGACGCTCGCGGCGGCCTCCGAGCTCATCGCCAACCACGCCGACGAGCTGAGCCCCGCGACGCGCACCGCAGCCGAGGTGCTGGTCGGTGACGTCCGTCGGTTCCAGCGACTCGTCCAGGACCTGCTCGAGCTCAGCCGGGCGGAGTCCGGTGTCGACGAGATGGAGGTCGAGCCGGTGCGCCTCGCCGACTTGATCCTCCACACGTCGGCGAACACCTCGGGCTCGACGTTCACGTTCGACGTGGATCGCGAGGTCGCCGACGTCCCGATCCTCACGGACAAGCGGAGGGTCGAGCGCATCGTCACGAACCTGCTCGAGAATGCCCAGAGCCACGGCGAGGGGATTGATCGCGTGGGCATCGCGCGGGATGGCGACACCGTGCTCATCACGATCGACGACCGCGGAGACGGTGTCGCGCCGGAGGAGCGCGAGCGGGTGTTCGAGCGCTTCTACCGCGGCGCGGCGGCCGGGCGACGCGACGGTTCACCCGGTACGGGTCTGGGGCTCGCGCTCGTGGCCGAGCACGTCCGGATCCTCGGCGGCTCCGTGACCGTTCGTGAGGCCCCGAACGGGGGCGCACGGTTCGAGGTGACGCTTCCGTGGCGGCCGGCGTGATCCGACGGGTCGTCCTCGTCGTGGTATCGGTCGTCGTGGCTGCTTCGTGTGCGCGGGGCACACAGACCGAACCTGAGGCGATCGATCGTCGTGATGTGCCGTTCGGCCTCACGGACGCGAGCGTTCCCGACGTCGAGGGGACGACGCCGAGCGGGTTCGGTGCATCGATCTTCCTCCTCGACCCGGATCGTCTGGTTCCGGTCACGCGTCGGCTCGACGAGCCGACGCCGGCGCAGCGTGTCCGCGCGTTGCTCGACGGGCCCACGGAGGCCGAGCTGACCGCCGGTGACCGCACCGCAGTGCCCTCGGGCACGACGCTTCGCGGCATCCGGCTCCGGGGCCACCGGGCGACCATCAATCTCGGCGGTGAGTTCGATCGGGTGAGTGGAACCGACCGTGCGGCCGCCATCGCGCAGCTCGTGTACACGGTGACCGAGGACCCACTGGTCGCGTCGGTCCGCTTCGAGTTCGAGGGCCGAGCGATCGAGGTGCCCGCGGACGGTGGCGAGCTCACCGGGCGAGCAGTCGGCCGCGCCGACTACCCGCCCGGCCAGGTGTATGCGAACGGCTGAGCCACCGGATGCCCTCCGTGGTCGCAACGCGATCGCAACATTCAGGTGTCACGCTGCCGCCATGCCGCCGATCCGGCCTCTCGTGTTCGTTTCGATCGTGGTGGTGCTCGCGATCGCAATGTCGATCGCGCCCGAGCACGACGAGTCGGCGGGCGCAGCAGCGCTCAAGTGCCCATCGCGCCCCTTCGTGGGCACGATCGAGCGGCTCCCGGACGAGTCGGCGGATCAACCTGCCGCCGAGCTCCGAGGGCGCGACGTCGAGCGGGCGCTCGGGTTCGACTTCGGCTCGGCGCGCAACACGACCGTCTACCTCGCCTCGTACCCGCTGCGATCCGGAGAGCTCGGCGAGACGATCGAGGCACCCGCGGGCGAGACGCTCGTGACGGTCTTCCTGCGGCCGGCGTCGGGTGATCTCGAGCCCGGGCGGAAGCTTCGCACCCCGAAGGACCAGATCACCGCGATCGTCGACACGGGTGGAGGGGCTCGCGCGACGACGAGTGGCGCCGAAGCGACAGTCCGAGTCATCGCGTTCGACGACGACCGCGTGTGCTTCGCGATCGACTACCGGGACGACCTCCAGGTCGTGAAGGGGAAGGTCAGCGCCGACTACCCGTGACGGGCGATCCGCGCGTCGCGGGCCATGGCGAGCATGCCGACCTCGAGGTTGCGGCCCGCAGCCTGGTCCGGGAGCTCCACGCGCACCCGTTCGGCGCGACCGGTCGCGCAGAGCGCCGTACCGAGCGCCGAGACCAACGCGACCGCGGCGGCCTCGTCCGCGGTCCCGTGCAGCCGGATCGTCGCTGCCCCTTGATCATTGCGAACACTGATCGTCCACGAGCTGCCGGCCACGAGTCCGATCGTGCTCGACCAGTGTTGTGATCGGGTGACGGCCGGGTTGAGGCTGTGCGCGTCCGTCACGCCAGAGCCATGCCCTCCACGTCGTCCGACGGCTCCGGATCGGGGAGCCGCATCATGTGCAAGGAGTTCACGAGCCCGAGCAGCGCGGCGACCAGCGGGATGAGCAGCGCGACCTGTAGTGCGATCGGTCGAGCGTCGGTGTTGATGCGGATGATCTCGGCTTGGACGTCCTTTGGTTGATCGACGAGCAGTGCGTCGAGCCGGGTGTTGCTCATGAGCTCGGCGTCGTCTTCGAGCACGGTCGACACCCGCGCGGCCTCCGCGGGGGTGAGGACCGCGCTCGACTCCGCCATGTTGGTGAAGGTGAACGAGAGCGCGGCCAGCATGATCGCTCCCGCGAAGGCCAGGCCGAACGACAGGCCGAACGAGCCGGCGGCGGAGTTCACACCCGCGGCTTCACTGACCCGCTCGGACTCGATCGGCGAGAGCGTGTAGTTGTTGAGCTGTGAGACGAGCAGGCCGAGCCCGCAACCGGCGAAGAGCAGGGGCAGGACCAAGTACCACCCGGATTCGGCGTGGGGCACTACGAGGATGAGTGCGAAGACCCCGATCGTCACGAGCAGGAAGCCCGTGCGAATGAGGCTGCTCGGACGACGGTTGCCGCCGCGCTTGCCGGCCACGAGCGCGATACCGAACATGCTCAGCGACAGGGGTGCGAGGGAGAGCCCTGCTTCCAGGGCGTTGTACTCCAGCACCATCTGCAAGAAGATCGGCAGCGCGATCATCGTCCCGCCGAGTGCGATCTGCTGGAGCATCTGGCCCGAGATTCCCGAGCGAAAGAGCGCCAGGCGGAAGAGGCCCGGGTCGAGCAGCGTCGGGCGACCCGTCCGCTTCCGGCGGACCAGCCAGTACACGAACGAACCCATGGCCACGGTGCCGACTGCGAGGAGTGCGGCAACTGATTCGCCGCCCTCCTGCCACACGAGGATGCCGAGCACGATCCCACCCATGCCGACGACCGAGAGCGCGGCGCCGACGAGGTCGATGCTGCGATCGCCGGTGTACGGGACATCGCGGACGAGTCCGATGCCCGAGAGGACCACCGCGATGACGATGACCTCGAGGCCGAAGGCGACGCGCCACGAGAGGTAGGTGGTGATCAAGCCACCGATCAGGGGCCCGATCGCCGCGGCGATCGCCGCCGAAGCTCCGACCAACGCGTAGACCTTGCGTTGAGCGGTGCCCTGAAAGTTGCCGTGGATGAGGGATTGCATCGCTGGAAGCAGGAGCGACGCGCCCAGGCCGCCGAGGAACGCCCAGAACACGATGATCGCGGTGAGGTCCTGCGCCAGCGTCATCGCGAGGGCGCCGGTGGCGTACGCGAGCAGACCGAGGACGTAGGCGCGCTTGCGACCGATGAGGTCACCGACCTTGCTGCCGATCAGGATGAACGCAGCGGAGACGAGGGCCTCGAGCGCGATCGCCGACTGGACGCCGCTCACGGTCGTGTCGAGGTCCTTGACGACCGCCGAGATGGAGACGTTCATCAACGACGTGTCCACGACGAGCACGAACATCGCCATCGCGAGGAGCAGCGGGAGGCGTGGACTGGGCTCTCCGTTGGTGGAGCCCAGCGCCGGGTCCGTCATCGGCCGGAGTCTGCCAGCCCGCGTCGATTGCTGCCTCGATGGGCAGTTTGGACGCTCCGGACACCGGGCACTGCCCCGGTGGCGAAAGGAGCCGAGATGCGGCATCTCTCGTTCCGGCCCGGCCTCACGATCCGCGGGCGGACGTTCAAGGGTCTGCGGGGGTGGGCGGGCAAGCCGGCGCATCCTCCCCTGACCGACATCCCGGTCGGTGCCTACGTGATCGTGGCCGGGCTCGATGTGATCTCGTTCGTCGCCCAGGACGAGACGTGGGCGCGCGACTTCTTCCGCGCGGCCACGTTCGTGCTGATCGCGGGAGCCGCGGTCTCGCTGCTCACGGCCCTGACGGGCTTCTGGGACTGGCTCCGCTCGACGGATGCCGGCACGCAGGTTCGGCGCGAAGCGAACGCCCACGTGATCACGATGTTGACGGTGACCGCGATCGTCCTCGTGAACATCGCGCTGCGAACCCTGCGGTATGGCGGTGACGCGTACAGCGGTGTGACCGTCGTCGTGCTGTCGGTGGTCGCGGCAGTCTTGACCACGGTCGGCGCGACCATCGGCGGGTCGCTCGTCTTCGACCTCGGCTTCAACGTGGAAACCGCGGGCGACCACCCCGCGTACCACGAGTCCGAGACCGACGTGCTCCCAGGGGAACGCCGACCGGTCAGCTGATCACCACGAGGAAGAGCAGGACGGCCACGACGACGGCGAGCAGCCAGACGGCACCGATCACCAGTGCTCGCGTCGCGATGCTCGTCAGCAGATCGTGGACGAACCCCGCGGCAGACGACCTCGAACGGGCGCCCGTTCGGGGCGCCGGACGGCTCACGACTCCCCCAACGCGCGGGCAAGCTGGTCACGACCCATCTTCGAACGTCCCGCGAGCCCACGCCGACGAGCGATCCGCAAGAGCTCCTGCTTGGTCTTCGGTGACGCCGCGCCCGTTCGCTTGCGCTTCGCGACCGCAGCGCCCTGCTTCCCGAGCGCCCGTCGGGTCTTCTTGGGCAGGTTCGCGATCGTGCGCTTCCTGCTCGCGGCTGCCGCGGCCTTCTTGACGTTGCGGCGGGCAGCCGTGCGCTGTCGTCGTGTGACCATCGTCGTTCCCTTCGGTCCTCGGCGTCTGCGCCCCGTCCAGCACGAGGCCTACCCGTGGCGGGCGCTCCGAAACGCAGCCACCGGTTTCGCGGCGCCACCGAGGGGGTATGCGCGCGCGGCCCATCCGAGAGCCGCCCGAGGAGACCGAGCATGGCCGCACGCGATCTGCTGGATGCCGCGCTCGACGATCGACCCTCACGCTCGCACGCCGATCCGGAGGTCGTCACCGAGGCCTCGCACGATCCTGAGACCGTGGCCGACGACGACACGGTGCTCGACCCCGAAGCCTCCGTCACCGACTGAGCGCGCCGGCGTTGACACCTCGAGCCCCGGAGCACCCGCGCGCGATCGCGGCACGGATGCGCGGGCGCGCCGTCGCGCAGGTCCGGCGCTGGCCGCGCTTGCTGGTCCTGGCGAGCCTCGTCGGGCTCGTCTACGTGCTGTACGCCTACCGTCGTCCGCTCTTCGGCACCGACGCACCGGTGCGCATCGCGGCGGGACTCGCGCTGCTGATCCTCGGATGGGCCCTGGCCACCGTCGCCGGACGGTCGGGCGCCGCACTGCTCGCCCGACGCGGCGTCCAGCTTGCCGGTCCCCTCGGCTTCGTCGTCCGGCTCACCACGATCACGGTCACGCTGGTGGTCGCGTTGCGGATCGTCGGGCTTCGACCCCAGACGGTCGCGATCGGCGGGGCGGCGACTGCCATCGTGGCCGGTCTCGCCGCGCAGCAGACGCTCGGCAACCTGTTCGCGGGCATCGTCCTCCTCGGTGCACGGCCGTTCCGAGTGGGGGAGCGGATCCGTCTCCAGAGCGGAGCGCTCGCCGGGCATCTCGAGGGAGTCGTCGTCGACGCGGGCCTGCTCTACACGCACCTGGCCCGGGGCGCGGACCGGATCCTCGTGCCGAACAGCCTGCTCCTGAACTCGGCGGTCGTGCCGTTGCGTGAGCCGGGCGCGGTCGACCTCCGGGTTCGGCTCGACGCGGACGTCCAGCCGACGGAGCTCCAGGCCCGCCTGGAGCACGGCGTGTCGACACCGATCCGCTCCGCACCACACATCCACGTCGAGGAGCTGGACGGATCGGCGGTCGTGCTGCGGGTGCAGGTGACACCGGTGCTCGACGAGCAGGGGCCGCGCCTCGCCAACGAGGTGCTCCGCGCGCTGCGCGCCGCCTGAGCGTCAGCGCCGGGTGTCGAGCCCGCGGGCGAGCGCGTCGAAGGCGGTCTCCACGCAGTCGCGAAGGTCGGCCGACTCGTCGGCGACCCAGGTGTCGATCGACGTGCGCAGCGCGGCCATCGCCGCGGCCACGACCAACCGGGTCTCGAACGGTGTGGTGCCACCGGCCGCGCTGCGATCGGCCAATGCCTGTGCGAGCGCGTCCTCGCACGCCCCCATGCGCTCGGCCTTCCGGACGCGGAGGGTCTCGGTGGCCTCGAACACCTGAGCGCGAGCCTGGATGGTGGCCCGGTCGCGCTCGTACTCGTCGCTGAGCTCCAGGATCCCGCCCCGCATCGCGCCGAGCGCCGACGCATCGGGAGGCTGGGAGGCGATGGCATCCACCAGCCGCTGCATGCGGGCATCGGCATCGTCGAAGAGCACGTCTTCCTTGGTGGCGAAGTAGCGGAAGAAGGTGCGGGGCGACACCTCGCACGCCGCCGCGATCTCCTCGACGGTGGTGTGCTCGAAGCCCTGCGAGGCGAACAGCGAGAGCGCCGCCTCGGTGAGGGCCTGGCGGGTGCGCTCCTTCTTGCGCTCGCGGAGCCCGGTGCCGGCCGGGGCTTCGGTGACGGCGGCCATGACGGAAGTATGGCATACCGTGTCATGTGGCGGGAGCAGCCGAATGTCACTTTGCGTTGAGTGGCAGAGACTGACAGAATATGCGCTTCCCCGAGCACTCGCACTGGAGCCCCCTTGGAGACCGCGCCCGCCGTCGCAGCCCGTCCGTCGGACCCTGGCCAACCGGATCCCCGGCGCTGGTGGATGCTCGGCGTCCTCTGCCTGAGCCTGCTGATCGTCTTCGTCGGCAACTCCTCCCTCAACGTCGCCATCCCGACGCTCGACCGCGAGCTCGGCGCGACGACGTCCCAGCTCCAGTGGGTCGTCGCGTCGTACTCGCTCGTCTTCGCCGGCTTGCTCTTCACCGCCGGCGCGATCGGCGACCGCTTCGGGCGCAAGGGGGCGCTCCAGCTCGGGTTGGTGGGCTTCCTGGTCGCCGTCGTGCTCGCCGCGTTCTCCGACCAGATGTGGCAGCTGATCGCGTCCCGCGCGCTCATGGGCGCGGCGGCGGCGTTCATCATGCCGTCGACGCTCTCGATCCTCGTCAACGTCTTCCCGCCGTACGAGCGCACGAAGGCGATCGCGATCTGGGCTGCGACCACCGGCGCGGCGGGAGCGATCGGGCCGGTTGCGAGCGGTTGGTTGCTCGGCCACTTCTGGTACGGCTCGATCTTCCTCGTGAACGTGCCGATCATCGTCCTCGCGCTGGTGGCCGGGTGGTTCCTCGTCCCGAAGTCGAAGGACCCCGACGAGGCGAAGCTCGATCCGGTCGGCGCGCTGCTGTCGATCGTGGGGATCTCGTCGCTGGTCTACGGCCTCATCGAGGCGCCCGACTCGGGCTGGAGCAGCACGCCGACGCTGGCGGCGTTCGCGGTTGCCGCGGTCGTCCTCACGGTCTTCGTGTTCTGGGAGCTGCACACCGACGAGCCGATGCTCGACATGCACTACTTCCGCGACAAGGCGTTCAGCACCGGTACCGGCGGCATGATCCTGGTGTTCCTCGCGATGTTCGGGGTCATGTTCCTGGTCACGCAGTACTTCCAGCTGGTGCTCGGCTACAGCCCGCTGTCGGCCGCGCTCCGACTGCTGCCCATGGCACCGATCATGCTGATCGTCGCCCCGCTCACACCCCGGCTCAGTGCCCGCTTCGGTGCCAACCGGGTCGTCGCGTTCGGCATGGGCCTGATCGTGGTGGGGTTCCTGATGTTCCTCCGCCTCGACCTCGACACGTCGTATCTCTACGTCCTCGCCTGCGTGTTCCCGCTGGTGAGCGGGGTCGCGCTCACGATGTCGCCGATGACCGCGGCGATCATGTCGGCGGTGCCGGCCCGCCGCGCCGGTGCCGGCTCGGCGATGAACGACGCGACTCGCGAGCTCGGTGCTGCCCTCGGTGTCGCCGTGCTCGGGAGCGTGGCGGCGTCGCAGTACTCGAGCCACCTCGAGCCCTTCCTGCGGGGCCTGACGCCCGGACAGCGCGCCGACGCGGGCGCGTCGCTCGCCGGCGCGCTTCACACCGCCGCCGAGCTGCCGGGTGCGCTCGGACGCGCCTTCGCCGCGGCCGCGGACCACGCGTTCGTCTCGGGCATCCACGTCGCGTCGATCGCCGGTGCGGCCCTGGCCGCGATCGCGGCGGTGTTGGTGTGGCGCTACCTGCCGCATCGACTCGGTTCGGAGAGCGCGCTGCACGGTCCGATCGAGGCGTTGGAGGATGCAGCCGAGCTCGGGCTCGGAGGGGTGCCGCCGGTCTTCGCCGACGCGCCCTGACCAGCGACGCGCGCGGTGTCACCCGGTTCGCTCGAGCGCGTGTGAACATGGTGAGGTGCGGATCGTCTCCCTGCTGCCGTCGGCCACGGAGATCGTGTTCGCGCTCGGGCTCGGGGACGAGCTGGTGGGCGTCAGCTTCGAGTGCAACTTTCCCGCCGAAGCGCGTGAGAAGCCGGTCGTCTCCGGTACGTCGCTGCCCCTCGAGTCGCTCGGCACCGCGGCGGCGATCGATCGCGCCGTCACCGAGAAGATGGCGGCGGGTGAGCCGCTGTACACCCTGGATCGCGAGCGCATCGGTGCTGCGAAGCCCGATCTGATCCTGGCCCAGGACCTCTGTCGGGTCTGTGCCATCCCGTCGGGCGACGTCCAGGATGCGCTCGACGTGCTCGGCTGCGATGCCGACGTCGTCTCACTCGATCCCCACCGGCTCGACGACGTCATCGCCTGCATCGGGACTGTGGGTGCGATGACCGGTCGCCTGGAGGCCTCCGAGGCACTGATGCAGGACCTGCGGTTCCGCGTGGAGCGAGTGCGCGCGGCCGTCGCGGGGCACCGACCCGTGCGGACCTTCGCGCTCGAGTGGTCCGACCCGCCCTTCAGCGGTGGTCACTGGGTGCCGGACCAGATCGAGGCCGCGGGCGGGACCTCCGTGCTGGCTCGGCCCGGCGAGCGGTCACGCCAGCTCGACTGGGCGGCGGTCGACGACGCGGCGCCCGACGTCGTGGCGTTCATGCCGTGCGGCTACGACCTCGACGCCGCGGTCACCGAGGGGCGCCAGCTCCTCGACGAGCCGGCGCTCGACCACGTCGATCAGATCTGGGCGGTCGCGGGCGACGAGTACTTCTCCCGCCCGGGCCCGCGGGTGGTCGACGGCGTCGAGCTGCTCGCGGCGATCCTCCATCCCGAGGTGGTGCCCGACCTGCCCCCGGGCGGGGTGCGCCTGCGCTGAGCGGTCAGTGGTGGTGGCCCGGCGCCTCGGGGCGACCCTCGGGCCGGTGGCCGGCCCCGGTCGGCGTCGACAGCTCGACGACCGCGTCTCCGCCGGGAAGCAGGCGGGTGAGGGGCGCGGCGATCCCGAAGATCACCGCGGCGACGAGCACGATGGAGCCGCCGGGTGCGAGATCCCACTGACGGGCCGCAGCGAGCCCGAGCAGCACCGACGCGAGCCCGATACCGACCGACCACCAGACCGTGGCGCGGAACGATCGCGCCAAGAGGCGGCCGGTCGCGACCGGGAGCACCATCAGTGCCGCGATGAGGAGCACGCCGACGACACGCATCGCGGCGACCACGGTGACGGCCGTCAGCACCGACAGGACCGCATTGGTGGTCGCGACCGGGATGCCGGACACCCGGGCTGCCTCCTCGTCGACCACGACGGCGAACAGCGCGCGCCCGAAGACGGCGAGCGTGATGAGGATGACGACACCGATGGCCGCTACCAGGCGCGCGTCGTCGGGGCTGACCGTGAGGATCGATCCGAAGAGGTACGGCGCGATGTTGAGGCTGCCGCCGTCGGTCTGGCTCACGAGCACGACGCCGAGTGCGATGCCGCCGTAGAAGAAGAGGGCGAGCGCGAGGTCGCCGGTCGCGCGGCCCCGGGCCCGAAGCCACTCGATCGCCAACGCGCCCGCGACCGCGACGACCAGCGCGGTCCAGATCGGCCAGACCTCGAGGAGGAGCCCGGCGGCCACGCCCGCGAACGCGAGGTGCCCGAGGCCGTCGCCCATCAGCGCCTGGCGCTTCTGGACGAGGAAGACGCCCAGCAACGTCGCGCACGCGCCGACCACGAGACCGGCGGCCAGCGCGAGCTGCATGTACTCGCGCTCGAACGGCCACGGCAGGTCGAGCACGCCGAGGGACGTCCACGCGCTCACGTCAGGTCCTCCAGCCACAACGGCAGGTCGTCTCGGTGCACACCCAGGCTCACGCCTCGGGCGGTCAGGTCGGCGGGCGCGCCGTCGAACAGGATGTGGTGCTTCATCACCACGACGCGGTCCAGGTCGTCGGCCACCGCGCCGAGCTCGTGCGAGACGAGGAGCACGGCCGCGCCGTGCTCGGCGATGAGGTGGACGATCGAGTCGCGGAACAGCCGTTGGGCGTCGACGTCGACGCCCGCGATCGGCTCGTCGAGGACGAGCAGCTCCGGATCGCTGGCGAGCGCCTTGGCGATGAGGACGCGCTGCTGCTGTCCGCCGGACAGCTCGCGCACGGGGCGACGGCGGAGGTGGGGGAGCGCGACGGACTCGAGTGCGTGGTCGACCGCCGCTCGGTCGGCCGCGCGGGGTCGTCGCCACCACCCGCGTCGCGCGAGGCGCCCGCTGGCCACCACCTCGGCCACCGTGGCGGGAAGGTCGGGCGCGAGCGCGCCGCGCTGCGGGACGTACCCGAGGCGGCCGCGGTCGTGGAGGTGGCGCGGATCCTCGCCGAAGAGGGCGACTTCGCCGGCTCGTGGTCGGAGCAAGCCGAGCAGCAGGCGCAGGAGCGTCGACTTCCCGGAGCCGTTCGGGCCGACCAACGCCACGAACTCGCCCGCCTGCACCTCGATGCTCACGTCGTCGACGACGGCCTCCGAGCCGTACGCGAAGTCGAGGCCGGTCGCGTGCAGCGGCGGGGTCGTGACGGTGGTGCTCATGCCCGGCCCATGATAGTAATGAGACTGGTTCTCAACACCAGTTCTCGTCCCCGGCCCGTCGGAGATCCCGTGCGCAGACTGCTCCCCCTCCTCCTGACCCTGGCCGTCGCCGTGCCCGGCCTCGGCGTGGCCGCCGCCGGTGCCGCGGCGCCGAGCCGGCTCGACGTCGTGACCGCGTTCTATCCGCTCGCCTGGGCCGTCGAGCAGGTGGGAGGTGAGCACGTCCGGGTCCAGAACCTCACGCCGGCCGGCGCGGAGCCCCACGACCTCGAGCTCACGCCCGACCAGCGCGACGCGATCGAGGACGCCGGGTTGGCCGTCGTCATGGGGCAGGGCTTCCAGCCGGCGGTCGAGGACGCGGCCGACGATCGCGACGGTCCCACCCTGCGGGTGCTGTCGAAGGTGCGCCACGCGAAGGACGACCCGCACGTCTGGCTCGACCCGGTGCGGATGCGCAGGGTCATCGACGCGGTTGCGGCATCCCTCGCCGGCGCCGACCCGAAGCACGCCGAGGAGTTCCGCGCGAACGCGGCCGAGGTCGACGCGCGCCTCGACGCGCTCGACGCCGAGTACCGGTCGGGCCTGGCCACGTGCGACCGCGACCTGGTCGTCACCGCGCACGAGGCGTTCGGCTACCTCACGCGGCGCTACGGCCTTCGGCAGGAGGGCGTCGCGGGCATCGCGCCCGACGCGGAGCCCAACCCGGATCGGCTGGCCGAGCTCGCTGACCTCGCCGTGCGGGAGGGCGTGACGACCGTCTTCACCGAGACGCTGGTGTCGCCGAAGGTGGCGCGGACGCTCGCACGAGAGGCGGGCGGTCTCCGTACCGAGGTGCTCAACCCGCTCGAGGGCCTGACCGACGCCCAGTCGAAGCGCGGCGCCGACTACCTGAGCGAGATGCGCGCCAACCTCACCAAGCTCGAGCGCGCCCTCGGCTGCACCTGACGCTCAGGAGCAGCTGGCGCAGAGGCCGACGAGGTCGATGCGGTGGTGCTCGGTGGTGAAGCCGGTCGTGGCGTCGATCTCGGCGACGGCCGAGTGGAGCGACGCCTCCAGCTTCGCCGGGGCGGGAACGTCCTCGACACTGCCGCACCGGGAGCACACGAGGTGGTGGTGGTGGTCGCCGGTGAGATCCTCGGCGAGCTCGAAGCGGGCGTGCTCGGCGTTGGTGACGATGCGGTGCACGACCCCGGCCTGCTCGAGGACGACGAGGTTCCGGTACACGCTGCTCTGGGCGAGCCCGCCGCGGGCCTGGAGGATCTCGGGGATGGTGAGTGGCCGCGGCGCGTCCCGCAGCACGATCACCAGCTCGACGCGGGTCGTCGTCGCGCGCTGGTTGACGCGACGGAGGCGCGCGGTCACCTCGTCGACGAGGTCGCTTCGTTGATCGGTAGCCGACACGCGCCCGAGTGTACCGGCGGGGGTTCGCGCTCGATCAGCGCTCGTGCGCGGCTTGATGCGCTTCGAGCGAGTCCATGAGCGTGTCGTTCGCGGGCGTCATGAGCGGACCCGGCGGCCGGATGGTGACGTCCTGCAGGTCGACGCCGGGATGCGCAAGCGCAGCGGCGACGGCGGCGGCCAGCGCGCCACCGACCTCGGCGGGCTCCATCATCA
>CAZKTS010000141.1:0-17474 GCA_964555735.1 uncultured Bifidobacteriaceae bacterium
GCGGATGCCGGTGAGCGAGAGCTCGAGCGTGCGCGGGATCGGCGTCGCCGAGAGGGTCAGCACGTCGACCCCCGTCCGCAGCATCTTGATCTTCTCCTTGTGGGTGACGCCGAAGCGCTGCTCCTCGTCGACCACCAGGAAGCCCAGGTCCTTGAAGGCGATGTCCTCCGACAGCAGCCGGTGGGTGCCGATGACGACGTCGACGTCCCCGGCCTTCACCCCTTCGACGACCGCGGCCTGCTCCTTGGCGGTCAGGAAGCGCGACAGCACCTCGACCCGCACGGGGTAGTTCGCGAAGCGCTCCCGGAACGTCTGGCCGTGCTGGTTCGCCAGCAACGTGGTCGGCGCGAGCACGGCGACCTGCTTGCCGTCCTGCACCGCCTTGAAGGCGGCCCGCACCGCGATCTCGGTCTTGCCGTAGCCGACGTCACCGCAGACGAGGCGGTCCATCGGGACCGGGCGCTCCATGTCGGCCTTCACCTCGTCGATCGCGCGCAGCTGGTCGGGCGTCTCCTCGAACGGGAACGCCTCCTCCACCTCGCGCTGCCACGGCGTGTCGGGGCCGAAGGTGTGGCCGGGCGTCGCGAGCCGACGCCGGTACAGGACGACGAGATCCTGTGCGATCTCGCGCACCGCCGAGCGCACCCGGGCCTTCGACTTCTCGAAGTCGGCGCCACCCATGCGGTTGAGCGTCGGGGTCTCGCCGCCCGTGTAGCGACGGACGGTGTGCACCTGGTCGGTCGGCACGTAGAGCTTGTCGCCGCCCTTGTACTCGAGCAGCAGGTAGTCGCGCGCCGCGCCGCCGATGGCGCGCTCGACCATGCCGGCGTAGCGCGCCACACCGTGGGTCTGGTGGACGACGTAGTCGCCGGGCTCGAGCGCGTCGTAGAGGTCGGTGCCCTTGCGCGCGCCGCGCGGGCGCCGGTGCACCCGGCGGCGGCCGGTGAGGTCGCTCTCCGCGACGACCGCGAGGCCGACGCTCGGCACCACGACGCCGCGGTCGAGCGGCGCGACCGCGATGCCGATCACCCCCGGCGCGACGGCCTGGGCGCCCGACCAGGGCGTGGTGTCGACCCCGTCGTCGGCGAGCACCTGGGCCAGGCGCTCCGCCGACCCCGAGCCGTCGGCCGCGAGCACGACGCGGGTGCCACTCTCGGCGAGACGACGGAGGCGCTGCGCGAGACCCTCGGTGTCGCCGACGATCGGGTCGAACGCGGTGGCGGCGAGGTGCGGGGTCTCGGGTCCCTCGGGCGCCGTGACGAGGTTGGTGGCCCCCGCGGCCGTCCCGCTCAGCAGCCGGTCGAACGGGAGCGACAGCCGGGGGAAGTCGCTGCCGGTCGCGCCCCACGTGGTGGCAAGGGTGGAGGCGAGCGCCTCCTCCTCGTCGAGCTGGTCCTGGGCGCGGTCGCGCATCCGGCGCGGCTCGCACAGCAGGACGAGCGCGTCGTCGGGGAGGAGATCGGTGAGCACGTGCTCGGCGTCGGTGAGCCAGGGCAGCCACGACTCCATGCCGTCGAACGTCTGGCCTTCGGCGAGCCGCTCCCACGCCTCCGCGCCCCACGGCTGCGAGCGCACCAGCGCCTGGGCGCGGGCGCGCACCTCGTCGGTGGGCACCAGCTCGCGCGCCGGGAAGATCGCGACGCCGTCGACGTCGTGGGTGGACCGCTGGTCGGCGACCGCGAACGCGGTGAGCCGCTCCACCTCGTCGCCCCAGAGGTCGATCCGCACCGGGTGGTCGTCCGTCGTCGGGTAGACGTCGACGATCGAGCCGCGCACCGCCACCTCACCGCGCGACTCCACCTGGTACTCCCGCCGGTAGCCGCAGTCGACGAGATGAGCAACGAGCTCGTCACGATCGACGCGGTCCCCGGCGCGCACGGTGATCGGCTCGATGTCTTCGACGTGCGGGCCGAGGCGCTGGACGAGCGCGCGCACCGGCGCGACGACGACCGTCGGCGCGTTGCCCGACCGGAGGCGCCACAGCACCCGCAGGCGGCGACCCATGGTCTCGAGCGACGGCGAGACGCGCTCGAAGGGCAGCGTTTCCCACGGCGGGTACTCCTCCACCTCGTCGGCAGGGAGGAGCTGCCGGAGGTCGTGCGCCACCCGCTCGGCCTCGGCGACGGTCGGGACCGCGACGACGATCGGACGGCGGGTGGTGACGTGGGCCGCCGCGGCCACGTAGAGCGAACGGGCCGCCTCGGGCACCGCGACCACCGGGGCCCGCTCGAGCAGGGCGCGCACCGCCGGCTCCTCGGCGAGGAGCGGCGCCAGGGGGGCGAGGGGCGGCGGCTCGGCGGTGTGGGTCTGGGTCATGGACGCGCGACGACGCCGGAAGCGCGAGCGCGCCCCCGGGTGGTCAGAGGTCGAGGGTACCGCCCACCGGTGACGGTCCGGTCGCCGTCGGTCACGGCCACGTTGTACCCATGGCTCGCGGTCGACCGGGCTACCGTCTCGAGCACTCCAGAGACGGGCGGTCCGGGCGCATGGGCGGGAAGCAGCATCGATCGAAGCGGACGACGGCACTGCTCGTCGTCGCGGTCCTCGGCCTGGGAGTGGGCGCCGCCGCGTGCGTTCCCGCACCGAAGCCGCCGCCTGAACCGAAGCACCTCTGCCAGCTGATGTTCCTCCCGCCTGAACCTGGCGTGTACCGCGTTCGAGTCATGTATCCGGGGCCGAACGCAACCGTGAAGCTGTACGCGAATGGACGTCAGGTCGGCGCGACGACCACGCCACCCAACGGAGATGTTGCCGACTTCGAGTTTCCCGACGTCTGGGGCGTCCGACCGATGTTCCGCATCGAGGTCGTGACATCGACCTCGTCGTGGGGGTGCGTGATCGGCACTCCGACATGCGCCGCGGGCCTCGGCAACGAATGGTTCCTCCCGGGCGCGACAGCATCGCTATGGCTGGACTCCAACCAACCAAGTTCGACGGTGAACGTCACCCTCACGGTTGGTGGCTCGTCGACGTCGTACGGGCCGTTCACGACTGACGCAAGCGGACTCCTGCGCACGTCCGTCGTCTTGCCGACGACCCTCGGGAACGGCACCCTCACCGCAACGATGGCCTCGGCCTCGTGCACCGACACGTTCGAGATCGGGACGGTCTGAGCCAGGCTCCTTTCGCGCCCCCCGAGACGCGGATAGGGTCAGGCCCTTCATACGGGGCTCTCAGGGCAGGGGAGACAGGGCATGGGCGGGTTGAAGCTTCAAACGCGTTGGTCGCGTCGCGCCGCGGGCGTGTGCGTGGTGCTGGCGTTCGGTGTCATCGGCGCTGCGTGCGTGCCGGTGCCTCCACCTCCGCCCCCGACGACGCTCACCGCCGTGGCCGGTGTAGGCGCCTCGACGCTCGTCGCGGACTACTCGTACGACCCCAAAGCCGACCCGACTCCCTTCTTCGACACACGCGAGATCACGATCAAGAACACCGGAACCACGGCGAGCGGCACGATCACGTCGGCGGCCGGTTGGGACGGCGGCAACCACGTTCCCGATGGAAGTGGCGGCTTCCTTCCCGGTCTCGCGTTCCCGAACGGTGATGTGGGCGCGTACGTCATCACCGGCGACTGCCCCGGGAAGAACCTCCAGCCCGGCCAAGAGTGCACCGTCGTAATCGTCTTCTTCGGCACCTCGCCGACTCCGAAGACCTCGTCGGTGAGTTCGAAGTTCGACATCCGTGCCGGCGGGAACATCTGGCCGGTCGCGACCTACGCGACCCAAGTGAAGGCGTCGATCGAGATCTCTCCGGCCGACGCTGCCTTCAACAACGGCCAGGAGCGCGCGTTCGTCGTGACGAACAACGCGGCGTCCTCGCTGACGAACCTCGCGATCAGCATCGACGACGATCCGTTCGGCCAGGGCCCGGCCGGCTTCGCAACGGGCACGCAGCCAGCGACGTGTACCACCACCCTGGCGCCGGGCGGTACGTGCACCACGTACGTGAAATGGACCGAAACCGCCAATCCCGGGTTCGCGTATCTCAACGTCGAGGCCGATCTCGGCGGCGCTCATCTTCTGTCGGACGGGGTCCTGTTCGACCCGTCGCTCGTCCTCAGCGCGTCGGACTCCCCGAACGGTCCGCACCGGAAGGCCAACCCGTGAGCGCGCGTCTCGGACGGCGTCGGGCTTGGGTAAGCGTCGCGACCATTGTCGTGCTGGGCGTGGGTGCGGCGGCGTGTGTACCACCCGCTCCGCCAGCGCCGTCGTGCACACTCGAGGTACGGAACGAGGGATTGAAGCCAGCAGAGGACGGCAGCCCCTCGATGGAGTACAGCTTCGGCATGCTCCCGAAGTTCGCGAACGTCCCACAGAACCTCCCGGTGACGTTCACACTCGATGGGGCGGTCGTCCCGGTGGAGCGGGCAACCGTGGTGCCGCCGAACACGCGCACCCAGGTGCCGTACCTCGCGTGGCACGTTCGCGTGCCGGAGAACACCGTGATCGGTACGTGGGGAGCATCCGGTGGCGGTGCTTCGTGCACCGGCGTCATGGTCCCCTGACGAGCGGCGGTCCTCCCGCTCAGCCCACGAGCTCGTCGATCGCCGCGCCGAACACGTCGGTGTGGTGATCGACGTCGGCTTCGGTGTGGCGGGGCGAGAGCAGCGCCATGTTGTGGAACGGCGTGAGCAGGATGCCCCGGTTGAGGGCGTAGAGGTGGAGGAAACCGTCGAGCTCGTGGTCGACCGCGGCCGCGGCCTCTCCCCCGGTGCGGGGCGGCGGGCAGAACCAGTACTCGGCCCGGCAGCCCAGGCGCTGCACGTGCCACGGCAGCTCGTGCTCCTCGAGCACCTTGGCCACACCTGACGCCCAGCGCTCGGCGAGCGGCACGGCGATCGCGAAATCCTCGTCGCGCAGGCAGGTCGAGAGCGTCGCCTTCACCGCGGCTGCGGCGAGCGCGCTGGCGGTGAGCGTGCCGCCGATCCCGCTGACGTCGGTGTCGTCCGACTCCAGCGCGTCGGCAACGCGGGCGGCGACGTCGCGGGTCATGCCGTAGGCCGCGGCTGGCACACCACCGCCGATCGGCTTGCCGATCACGAGCAGATCCGGGTCGAGGCCCCATTCGGAGGTCGCGCCGCCAGGGCCGGCACAGATCGTGTGGGTCTCGTCGATGAGCAGCATCGTCCCGGTGCGCCGCGTCGCCGTGCGCAGGGCGTCGTGATAGCCCGGTTCGGGGAGCACGATGCCGATGTTGGTGAGTGCGGGCTCGGCGAGCACGCACGCCACCGACTCGTCGTCGAGGGCGGCCTCGAGCGCGGCGACGTCGTTGAACTCGACGACGACCGTCGTCTCCTTGGGGGCGACCGGCGGGCCCACTGCGCCGGCGCGGGACACGACGCGGCCGTCGTGGAGCTCGACGAGCGTCTCGTCGACGGTGCCGTGGTAGCAGCCGTTGAACACGAGGATCTTCTCGCGGCCCGTCGCATGCCGAGCAAGACGCAGCGCGAACCGGTTGGCATCGGTCGCCGTCATCGCCATCTGCCAGAGCGGGAGGCCGAAGCGACGGGTGAGCTCGTCGGCGATCCACACCGCGTCGGCGCTCGGCAGCATCGTGGTGATCCCGCGCGGCGCTTGCTCGGCGATCGCCGCCACCGTCGCCGGCGGAGCGTGGCCGGTCATCGCACCGGTGTCGCCGAGGCAGAGGTCGACATAGTCGAGGTCGTCGACATCGGTGAAGTGCCCGCCCTCGGCGATCTCGACGAACAGCGGGAACGCGCCGGGCCAGCGGCGCATCCAGTTCATCGGCACCCCGCCGAGCAGGTGCTCACCGGCGGTCTCGAACAGCTCTCGCGAGCGAGGATGAGCCTCGGCGAAGGCCGCTTCCTCCCGGGCCCGGAGCGCCGCGAGCGTGGAGCGGTCGATGCCGCTCACGACGAGCCGGCGGCGCCGTTGTAGCGGTTCATCGCCACGTCGATGCCGTCGGTGACGATCGCTTCGACCGCGTCGGCGGCCTGCTCGATCGTGACGTCGATCTCGGCGCGGTCGCGCTTGGAGAACTTCGAGAGCACGTGGTCGGCGCCGTGCTCCTTGGAGGTCGGCTTGCCCACGCCGATGCGCACGCGCTGGAACGCGTCGGAGTGCAGGTGCGACTTGATGGAGCGCAGGCCGTTGTGGCCGGCGAGGCCACCGCCCGACTTCACGCGCAGGGCGGCGATGGGGAGGTCCAGCTCGTCGTGCACGACGACGATCTGCTCGGGCGTCACGCCGTAGCGGCGCTCGAGCCGTCGGACCGCGTCACCCGAGTCGTTCATGTAGGTGAGCGGGATGGCCAGCGCGACCCGCCGACCGCCGATGTGCACCTCGTCGGCGAGAGCAAGCTCCTTGCCCTTGCGGAGCTTCGCGCCGTGGCGCGACGCGAGGAGCTCGACGACCTCCGCGCCGACGTTGTGCTTGGTGCGCGCGTACTCCTCGCCGGGGTTGCCGAGACCGACGACGAGCAGGTCGGCGGGAGTGCCGGTGCGCGGCGCCTGCGACGAGCGACGCCGCAGCACGCGCTACTCGCCGCCGTCGCCCGAGCTCTCGCCCTCCGACGAGCCCTCGGCCGCCGGGGCGCCCTCGCCCTCGGCGCCAGCCGCGGCGCCCTCTTCGCCCTCTTCGCCCTCGACGGCCTCCGCCTCTTCCTCCTGCACGCGAGGAGCGACGACCTGCGCGATGAGCGTGTCCTCTTCGATGGTGGCCACGACGCCGTTCGGCAGCGTGATCTCGTTGAGGCGGAGCTGGTCGCCGATCTCGAGGTGCTCGATGCTCGCGACGATCTCCTGGGGGATGTTCTGCGGCATCGCCTCGATCGAGAGCTGGAAGATCAGCTGCTCGAGCACGCCGCCGCTCTTGACGCCGGCCGGCTCGCCCTCGAGGTGCAACGCGACCTCGGCCGCGACCGCGACGTCGGTGCGGACCCGGATGAAGTCGACGTGCAGCAGCTCACCGCGGGTGGGGTGGCGCTGGATCTGGCGGGCCAGGGTGAGGGCGTCGCCGCCGTCGACCTTGAGCGTGATCAGGGTGTTCGCGCCGTGGGCGAGGATGTGGTTGAGCTCACGGGCGGGCACCGTCACCTCGAGGGTGTCGGCACCGAGGCCGTAGACGACCGCGGGGACCTTGCCCGAGCGCCGCAGCCGCCCGGCCGGGCGAGAGCCGCGGTCGGAGCGCGGCTCGGTGGTGAGGACGACGTCGTCGGGCATGGCGGATTCAGGCCTTTCGCGGGAACTGCGGCCTTCCATTCTGCTCCGTGGCCCGCCCCCTCACCAAGTCGCCGGGTATCCCGGCGCCGAGCGAGCGCGACCAGCAATCAGGGGATCTCGATGGTGCCGTCCGGCTGGATGGGGAAGCCGGGGTTGTGGGCGACCTCCCAGGCGTGGCCGTCGGGGTCGGCGAAGTAGCCGCGGTAGATGCCCCAGGCCACGAGGGCGGCGGGCTGGGTGACCCTGGCCCCGCCCGCGACCGCGGTCGCCATCGCCTCGTCCACCAGCTCGGGGCTCTCGAGGTTCAGGGCCAGCGTGATGCCGCCGAACGAGCCCGGGGCGGCGTCGGGCACCCCCGCATCGTCGGCGAGCAGGGACCGGTCCCAGAGGCCGAGCCACGACCCCGCGACCTTCATCCAGCAGATCTCGTCCGACGACGACGACGCCGCCTCCCAGCCGAGCGCCTCGTAGAAGGCCCGGGAGCGGGCGATGTCGGCGACGCCGAGCGTCACGATGCTGAGTCGGGCGGCGACCACGACTCCATCGTGCCACGCCCGGCGCCGAGCGACACCAGGGCGAACGCCGCGCTCACCGCGACGATGGCGATGATCACCGTGCTGGCGTCGAGCGAGTGGTCGAGCTGCACGAGCGGCGTGGAGAGCGAGTCCACCAGCACCCGCGCCACGATCGCCCCGAGGCCGACGCCCGCGAGCACACCGATCCCCGACGGCAGCGCGAGCTCGAGCGCGACCCCGCGCCGGCTCGTGGCGCCTCGGGGCACGAGGTAGGCGGCGGTCGCGAAGCCGGCGAGCGCGAGCAGCCCGCCCAACACCGCGAGCACGATCACGACGATGTCGAACAGCGGCAGCACCGACGTGAGCGAACCGACCGTGCCTTCGACGTTCACGTACGTCGCGACGTCGGTGAGCGCGCTGACCTGTCGTTGGACGGCGGCCGCGTCCGCACCGGGCTCGAAGCCCGCCGCGGCGACGGCGAAGAGCCCGCCCGCGAACGTGTCGGCCTGCGCGCCGAGCGCGCGGCGCAGCGCCGGTGTGCTCGTGAACACGAGGTTGCCGAGAGCGTCGGAGGTGAAGGCCGCGACGTCCATCGTGACGTCGCTCACGCCCGGGATCGTGATCACCACCTGGTCGCCCGGCTTCGCGTCCAGCAGCCGCGCCAGGCGCGACGGCAGCAGGACGCCCTCCTCCGGCAGCCGCTGCGGTGCACCCGACGGCGTCTCGAACCGCTGGAGCACGGTGTCGCGATCGAAGGCCTCGATCTGGGTCAGGTAGCGCTCGCGACCGTGGCCGATCGAGACGTTCGCCGACGGCACCGGCTCGGCGACCTTCACCCCGTCGATGCCGCGGAGCTGCGCGAGCTGCGCCTCGCCGACGGTCGTCTGGAACGCGACCTGGGCATCGACGCGCTCGAGGTGCTGCGCGGCATCGAGCGTCACCTCGGCCGAGTCCACGATGCCCAACGGCGCGACGATGACCGCCGCGCCGAGGGCCGCGCCCCCGAACGCGGCCACGACCCGGCCGAAGCGCGTGCGGGCGGTGTGGTCGATCTCCGCGACCTCAGCCGCCACCTGCCCCGCGATCGCCGAGATCAGCACGAGCACGGCCAGGCCGAGCCATCCGACGCCGACCTCGAGATCAGGGATCGCGAGGCGGTCCGTGATCGCGGGCGACACCGCGATGGCGACGAGCATGCCGACGAGCCCACCGACCCCGAGCGACGTCGCGCCGATGCGCGCCGCGCGCGGGCTCGGCGCGAGCGCACCGAGCGCGAACGTGCCGATCGCGAGCGCGAGCAGGAGGAGGACCCCCGGCACGAGCGTGCGCGCCGCCTTCAGACCGTTGATCTCGGCGCTCACCATCGCGTTCGACGGCTGTGAGGCGCGCGGCTCCCGGAGCGAGGCCCCGGTGTCGGCCGCGAGCCGGTCGAGCCGGCGGTCGAGCGCGGCGCCGTCGGCGCCCGATTCGTAGCGGACGAGGACCTCGGGAATGCCCTGCGGACCCGGCAGCCGGGCGGCGAGCGGCTGCGGGACGAAGACGACCGCGAAGCTCCCGCGTGCCGTCACCAGCTGCTGCGCGCTCGCGGCGGCCACCACGTACTCGGGCGAGGAGGCGACACCCCGCACGTGGACGCGCTGCACGCCGCCGAGACCGAGGATCTCGAGCTGGTCGCCGGGCCCGAGCCCGAGGTCCTCCGCGGTGTGGCGCTCGAGCACCACGCCGTTCGCGTCCTCGGGGTCGATGCCCCGCCCCTCCTCGAGCAAGTACCCGTCGACCGGCGGGTGCGCCGACGGCACACCGACGATCTGACCCTGCAGCTTCTCTGCCCCGTCCCGCACCCAGACCGCGAGGGTCGACGTCGTGCGCGACTCGACCGCGTTGACGCCGTCGAAGGCACGGGCACGCGACGCGAAGGTCTCGGTGTCGCCCCCGGCGGCGCGGTAGTCGGCGAAGTGCGTGTCGATGTAGAAGGAGTCGAGCGAGGAGTCGACCGTCGCGACCGTCACGTTGAGGAACGCGTACGACGAGGTCGCCAGGAACAGCAGCAGGCACGGCGCGAGGAGCCGGAGGACCGTGCGGCGCATCAGAGGTCCGGCCGTCGCGTCGGGCGACGGCTAGACGTTGTCGCCGCGGAAGATCTCGCTCACGCTGGTGTCCTCGAACACCGCGTCCAGCGCCTCGGCGATGATCGGGGCGATGGAGAGGACGGTGAGGCTGTCCCAGCGCTTCTCGTCGTCGATCGGGAGCGTGTTCGTGACCACGGTCTCCCGCACCGACGCGTTCTTCAGACGGTCGACGGCCGGGCCGGAGAGCAGCCCGTGGGTGGCCGCGATGGTCACGTCGGCGGCCCCGCGCTCCTTGAGCAGATCGGCCGCGGCGACGATCGAGCCCGCGGTGTCGATCATGTCGTCGACGAGCACGCACGAGCGTCCGGCGACGTCGCCGACGACCTCGACCGCGATCGCCACGTTCTTGGTGCCCTTGGGGCGGGTCTTGTCGATGAACGCGAGGTCGGTCTCGACCCCGTGGTCGCCGAGGTGATCGGCGAACCTACGGGCGAGCTTGCCGCCACCGGCGTCGGGCGCGACGACCGTGACGTCCTTGCCGACCGACTGCGCCAGGTGCTCGGCGATGAGCGGCACGGCGGTGAGGTGGTCGACGGGCATGTCGAAGAAGCCCTGGATCTGGCCGGTGTGGAGGTCGACGGTCACCACGCGGTCGGCGCCGGCGACGGTGAGCATGTCGGCGAGCAGCCGGGCGGTGATCGGCTCGCGTCCCTGGGCCTTGCGGTCCTGGCGGGCGTAGGCGAAGTACGGGCACACCGCGGTGATGCGCTTGGCCGACGCGCGCTTGGCGGCGTCGATCATGATCAGCTGCTCGATCACGCGGTCGTTGATCGGCTCGCAGTGGCTCTGGAGCACGAAGAGGTCCGCGCCACGCACGCTCTCGCAGTAGCGGCTGTAGAGCTCGCCGTTGGCGAAGGTCGAGAGCTCGACGTCGCCCAACGGCACGTCGAGCGCCTTGGCGATCTCCCCCGACAGCTCCTCGTTGCCGCGCCCCGCGAAGAGCATCAGCTTCTTCTTGGGCACGAACTCCATCGCTACGCCCCTTCCTCCCCCGAGTCGTCCGAGCCGGGCTCGTCGTCCTCGGACTCGTCGTCGTCGACCGCGTTCCGTGCCGCGACCCAGCCTTCCTCGACCCGCGCCGGCACGCCGCGGGCGAGTGACCCGGGCGGCACGTCGTCGGTCACGACCGCACCCGCACCGGTGTAGGACCCGTCGCCGACCTCGACCGGTGCCACGAGCACCGTGTTCGAGCCGATGCGCGCGTCCTCGCCGACGACGGTGCGGTGCTTCTGCTTGCCGTCGTAGTTGGCCGTGATCGTGCCGGCACCGATGTTGGCGCGCGCGCCGATCTCGGCGTCGCCCACGTAGGCGAGATGCGGCACCTTCGCGCCCTCGGCGATCTCGGCGTTCTTGGTCTCGACAAACGTGCCGACGTGCGCGTCGGCCGCGATGTGCGTGCCGGCGCGGAGCGACACGAACGGTCCGACGGTCGCGCGGTCGCCGATCTCGCTCTCGCGGGCGACGGTGTTCTGCACGACGGCTTCGTCGCCCACGATCGTGTCGACGAGGCGCGTGTCCGGGCCGATGGTCGAGGCAGTGCCCACGACGGTGCGGCCCTCGAGGATCGTGTTGGGCAGGATGCGGATGTCGCGCTCGAGCTCGACCGCGGCGTCGATGTAGGTCGTCGCGGGGTCGGTCATGGTGACGCCCTCGCGCATCCACCGCTCGTTGATGCGCGCCCGCAGCGTCGTCTCGGCTGCCGCGAGCTGCGCCCGATCGTTGACCCCGACCGTCTCGCCCGGGTCGGTGCTCGGCACGCCCACCACGAGGTGCCCGGCCTGGCGGAGCACACCCACGACGTCGGTCAGGTAGTACTCGCCCTGCGCGTTCTCGGGGCTGAGCCGCCGCAGCGCGGGCGCGAGGAACGCCCGACGGAAGCAGTAGATCGACGGGTTCACCTCGGTGATCTCGAGCTCCGCCGGGTTGGCGTCGACCTGCTCGACGATCCGCTCCACGCCACCGCGTCCGTCGCGGATGACCCGGCCGTAGCCCGTGGGGTCGTCGAGCTCGGCGGTGAGGAGCGTGGCCGCGGCATCGGTGAGGCGGTGCTCCGAGGCGAGCATGGCGAGCGTCTCGTCCTGGAGCAGCGGCGTGTCGCCGGCGAGCACGAACACGTCGTCCTCGGCGTCGAGCGCGTCGGCGAAGGCGGTGAGACCGACGCTCGCGGCATCGCCGGTGCCCCGTTGCACCCGTTGCTCGACGAACTCGATCGGGATCTCGGTGGCGAGCTGCTCCTGGACGGTCTTGGTGACGCGCTCGGCGCCATGGCCGACCACGACGACGATGCGCTCGAGGGGCAGCGAGACCAGCGTGTCGAGCACGTGCAGCAGCAGCGGCCGCCCGCACAGCGGGTGCAGCATCTTGGGCGTCGCCGAGCGCATCCGGGTGCCCTCACCCGCGGCGAGCACGACGGCCGACAACGGTCGATAGCTCACGATGCTCACCTCCCGCCTCGTGTTGGCCCGCTGGTTCCTCGTGGCATCGGGTCCTGGCGAGGGGCTCGGGGGCGAGGTTTCGAACCTCGACTTGGGACTCCAAAGGACCCCGTGCTGCCGTTACACCACCCCCGACCGGTCCTCCTCGACCCTACTGTCTCACTCCCTCCACTTGATCGACTCCCTCGCTGCGGGTCGGGATACCCGCCCCGCGGCCGCTCGCTCGTGTGCGGCGCGGAGCCGCGATGTGACCCGTCGGGGACGTCCGAGTACCCTCACTCGCCTCATGGGTTCGCTGATCAAGAAGCGCCGCAAGCGCATGCGCAAGAAGAAGCACAAGAAGCTTCTGAAGAAGACCCGCTGGCAGCGTCGCCAGCAGGGTCGCTAGCCAACCCCGAGGCGCACGCCTCGGGAGGTGGTCGAACCCGCCGCCACCGGCACCCGCAGTGCTCGGGCCACCTTGCGCACGATCGCCGTCGTGCTCGCGCCCGGCTCGAGGGCCACGGCGTAGGCCGAGCCGCTCCCGGCGAGGATCGCCGGCGCACCGGCCGCCGCCTCGAGGTCCTCGCGGAACTCGCGCATGCGGGGCTCCACGGCCTCGGCCGCGGGCTCCAGGTCGTTCACCAGCTCCGGCAGCACCGCGGCCACCGGGCCCACGGCCTCGACGACGCGCGTCGACTGCGGCCCACCCAGCTCGTCCCACGCCGCGTAGACCTG
This sequence comes from uncultured Bifidobacteriaceae bacterium, assembly GCA_964555735.1. GTDB lineage: Bacteria > Actinomycetota > Acidimicrobiia > IMCC26256 > PALSA-555 > CAZKTS01. The sequence continues at coordinate 12,974 of CAZKTS010000141.1, forward strand.
CGGCGTCGCGAGTCGGAACGGCGGCAGCGCGACGAGGTAGGGCAGCCCGACCGGCAGGTCGACGTGCGTGAGGAGCTCACCACGGCCGCGCATCCAGGCCGCGCCGCCACGCACGCAGAACGTGACGTCGGACCCGAGGCGGGCGGCAATCTCGTCGAGCGTCGTGTCGTCGACGTCGAGCTCGAGCATGCGGCGCACCGCGAGCATCGCGGCCGCGGCGTCGGCCGAGCCGCCACCGAGGCCGCCACCGGCAGGGATCTTCTTGCGCAGCTTGATCTTCACGCCGTGGCCCGACCGCCCGGCGCGGAGCATGAGGTCGTCGGCGGCTCGGAAGGCGAGGTTGCGCGGGCCTTCGGGGACGTCGTCGGTCTCGCCCTCGATCTCGAGCGTGATGCCGCCCGGGTGCGGCACGGCCTCGACCTCGACGACGTCGTGCGGGTCGGCGATCGACACCGCGAGCGCCTCGAGCTCGTGGAAGCCGTCGGGCCGCTTGCCCAGGACGCGCAGCGAGAGGGTGAGCTTGGAGTACGCGGTTGCGCGTACCCGACCCAGCCGCCCCGGCGTGGTCAGCTCGTTCACGCAGCCGCCACCTCGCGGGTGAGCGCGGCCCAGGCGTCGAGGCCCAGCGACTCGGCGCGGGCCGTCGGCGGGATGCCGGCGGCTTCGAGCGCCTCGTCCGTTCGCTCACCGAGCAGCGGGCGCAGCGCGCTGCGGAGCATCTTGCGGCGGGTGGAGAAGCCGGCCCGCACGAGCGTGAAGAGCTCGTCGGCCGACGGTACGTCGACGGGCGGCGCGGGGCGCCGGTCGATGCGCACGAGCACCGACTCGACGTTGGGGCGCGGCACGAACACCGACGCCGGGACCCGGGCGACCACCGCCGCCTCTGCGTAGTAGGAGACCTTCACCGAGACTGCACCGTAGGTCCGGGAGCCGGGGCCGGCCGCAAGGCGCTCCCCGGCCTCCCGCTGGACCATGACCAGCAAGCGATCCACCTGGGGCGCCGCCTCCAGGAGGTGGAGCACGACGGGCGTGGCGACGTTGTACGGCAGGTTGGAGACGCAGACCCAGCGACCCTCGCCGAGGCGCCCGCCGTAGTCGAAGGTGCGGGCGTCGGCCTGCTCGATCGTGACGCCGGGAGCGCCGTCGAGCACGAGCTCGAGCACCGGGAGCACGTGGCGGTCGAGCTCGAGCGCGAGCACGCGGGCGCCGGCCTCGACCAGCGCGAGGGTCAACGAGCCCAGACCCGGACCGATCTCGAGGACGTGGTCACCCAGTTGCACGTCGGCGAGGCGCACGACGCGGCGCGCGGTGTTCGGGTCGGCGAGGAAGTTCTGCCCCAGCGCGCGGCTCGGGCGCACCTGGTGGTCGGCCAGCAGGGTGCGCACGTCGGTGGGGGTCAGCACGGACACGGGCGGGCAACGTAGCCGTGCCCGCCACGGCGACAGGAAACGTTCACCCCAGGGGCCGGCACGAAGTGCCGATCACAGCCCGATCTCCTTCGCGCAGCCCCAGGCGCGCCAGCCGTGCTCGGCCCGGATCCGCTCGGCCACGATGATCTGCTCGAGCTTCGTGGCCTGCCCCGCGGTCGGCGCGAACTTCAGACCGCCGTAGTGGTTCCAGTTCTGCCAGAAGATCCCGAGCCCACCCTGGTACTTCTGGCCCGATGCCGACCAGTTCCCGCCGGTCTCGCAGCGCGCCATCTTGTCCCAGAGCCCGTTGTACGCGGTGCCGAAGTACGTGACGTCCGGCCGTGCTTCTTGGCCGACGACCGGCACGGCCGAGATCGGTGCGCGCGCGACCTCGTAGCCGTTGTTGCGCGTGATCGCGTAGGTGACCGTCTGGAAGCCCGGCGCGCCCGGCTCGAAGCGATCCTCGGCGGTGACGTCCATGTTGGGGTCGGGTCGACGCTCGGGTGGCAGGACGTAGGGCTCGACCACCGCGTCGGTCTCGGTGAGCTGGCGGGTGACGCCGACGATGATGCCGTCGACGAGCGGCTCCTCGAGCCCGGCGTCGGTCTGGGGCGTCGCGAAGTCGTTGGGCTGGAGCACCACCTGGTACTTGGCGAGGAGCTCGCCGATCGTTGCCGCGGGCGCATCGAACTCGACGACCTGGCCGTCGACGGTGAGCGTGCCCGTGTGGCGGGTGCGCACCGCCACCGCCATGCCCTCGGTGATCTCGTCCGGTCGGGTCAGGTAGCCGACCCGCTTGCCGAGCCCGAGCTCCCGGAGGAAGTCCTTCGGGTCGGTGGTGGTGGTGAAGGCCTGGGCGATCTCGCCGTCGACGTCGAGGGTGATCGGGAACGCGCGCAGCACGCGCACGGTCATGTCGTTCTCGATCGGCGCGCTCGGGCCGGGGACGACCTTGTCGTGCTCGCCGAGCACGACCTTCTTCTCCTCGAGCAGCGAGCCGACCGTCGAGACGCCGGTCTCGGCGTTGATGACCCGGCCGTCGACGCGGATGGCGACGTCAGCGCCGGGGTCGAGCGCGGCCGAGCCCGCCCAGTAGGTCGCGCCGGCGAGCCCGAGCACGAGCACGAAGGCGCCGAGCGCGCGCCACGGGACGTGGAAGCCGCGCCGTTGGGTGCGGTGGCGCCGGGCGCGGCCTCGGCCACGACGGCCGCCCCCACCGTCGCCGTCGGTCGGCTCGACGACGGGCTCGACCTCGGGGAGGGCGTCGACCTCGGGAAGCGGCAGCCACGCGGTCGCGTCGTGCGGCTCGGCGCGCGCCGGCGAGGGCTGGACCGGGATGTCGCGCGGCGGCGGTGCCTCGACGCCGGGATCCGGCGTGAGCAGCTCATGGATGCTGGGCAGCTCCTCGAAGTCGGGGAGCGGGAGCCAGGCCGTCGCGTCGTGCGGCTCGGCACGCGCGGGGCTCGCCGGGGTGGCCGGCGGCGCGAGGTCCTGGGGTGGCGGGGGCGGGGTGCCGTCGGGCGGCGCGGCGTCGGGCGCCATGAGCTCGTCGACCGGCGTCAGGAACTCCGGGAACGGGAGCGGGAGCCAGGCGGTCGCGTCGTGCGGCTCGGCGCGCGCGGGCGACTCCCGAACGGCGTCCGCGTGCGCGCTCGACGGGCGCGTGCGACGGAGATGGCGGTGGACGAACCGACCACTGCGAGAGCCTTCGCGCTCGGGAATCGGCTCCGCCTCCTGGGGATGGTCGCCGGTGGGGCCTGCGTCGGGTCGGGGCCGGCTCCGGCTTCGGGGGCCCGCGACGAGGCACCCGAGTCCTGCTGGGTGAAGACAGAACGGTAGCAGGGGCCCCTGCGACCGCTGGTGGCGTCGGGGACGCCCTCAGTGGCCCCCGAACGGGCCCAGGAGCCGGGTGGCGGTGGCCGCGGTGGCGGTGGCGACCTCGGCCTCGGACCGGCCGGTGGCCGCGGCGAGGGCGGCGCCGACCGCGGTGACGAACGCGGGCTCGTTCTCGGCGCCGCGGTGCGGGACCGGGGCGAGGTACGGCGCATCGGTCTCGACGAGCATGCGGTCGAGCGGACAGCTCGCCGCCGCGGCGCGCAGGTCGTCGGCCGCCTTGAACGAGACGATGCCGCTGAACGAGAGGTGGGTGCCGAGCTCGAGCGCGCGCGCCGCCTCGGTCGGCCCACCCGTGAAGCAGTGGAAGACGGTGCGCGGTGGTGGCGTCTCGTCGGCGAGGACACGGAAGGTGTCGTCCCACGCCTCCCGGGAGTGGATCACCAGCGTCCGGTCGAGCGCGTGCGCGAGCCGGATCTGCGCGCGGAACGCGGCGTCCTGCGCATCGGCCGGGGAGTGGAGGTAGTGGTAGTCGAACCCGGCCTCCCCCACCGCGACGACGACCGGATCCGACGCGAGCGCTTCGAGCTCAGGCCACTCGTCGTCGAGTCGCGACGCGTCGTGCGGATGCAGCCCGACCGTCGCGCGCACATCGGCGTGCTCACGGGCCAGCGCGACGGCTTCGCGCGAGCTCGCGAGATCGGTGCCGACCACGACCATCCCGACGACCCCCGCCGCCCGCGCCCTCTCCAGCACCGCCGCGGCCCCGTCCGACGCCATCTGCACGTGGCAGTGCGAATCCACCCAGGTGAGCTCCGGACCCCGGTCAAGATCTTGTTTGGTCATCCGATGTCGCCCTGGCGACATCGAATGACCAAACGTGCGGTTGGCATCACTCGGCCTCGATGCGGGGGAAGAGGGGGGCGCCCTTCTCGAGGGGCGTGCCCGCGGGGCCGAGGCCCCACGCCGCGCCGTCGGGGAGGCGCTGGTCCTCGGGCGCGCCGTCGAGGCCGAGGCGGCGCCAGAGCTCGGCCGCGGCGCGCGGGATCACCGGCGACGCGAGGAGCGCGACGATCCGCAGCGCCTCCAGGCAGTCGCCGAGCACCGCGGCGACGGCATCGGACTCGCCCGCCTTGTTGAGCTTCCACGGCTCGGAGTCCTCGATGTAGGCGTTCGCGTCGCGGATCAGCCCCCAGACCGCCTCGAACGCGCCCGAGAAGTCGAACCGGTCCATGCGCTCGGTGGCGTCGGTGACGGCG
>CAZKTS010000142.1:0-13101 GCA_964555735.1 uncultured Bifidobacteriaceae bacterium
TGATCTCCGGCGCGCACTTGCGGAAGCTCGCGTTCGAGTTCAGGCCCGACCACGTGGAGAGCCAGGCGTCCGGCGTGGTGAGCCGCCCGAACCCGGCCAGGCCGGCGTTGATGACGTCGGGCCGCCGGCCGAACACCGAGCCGTACGGCCGCTCCGACGGATCGAGCGACAGGTCGACGGTTCGAGGGTCCGCGTCGGTGCGGTACACGGTGATGATGCGCGGCGCGAGGCTCGCCCGGCGGTCGCGGATGTCCCCGCTCTCAGCGAACTTCGCCTTCCACTCGTCGCGCTCGGCGACGTAGGCGCGCGCCTTCTCGTCGATCCGTTCGACGCGGGCGCGCTGCGCGGCCCGGTAGCGCTCGAGGAACTCGCTCGAGTACGAGGAGCTCTCCGGCGGCTCGGCGAAGCCGTTGTCGGGGGAGTACAGGTCGAGCTCTGGGACGATCGAGCGCGGGTCGTCCTCGTCCGCCACCGACGCGTCGATGCAGCCGAGGAGCAGCTCACCCTGCCCCGGATGCGGGGCGAGGAACATCGCCGCGTCGGGCATCGGCATCTCGGCATCGGGCAGCCCGCTCGGCGCGCCCGCGGGCGTCGTCGCGATGCGGTCGCCGGGTGCGCGGCTCGCCTGCTGGAGGTAGTAGGCGTAGAGCCCGGACCCGCCGGAGTTGCCGAAGACCACGACGTGGTCGAACGCGTCCCGCAGGAAGCTCACGCCCGCAGCGACGTCGAGGATCGCCTGCTCGTGGACGAGGGTGAGGTCGTTGCCGACGTTGCGCGACGACTGCGACCAGACCGCGAACCCGGCGGACAGGAAGTACGGGATGAGGTAGTGGCGGGAGGTGTCGAGGCGAGGGTGCATGACCGACACGACGGTGGTCGCGCCCGGCACCGTGAACAGCACCCCGTTGGTCGCGGCCTTGTCGCTCGTGGTCAGCGACTGCAGCGTCGTGACCGCGTGGTCGGGCAGCGCACCCACCTCGATGTGGCGACCCGCGCCGAGGCCGCCCTCCTTGGCCTTCTCCTGCTTCGCCTTGTCCTGCTCTCGGTCGCTCATGCCGGCACCACCCGCAGCATCTCCTTGTCGAAGCGCTCGACCCGTCCGTCGGCCACACCGGCGAGGACGCTGTACCAGACCGCGTGCCGGACACCCGACTCCTTGCGGTCGATCTCGATCGGACCGTCGGCGCGGAGCTCCGCGTACGCGCCGACGCGGCGGACGTCGACCGGCTGGCGCTTGCTCGCGGCATCGATCACCGGACGGAACTCGTCGACGTCGAGGACGAAGATGGCGGTCACGATGCCTGCCCGCTCGCGGCCGGTCCGGCATCGGCGAGGGCCGTGATGCGGCGGGCCTTCGCCTCCCAGACCTTGTGCAGCGTCGGCTCCCCGTCCTCGGCGAGGACGTCGAGCAACGCGCCGATGGTGAGCTCTGCGTCGGTGCTGTCGACCTCGCTCATCTCGCGCAGCGGACGGGTGATCTCGAAGTTGAGCCCGTTGGGGTCGGTGACGTAGATCGACTCGATGGTCTCGTGCATCACGCGCATGTACGGCGCGTAGCCGCCCTCGGTCAGGCGACGCTCGTACTCGTCGAGGTGCTCCAGCGTCTCGACGTTGAGCGCGAGGTGACGGGCGCTCTTGAGGAGCTCGGGGATCGCCACGTCCTCGTAGGGCGCGTGGCCGAAGTAGTAGAAGAACGCGAGCTGGTCGCCGTTGCCGATGTCGAAGAAGAAGTGCACGAAGTCCGGCGCGGGGCCCCACCCGGTCGCGCAGACCGACGCGCACAACGGGAACCCGAGGATGTCGCGGTAAAACCGCACCGTCTCGGCGGGATCGAAGGTGACGAACGCGGTGTGGTCGACACCCCGGACCATGTGCTCTGCGGGTCCGCTCATGAGCTCTCTCCCGTCGTCACGGACTCGGCTTCCAGCCGCGCGGTGATGTCGTCGCGCAGGCGCGGCTTGTTGACCTTGCCCACCGCGGTCACGGGCAGCGCGTCGATCACCTCGATCCGCTCCGGCCACTTGAACTTGGCCACCCCGAGGTCTCCCAACCACCCCGCGAGCTCGGGCACGTCAGGGACGTCGGCCTCGCCGGAGGGCACGACGAACGCGCAGACGCGCTCGCCCAGCCGCTCGTCGGGCATGCCGACGACGGCGGCGTGGGCGATCGCCGGGTGCGTGATGAGGAGCGACTCGAGCTCGGTCGCCATGAACTTCTCGCCGCCGCGGACGACGTTGTCCTTGATCCGGCCGACGACGCGGTAGTGCGGCACGCCGTCGATGTCGACGGCCATGGCGAGGTCGCCGGTGCGGAGGAAGCCGTCGCTCGTGAAGGTCCGCGCGTTCACCTCCGGGGCGCGGAAGTAGGCGCGCACCACGTACGGACCCTGGAGGACGAGCTCGCCGACCTCCCCCACCGGGAGCTCGCGCTCACTGTCGGGGTCGAGCACGCGCACCTTCGTCTCGGGGTTCAACGACGCGCCCGACGTGCCGTGGCGGGCGTCGACGCCGGCGCCGACCGCGCACGCAAGGAAGGCGCCCTCGCCCATCCCGAACTGACCCCGCGCCTCGCCACCGAGCGCGGCTTCGGCCGCAGCCATCATCGCCTCGTCGTTCGGCCCGTACAGGTGCGTCACCGACGAGGTGTCGAACCGGTCGGCGTCGTCGACGCTCGTGACCGCGGCGATGAGCGGCGGCGAGACGGTCAGGACGTTGACCCGGTGCTGCTCGATGAGGCCGAGCACCACCTCGGGGTCCTGGGACGACGAGATCACGCAGCGACCGCCGACCGCGAGCGCCGACTGGAGCGCGGTGAAGAGCCCGGCGTTGTGCAGGATCGGCCAGGTGTGGAGCGTGACGATGGTCTCGTCCCATCCCCAGTGACCCGCCCACGCGTGCGTGCCGCCGACGTAGCTCGCATGGGAGTGCGGGATCACCTTCGGGACGCCGGTGGTGCCACCGGAGAGCTGGAACAGCGCGATCGACTCGGGATCGATGGTGCCCTGCAACGCGTCGATGCGGGCGCGCGCCTCGATCGGATCGACGCTCGCGAGCATTGCCTCGAACGAGTGGGCGTCGCCCGCGTCGCCCCTCGCGACGATCAGCACCTCGAGCGATTCGTGCGCGCCGCGCAGCTTGCGGCCGAGCGCGGGAAGGTCGTACGTGCGGTAGTCGGCCTGCACGATGTGGGCCCGCGCGCCGGTGAAGTCGGCGATGTGACCGATCTCGTACGCGCCGTGGTTCGGCAGGCTGGCGATCGGCACCAAGCCGGCCTTGAGCGTGCCGTACCAGGCGACGACGGTCTCGAGCTCGTTCCCCATCTGGAACACGACGGGGTCCTGCGGCTCGAGCCCGAGGTCGAGCAGCGCGGCGGCGAAGCGGTCGGTCTGCTCGTCCAGCTGGGCGTACGTGAGCTGGTCGGAGAGGCTCGCAACCGCGACGCGGTCGGGGAACCGCTGGGCGATCGCGTGGATCTCCTCGCCGGTGGTGTGCTCGGACCACAGCCCCGCGGCGCGGTACTGATCGGCGAGCTCCGGCGGGTAGAGCCGCTCACCGGCCGCGAGCAGCCGCGCCATCCGTCCCCCTCGCCTGGTCAGTGACGGCCCTCCGCCGGGCTTCGTCGTCGGCGTAGATAATCCTACGGCACCGTAGGCTTGTCAAGCGGGGCCGATCCGGGTCCCCTCCGCGGGCCGGCTCCGGCCCCGACCGTCAACCCCGGAGCCGGATGTTCCTGCCGAAGATCATCGGGAGGTCGAGGGTCGAGAGGAGGCCGGCCGGGGCGTCGCACACGAACGGGATCGCGTTGACCAGGCGCATCGCGCACGCGATGAGGCCACCGTCCCCGCCGTGCTCGTCCTCCATGGCGAGCTCCAACGTGAACTTCGGCCGCCCCTCGACGATGACCTTGTAGCAGTTGTCACCGCCGTGGCACGCGGGCCAGTCCGGCGCGGCGTCGGGGTGGATGCGCGTGTCGTGCTCCACGACGATCACCGCGTTGCCGTCGACGATGCCCTGCACCTCGAAGCGGATGCCGCCGACCGTTCCCGCCTCGACCACCCCGAACGCGGTCTGGACGTCCTGGTCGACCGCGGCGACCTCGTGGTCCTCGCGGATCTCGTCGAGGGTGATCCCCATCGCGTCGGCGAGCAGCGTGATCACGCCTCCCCACCACAGCGTCAGGTCGCCCCCGAGGAACAGGGGCGCCTCGTAGTCGAGCGGCTTCCCGAAGCCGAAGAGGTCGCGCATCACGAACTCGGCGTCGTAGTGGCCGTAGTTGACGATCTCCTGGACCCGCACGGAGTCGACGTCGTCCATGAGGGACAGGAGCGTGAGCGGGAGGAGGTCGCTCCCGAAGCCGGGGTCGGCACCGTTGTCGAAGAACGTCGAGCCGCCCGCCGCCGAGGCGGCGGCGATCGGGTCCAGCAGCTCTGGAGGCGCGGTCTTGGGGTACACGAGCGCGTTGATCGACGTGGAGACCACGTCCACGCCGGCCTCGAGGAACCGTGCCATCTCGCGGACCGCTTCGGGGCCTCGCGGGCCGACACCGTCGCCCATGTAGGACAGGCAGTCGGCGTTCAGCGCGAGGAGCGCGTCGACGTCGTTGGTCGCCGCGACGCCGATCGGGTCGATGCCGGCGAGCGTGCCGGCGTCCTGACCGACCTTGTCGGGGTTGTGGACGTAGCAGCCCACCAGCTCGAGGTCGGGGTGACCGACGATCCCCCGGACGGCCAGTCGGCCGGTGTTCCCGGTCCCCCAGTGCACGACTCGATACGTCATGGCGCGACACCCCCTGCGGCAGCGGACCCGGTACGGTCCCGCCCCCAAGCCGACGGCCCGAGAGCGGGCGGGACGGTACGGGGGACGACAATTTGTGTCAACACCTTGATTTCTGGTTTCGGCTGTACCAAGGTAAGCGACGCGAGTGTCGGTAGTTCGACACCCGTGAGGAAAGTGCGGAGGCGAGCCCGCAACGGGCCGGCTCGACGGGGGGACGAGTGGCGATCGAGACCGAGACGACCTCAGCCGCGCCTGCTGTCGCCACGCCGGGCTCGGTCCTCGCCCTCACCGAGGTGAGCGTCCGCTTCGGCGGGGTCCGCGCCCTCGAGGGAGTCTCGTTCTCGGTCGAGCCGGGCGAGGTGTGCGGGCTCATCGGCCCCAACGGCGCCGGCAAGACCACGCTCTTCGACGTCATCTCCGGTGTGCGCAGTCCCGACGGCGGCCGCGTCCGGCTCTGCGGCACCGACGTCACGACCTGGACCGCCTCGCGGCGCGCCCGCAACGGCGTCCGCCGGACGTTCCAGCGCGTCCAGACCTTCGGGTGGCTGAGCGTCGAGGACAACGTCCTCACCGCGCTCGACTGGCGTGGAGGTGGGGGCGGCATGCTCGCCGACCTCGTTGCCTTCCCGACGCGCCGCCACCGTGAGCGCGCCCGACGTGAGCGCGTCGACGAGGTGCTCGAGCAGTGCGGGCTCACCGCGGTGCGCAAGGACGCGGCCGGCTCGCTGCCGATCGGGCTGGCCCGCATGGTCGAGCTCGCCCGTGCGCTCGTCGACCAGCCGACGCTGCTGCTGCTCGACGAGCCCACGTCGGGCCTCGACGAGTCCGAAGCCGCGCGCCTGGGCGAGCGCATCGGCGAGATCCGCGGGGCCGAGTGCGCCGTCGTGCTCGTCGAGCACGACATCGGCTTCGTGATGGAGCAGTGCGACCGGGTCGTCGTCCTCGACCTCGGGAAGGTGTTGGCCGTCGGAGCGCCTGAGGCGATCCGCTCGGATCCGACGGTCAGAGCTGCCTACCTCGGTGACAGCTCGGACAACAGCCAGACCAACGACAAGCAAACCAACAGTGCAACCGCACGCAAGGGGGACATGTGAAGCGACGGAAGAGTTTGTTCGCGGTGGGCATCTCCGTGATGCTCGCCGCGGGGTTGGCATCCGCGGGGCTCGCCGGCCCGGCGGGCGCCGGCAGCGACACTCGTGGTGTCACCGACGACTCCATCAAGGTCGGCGGCCTGCTCAGTGCCCAGTTCTTCGGTGACGCCGAGGCCGGGGCCCAGGCTCGCTTCGACCGTGAGAACGACGCCGGTGGTGTCTTCGGACGCAAGATCGACATGATCAAGGCGGCCGACGACAACTTCGACCCGAACACGAACATCCAGGAGGCTCGTCGCCTCGTCACCCAGGAAGAGGTGTTCGCCGTGGTCCCGACCGCGACGATCGTCCTCGGTGGTGCGGACTTCCTCGAGCAGCAGAAGGTGCCGTTCCTCGGCTGGGGCATCGACGCCTCGTTCTGCGACCACGAGTACGCCTACGGGTGGTCCGGCTGTGTGGGTGGCGGTAGCGACCCGCAGTACAGCGACGGCTTCGGCATGACCGCGATGGCCAAGATGATGGACAAGCCCACCAAGGGCCTGACCGTCGCCTTCATCGCGGAGGACACTGACGCCGCCCGCACGGGCAACGAGACGCAGGCGTCGGCCGCCAAGAGCATGGGGATCAAGGTCACGTACAACGAGGCCACCATCCCGGCTCCCCCGGCGACCGTCGGCGACTTCACCCCGTTCGTGCAGGACATCATGACCAGCAACAAGGGTGGCCCGCCCGACATGGTCGAGCTGTTCCTCGCCGGCATCCCGGCGACGCTCGGTCTGCTCCAGGGTCTGCGCGACGCGGGCTTCGAGGGTCCGATCCTGAACACCCAGACGTACGACCAGCAGCTCGCCGCGCCGTCGGACACGGGCAGCGTGTACGTGCAGTTCGGTGCGTTCGAGACCGCACCCGACGTCCCCGCCGTCCAGACGATGGTGGACGACCTCGACGCCGCCGGCGCGCCGAAGAGCGTGCTCTCGGCCGCGGGTTGGCTCTCGGCGGACATGTTCATCCAGGCCCTCAAGAAGACGGGCAAGAACCTGACCATCGAGAACTTCCAGAAGGCAGCGAACAAGCTGACCTACAAGCAGAAGGGCCTCGTCGGTCCGACGCCGCTCGGTGACAAGCCGCGACCCTCGCCCTGCGGGACGTTGGTCACGAGCAACGGCACCGGGTACGACGTGAGCGTTCCGTACTTCTGCGCCAAGGCCTACCCGTACCCCGCCAAGTAGGCGGCTGAAGGGACGGCTCTTCGCGGGGGCGGTCGGACACTCGTCCGGCCGCCCCCGCACCTTTTCCATCCAGGTCCCATCCACCCTCTCGTCGACGTTCGACGAGCTCGTCAGAGGTCGCCCGTGGACAAGTTCATCAACCTCTTCCTCTCGGGCGCGGTCTCCGGCGGGATCTACGCCGTGATGGCCGCCGGGCTGGTGCTCACGTACCAGACGTCCGGCATGTTCAACTTTGCGCACGGCGCCGTCGCGTTCGTGACCGCGTACTTCTTCTACCAACTGAACTTCGGCCAGGGCGTCCCGGTCTGGCTCGCGTTCATCCTCTCGGTGTTCGTCTTCGCACCGCTGCTCGGTCTCGCGCTCGACCGCATCCTGCTGCGCCGCCTGGCCACCGCCCCGGTGTACGCGCGCATCGTCGGCACGATCGGTCTGCTCATCGCGCTCCCCGCGATGGCGATCTGGCTCGTCGACACGGTCGGCAACACGATCGCCGACCTCGGCCTGCCGACCAACACCGGCACCGGCACCGGCGGCGGGGCGGTCCGCGGGCTCGGGCCCTTCCCGCGCGAGGTGTGGCACCTCGACTGGCTGGGTGACGGCGTCCTGCTGAACACCGACCAGGTCGTGGTCTTCGTCGCCGCGGCCATCGCCGCGTTCGCGCTCTGGTTCATCCTCCGCAAGACCCGGCTCGGCCTGGAGATGCGCGCGGTCGTCGACCGCGACGACCTCGCCGGCCTGCGCGGCGTCAACTCGGCTCGCACGTCATCCGCGGCGTGGGTGCTCACGATGATCCTGGCCGGGCTCGGGGGCATCCTCATCGCGCCGCTCTTCCAGCTGAGCGACTCGGCCTTCACGCTCATCGTGCTCGGATCGCTGGCCGCGGTCGCGCTCGGGGGACTCCGGTCGATCCCGATCGCGTTCGCGGGCGGTCTGCTCCTCGGGATCGGCCAGAACCTGCTCTACGGCTACGGCGACGACTTCCTGCCGTCCGAGATCGCCGACCTCGCCGGTCTCCGGGCGTCGATCCCGTTCATCCTCACGGTCGTGCTGCTGCTCGTCATCGGTCGCAAGCACGTGGCCGAGGCGCGCACGGTCGCCGAGGACAAGCCGGCACCAGACCACCGGGAGGGCCTGCCCACGTGGCGTCGCCTGCTGCCCTGGGCGATCGGGATCTTCCTGCTCGTCGGGTTCACGCTCCAGTGGTTCCCCTGGGAGTGGGCGCAGGCCGACCAGTTCGAGGCGTTCGCCGTCATCGCACCGGGCCTCGCGTTCTCAATCGTGTTCCTGTCGTTCACGGTCGTCACCGGCCTCGGCGGCATGGTGAGCCTGGCCCAGGCGTCCTTCGTGACCGCCGGTGGCTTCATGGCGGGCTGGGCGCTGAACAACGACTGGGACGTCGACATCCCGTTCTTCGCGTCGAACGGCCGCATCAACTTCGCCGTCGCGGCCCTCATGGGTGCCCTCGTCGCCGCGTTGCTCGGCGCGCTGATCGCGGTGTCGGTGCGACGGCTCGGCGTCCTCGCGCTCGCGCTCGCCTCGTTGGCGCTCGCGCTCGCGCTCGACCTCACGGTGTTCCAGACCGAGGACATCAGCAACGGCTCGATCGGTTGGCTCTTCCCGTTCCCGACGCTCGATCTCGGGTTCACCACCCTCGACTTCGCCGACCCGAAGACGCAGGTGTGCGGCCTGCTGGTGATCTTCGGGCTGCTCACTCTCGTGATCCACAACCTGGAGCGCTCGGCATCGGGCCGTGCCGTCCTCGCGCTGCGGAGCTCGAAGGTCGCGGCCCGCACCTCAGGTGTGCGGCCCGCCCGGTCCGAGATCGCGCTGTTCGCGTTCTCCGCCGCGATCGCAGGCTTCGGTGGCGCCATGCTCGGCATGACCAACGGGAGCTTCGCCAACAGCACCGCCACCCCGATCGCGGGCCTGCTCTGGCTGGCCATCGTGGTCACGTTCGGCATCCGCCGTCCTGGCGGCGCGCTGCTCGGCGGCCTCGCGGTCACCGCGACCACCCCGATCCTTGCGTGGATCGCGGGCTGGAGCTTCATGCCGGACTGGTTCGACCAGCTCACCGAATCGAGCCAGTTCCTGGCGATCATGTTCGGTCTCGGAGCCATCAACCTGGCGAAGAACCCCGACGGGCTCTTCGCGCTCGTCGGGCACCAGCAGCTCGAGCGCCGGCGCAAGAAGCGCCTCGCCGACATCGACGCGGCCGAGGTCGCGCTCCACACCGACGCGTCGGGCCAGACCCACGAACCCGAGACCACGACCACGGTCGTGGCCGGGGGTTGGGGCGAAGGCGAGGACAAGGCGCTGGAGCTCACCGGCATCGTCGCCGGCTACGGCGACGTCGAGGTGCTGCACGGCATCGACCTCTCGCTCCCGCGCGGCTCGATCGTGGCCCTGCTCGGCGCGAACGGTGCCGGGAAGTCGACGCTCTGCGCCGTGGTGGCCGGGCTGGTCGAGCCGACGCGCGGCAGCGTCGTCGTCGACGGCAAGGACATCACCGCGGACAGCTCCTACCAGCGGGCTCGCGCGGGCGTGATGCTCGCACCCGAGGCTCGCGGGATCTTTCCCGCGCTCACCGTCGCCGAGAATCTCGAGGTGCTGCTCCGCTCCGACGAGGAGCGGGCGAAGGCCTACGAGCGCTTCCCGCGTCTCGGCGAACGCAAGAGCCAGCCGGCGGGCCTGCTCTCCGGTGGCGAGCAGCAGATGCTGAGCCTGGCACCGGCGCTCGTGCGGCCGCCAACGGTGTTCATCGCCGACGAGCCGACCCTCGGCCTGGCGCCCCTGGCCGCCGAGGAGGTGATGCGGGCGATCCTCGACCTCAAGGCACAGGGCTCCACCATCCTGCTCGTCGAGGAGAAGGCGCACGAGGTGATGCAGGTGGCCGACGCGGTGGCCTTCATGACCCTCGGTCGCCTCGGGTGGATCGGACCGCGCGACCAGCTCGACGAGCAGGAGCTCGCGCTGAGCTACCTCGGCGGACCGCCGAAGGCCGGCGGGTCCAACGGGGGCCGCGCCGGCTCTACCTCTCCGACGCCGACCGGGAGCAGTGCATGAACGGCACCGTCACCGTGGCCCTCGACGTGAACGGCGCCGAGCAGCGTCACGACGTCGAGGCCCGCACCCTCCTCGTGCAGCTCCTGCGCGACCAGTGCGGCCTCACCGGCACGAAGGTCGGCTGCGACACGTCGTCGTGCGGCGCGTGCACCGTCCTCGTCGACGGTGAGTCGGTGAAGTCGTGCACGATGCTCGCCGCCCAGGCCGACGGCTCCACCGTCATCACGATCGAGGGGCTGGGCAGCGAGGACGCCCCGCACCGAGTGCAGGCCGCGTTCACCGAGGCACACGCGCTGCAATGCGGCTACTGCACCGCGGGCATGGTGCTCGCCGCGGTCTCGCTCCTCGAGGAGGTGCCGAACCCGACCGAGGAGCAGGTGCGTCTCGGACTGGAGGGCAACCTCTGCCGCTGCACCGGCTACCACAACATCGTGGCGGCCGTCCTGGCCGCAGCGGGGACGCGCTCGTGAACCCGGCGCCGTTCGAGTACCTGCGCGCCGACTCCGCCGACGCGGTTGTCGCCGCGCTGGCCCAACACGGCGACGAGGCCAAGGTCCTCGCCGGCGGCATGTCGCTCCTCCCGCTCATGAAGCTCCGGCTGGCGACGCCGACCGTCCTCGTCGACGCCGGTCGCGTGCGCGAGCTCTCGTACATCGAGGACCAGGGCGACCACGTCGCGATCGGTGCGCTGACGCGGCATCGCGACGTCGAGACCAGCGAGCTGCTCGGTGCCTCGTGCGGTGTGCTGCGCGCCGTCACCGCTGAGGTCGGCGACAACCAGGTCCGCCACCGCGGCACGATCGGCGGCTCGGTCGCGCACGGCGATCCGGCGTCGGACCTGCCCGCGGTGCTGCTCGCGCTCGACGCGAGCTTCGTCGTCGTCGGACCGTCCGGTCAGCGGGTCGTCCCGGCGAGCGACTTCTTCCTGGGCTTCCTCGAGACTGCGCTCGCCCCGGACGAGCTGCTCACCGAGATCCGGGTGCCGAGGACCGGGCCGAACGGGTTCGCCTACGAGAAGTTCAACCGCCGCGCCCAGGACTGGGCGATCGTCGGTGCGGTCGCGGTGCGCACCGACGCCGGTACCCGGGTCGGCCTCGTCAACATGGGCAGCACGCCGTTGCGCGCGACAGCCGTCGAGGCTGCGCTCGCGGGGGGTGCCGACGCGGCGGAGGCCGCCGGGCTCGCGGCCGAGGGCACCGACCCCGGCCAGGACCTGCACGCCACGCCCGAGTTCCGCGAGCACCTCGCTCGGGTGCTCGTGCGGCGGGCGCTCGACGCCGCCACCGCCTCCTAGACGTCCGCTCAGGCGGCGCCCATCTCGGCGAGCAGCGCCGAGAACTGCGGCGTGTGCGGTTGGTGGGAGTACAGCCCACCGTCGACCGAGAGCAGCTGGCCGTTGACGAACGCGGCCGCGTCGGACGCGAGATAGGCGACGGCGTTCGCGATGTCCTCGGGCTCACCGAGGCGCGGCGAGCACGCGTGCTGGAGGAAGACCTCCATCGCCGGCGGCGGGAGCGTCGTGCGGGCGCGCTCGGTCAGGATGATGCCCGGGAGGATCGCATTGCAGCGCACGCCCTGCTTCCCGTACACGGAAGCGATGTACTTCGTGAGGGTGTTCAGCGCCGCCTTGCCCGGCCCGTAGGCCGCGCAGATCACGTCGCCCGCAAGGGCGAGCCCCGACGAGATGTTGACGATCGACCCGCCGCCCTGCTCGATCATGTGCGGGATCGCGTGCTTGCTCATGAGCATCGGGCCACGAGCGTTGATCGCCATCACCTCGTCCCACACCGCGGCATCCATCTCGGTCACGATCGTGTCGGTCTCCGCGAAGTTGGTTGCACCCGCGTTGTTGTCGATCACGTCGACCCGGCCGTAGGCGTCGAGGGTCGCCGCGATGAGCGCCTGCACATCGGCCTCGTCGGTGATGTCGGCCGGCACCGCGATCGCGGTGTGGCCGTCGGCCGTGAGCCCGGCGACGACCTCGTCGAGCGGCGTGCCGGGGAGGTCCGTGGCGACGATGCGAGCACCCAGCCCCGCGAGCGTGCGCACGGTCACGGCGCCGATGCCGCCCGCAGCCCCGGTGACGATGGTCGCTTTGTCGGTGAGGTCGATCACGTGCCGCCCCCGTCGATGCGGTGCTGGGTGCCGGTGATGAAGGACGACTCGTCGGACGCGAGGAAGAGCACCAGCGCCGCGACCTCCTCCGGTTCACCGGCCCGCTGGAGGGGGAGGAAGCCGAAGCGATCGGCGTCGTTGCCGGACGGGTCGGGCGGCAGCATGTCGGTGTTGATCGGGCCTGGGTGCACCGAGTTGACCCGGATGCCGAGCGGCCCCAGCTCGATCGCCGCGGTCTGGGTGAGGCCCACGACGCCGAACTTCGACGCGGCGTAGGCGCTGTGCGCGGGCAGACCCTTGAGGCCGGCCATGGACGAGATGTTCACGATCGAGCCACCGCCGCGCGCCACCATCGGATCCACGACGGCCTGCATCCCGAGGAACGGACCGATGAGGTTGACCGCGAGCACCCGCTCGAAGTCGGCCCGGGTCTCCTCGACCAGCGGTGCGAGCCGATGGATGCCGGCATTGTTGACGAGGATGTCGACGCCGCCGAAGCGGTCGGTCGCGGTCGACACGACCTCCGCCCACGCGTCGGCGTCGCTCACGTCGTGGGCCAACGCGCACACCTGATCACCGATCGAAGAAGCCACCGCTTCGACGTCGTCGGTCCGCACGTCGGTGAGCACCACGCGGGCGCCCTCGGCGGCGAAGGCGCGAGCCTCGCGCTCCCCCATCCCGCGGGCGGCGCCGGTGATGATCGCGACCTTGCCGTCGAGTCGGCCCACGATCAGGCTCCGTCCTTCGCGCGGAAGTGCGGGATGACGTGCTCACCCCACTGGCGGATGGTCTCGAGACAGGCTTCCTGGGGAACCGTGCCCATCTGGA
>CAZKTS010000143.1:0-11171 GCA_964555735.1 uncultured Bifidobacteriaceae bacterium
GGACCAGCGCGAACCGCCGGGGAGGGGCATCTCGTACTCGTAGGTGCGCGGCTGCCCGGTCTCGAACACCGCGGTCAGCTCGTTGATCCAGAGCCGTTCGAGCGGCTCCGGGAAGTTCAGCTCGTCGACCCGGCGACCGAGGATGCGCTCGGCGGGGATGCCGCCGGCCTGTCGGAGCACGGCCTCGTTCAGGTCGACGTGACGGAAGTCGCGATCGATCCGCACGATCGAGTCGGGCGAGTTGTCGATGAGCGCACGCAGCTGCTCCTCGCGCCGCCGCAGCTCTGCTTCGCGCTCCCGTTCGTCGGTCACGTCCTGCACGGTGCCTCGGTAGGCGATGAGCGTGCCGTCGGGATCGTGCACCGGCTCGCCGCGCGAGACCACGTTGAGGATGCGTCCGTCGCGGCGGACGATGCGGCTGTCGAACTCGAAGGGCTCGTGGCCGGCGATCGCCTGGTCGCGGTCGGCGCGCACGTGCTCGAGGTCGTCGGGATGGACGAAGTCGTCGAGGTCGAAGACGCTGATGCCGCCGTCGGAGTCCTCCAGTCCGAACATCCGGTCGAGCTCCGACGACCACTCGATGCGCTGGTCGCTGAGCGTCCAGGTCCAGCTCGCGACGCGGGCGATGCGCTCGACCGCGGTGAGGCGGTCGCTCGCGGCCAGCGACTCGGTGACGTCGGTGATCACCGCGACCGCGCCGGCGAGCGTCGTGCCGTCGGGGGCGAGGACCGGGCGGGTCCGGCTCCGGAGCCAGTGCCGCGTGCCGTCGCGGAGGTGGACGCCCATGAGCGCCTCGGCCGGCTGCCCGGTGCGGAGGGTGATGTTGGCGGGATGGTCATCGGGCGCGAGCGGGGAGCCGTCGGTCCGGATCGCGGCCCAGCGGCCGTGACGCGTGGTCTGACCCGCGAGGCTCTCGTCGTCGAAGCCGAGGATGCGTGCCGCCGCGTCGTTCCACTCGACGATGGCCCCGTGCTCGTCGAGGACGAGCACGCCTTCGTCGAGCATCGCGGTCGCGACGTCGTGCACCGCTGACGCGCTCGGCGCGCCGGTGCCTTCGTTGTCCATGGCTGCCCGGTACCACCCCAAGTGGCTGATCCGCCACGCTCTGCAGTGCGGAAGCATGGCACGCCGTCTGGCGCCGGTGCCATGCCGGATCGGGCTACGGCGCCGCGACGGGCGGTCTCCGATCGGCCCACGGACGAGCCGCTTCGAGCGCGGCCGCGAGCCGGAGGAGCACGTCTTCGCGCCACGGCGCCGCGACGAGCTGCACTCCGACCGGCAGGCCATCGGCACCCCAGTGCAAGGGGAGGCTGATCGCGGGCTGGCCGGTGACGTTGAACGGCATCGTGAAGCTGGTGAGCGGCCCGAGCCGACCGATGACCTCGCCCGGATCCTGGTCCGGCCCGAGCTCGCCGAGCCGCGGGGTCGGGCCAGTGACCATCGGGGTCACGAGGATGTCGTTGCCGTCGTCCCACCACCCGACGACGCGGCGCGCGTACGACTGCAGGAGCTCGGAGCCGCGGACGTAGGCCGTGGCGGAGGTGGCCCGCCCGATCTGGGCGAGCATCGCGTTCCACGGCTCGATCTCGTCGTCCGCGATCGGTCGCCCGAGCCGCTCGCTCCAGCGTTCGATCTCGCGCGCGATGAAGACGCCGAACATCGCGTTGGCGCCTTCACCGAACCGCGGGTCGTCGAGCGCATCCATCGGCGCGGGCTCGACGACGTGCCCCATCGCCTCGAGGAGCGCGACGGTCTGGGTGACCGTGGCGACGCCGTCGGCGTGGGACTCACCCGCTCCCATCGTGCGCGTCGTGCGGAACCCGATGCGCAGGCGACCGGGGTCCGCGCCCACCTCTTCGAGGAACGGTCGGGCGGGTGGCGGCGCGGTGTAGGGGTCGCCGACGCCGGGCCCGGTGACCGCGTCGAGCACTGCGGCGGTGTCGCGGACCGAGCGCGTGACCACGTGCTCGTGGGTCGTCGAGCCCCAGTACTCGCCGAAGTCAGGGCCGAGCGTCGAGCGGGCGCGACTCGGCTTGAGCCCGACGAGCCCGCACATCGCTGCGGGGATGCGGATCGATCCGCCCATGTCGTTGGCGTGCGCCACCGGCACCATCCCCGACGCGACCGCTGCACCGGCGCCACCGCTCGAACCGCCGGGTGAGTGGTCGGTGCTCCACGGGTTGTGCGTCGGGCCGTAGGCGAGTGGCTCGGTGGTGACGGTCGTGGCGAGCTCCGGGAGGTTGGTCTTGCCCACGATGACGAAGCCGGCGGCGCGGAACCGCTCGACGAGCCAGGTGTCGTTCGGCTCGACCCAGCCCGCGTCCCGCAGCACGCGCATGCCGCAGTGGTACGGATCGCCGGCCGAGTGTGCGACGCAGTCCTTCAGGAGGAACGGCACCCCGCGGAACGGGCCATCCGGCAGCGCCGGATCGGCCGCCTCGGCCCGCGCCTGCTCGCGGCGATCGAAGATGACCGCGTTCAGTGTCGGGTTGAGCGCCTCGATCCGCGCGATCGCGCCGTCGACGAGCTCGGCGGGGGTGACTTCACCATCGCGTACGAGCTGGGCCTGCGCGGTGGCGTCGAGCCAGGCGACGTCGTCCATCGCTCGATCATGACCCAAGCGGGTCGACGCCGTCACCGGGATCGCCGCGCCGGGCCGCGGCGAACCGGGCGCGGATGGCCTCGATGTCGGCGAGGTACGCGTCGGTCTGCGCCGACACGCCGTCGTTCGCCACCGAGGTCGAGCCCTGGAGGTACGACGCCAAGCCGAGCCGCGTGTCGCCGTCGAAGCGCTCGATCAGCGCGCGGAGGTAGCGGGCCGTGAGCCGGATGTTGTGGGGCCCGTTCGTGGGATCGAGGGAGGGATCGTGCAGCAGCTCCTGCGCGACGTACGTCGACGTCGCGGGCAGGAGCTGACCGATGCCGGTCGCGCCCGACTCGGGGTTGTACGCCTCGGCCCGCCAGCGGGACTCGCGCCACGCGAGCGCCATGAGCAGTGCGGGTGGGAGATGGTTCGCCGCCGCCGCTCGGGTGAAGGCGGGCTCGAGCGCGCGCTTGGCGTCGCCGTCGACGAACGCGGGCAGCGTGACGCGCGGCGCGGGCACTTCGGCGTCGTCGCCGTCGAGCAGCGAGGTGAGCGCGAGCGCCGGCAGGACGACGACGGCCAGCGCGCCGGCCGCGACCGCGAGGCGACGGCGACGGAAGGTGCGGGCGCGCGCGTCGGAGCGAGCGCGACCGGAGGACCGCCCTGGAGGGCGGTCGGTCACCCGGCCTTCGACGCGCGGAACGCGCGGTCGAGCATGGGCGTGGGCGCGTCGTCCTTGGCGCGCGCCGGCAGCGGGTGGACCGACGTGGGCGAGCCCGAGCGGAGGTCGTGGAGCTCCCAGTGCTTCGGCGCCCGCATCCGGTCGGCGTGCTTCTGGCAGAGGTCGCCGGCCGAGCGCCCGGTGCCCTCGTCGAGCACGGACACCCAGACGATGCGCTTCAGGCCGTCGAAGTTGAAGGTGGCGACCGCGGGCTCGTTGCACATCGGTCGCGCGCAGGGCCGGGCCATGCCAACGACCGTACCGCCCCCGTCCTGCCCCGCCGTGGACCTCGCTAGGCGCCCTTGAGTGCGGCGTGGGCCGCGTTCGCGCCGCAGGCGCCGTGCACGCCGCCGCCCGGGTGCGCCGCCGCCGAGGCGAGGTAGAGGCCGCGGAACGGGGTGCGCGCCCCGCCGTGCAGGCTCGGGACCGGCCGCAGGAAGAGCTGCTGGCCGAGCGCCGACGTCCCACCGCCGACGGCCCCGCCCACGAGGTTGGCGTCGAGGGCCTCGAGGTCGATCGGCGTGAGCACGTGCCGCGCCCGCACCAGCGCGCGGAAGCCCGGCGCCCGCCGCTCGCTCTCGGCCTCGCTGCGAGCGGCGCAGCGGTCGCCGTCGCCCGCCGACCAGCGCCCGGTGATGCCGTCGGTGCCGGCATCGCCGGTGAGGTGCTCGGCCTGGGGGACGTGCGAGTACGCCCACACCACCTCCGTGCCCACGGGGGCGCGCGTGCGGTCGGCGGTCGAGGTCTGCCCGACGATGACGAACGGGCTCGCGGGCACGAGCCCGTCGGCCAGCTGATCGCCGGCGGTCCGCAGGTCGGCGGTCGAATCGGTGAGGTGGAGGACACCGGCGGGGCGCGCGGCCTCCGCGGTCCACGGGATCGGGCCGTCGAGCGCCCAGTCGACCTTGACCGTCGCGTAGTCCCACCGGAACCGGTCGAGCGCGCGGCGGTGTCGGCGCTGCAGGTGCTCGTCGCCCACGAGGTCGTGGTACAGCGACGGCGCGGAGGTGTCCGCCACGACCGCACGCTGTGCGCGGATGGCGGTCCCGTCCTCGAGGACGACCCCTACCGCGCGCTTGCCGTCGAGCTCGATGCGCGTCACGCGCGAGCCGTACCGGAGCAAGCCGCCGGCCGCGACGTAGCGTGCGATCAGTGCGTCGACGAGACGCCCGGCACCACCTTCCACCACCGGGAAGCCGACGTCCTGCGCGAGCGAGGCGAGCAGCCAGCCGTAGAGCGCGCCGGTCACCGACGACACCGAGAGGTCGGTGTGCGCCATGTTGCCGCCGAGCAGCAGTCGGCCGCCTTCACCGTCGAACTCGCGGCTGACACGGTCGAGCGACCAGAGGGACATGCGCGTGAACCCGACGATGTCGCGCACGCCGATCTTCCGGGCGGCGTGCGCGGCCTTCTTGACGGGGGGGAATGGCGCGAGCAGCGCGTCGAGCATCGGCAGCCCGGCGCGCTGCCAGCGCCCGTAGAGCTTCTCCCAGACCTTGCCGTCGCCGGGCGCGTAGGCGTCGATCGACGCGGTCGTCGCGTCGAGATCGGCAGGGTCGACGATCACGCAGCCGTCGGGCGTCGGGTGCGCGAGCGCCAGCGGCGCGTGGGCCCAGCGCAGACCGTGCTCCTCGAGCCGGAGATCGCGCAGCACGGGCGACGCGATGCCGAGCGGGTAGCACGAGCTGCAGACGTCGGCGATCGCACCCGGCGCGGCGAGCTCGTCGCTGCGGACGGCACCGCCGGGCGTGGCCTCGGCCTCGAGCACGAGCACGTCCCACCCCGCGTCGGCGAGGAGGTTGGCGGCGACGAGGCCGTTGGGCCCGGTGCCGATGACGACGGCGTCGGGGTCGCTCACGTGGTCGGGAAGCCGAGGTCGGGCCCGCGGGTGGCCGGGTCGGGCCAGCGCGAGGTCACGACCTTGCCGCGGGTGTAGAAGTGCACGCCTTCGGTGCCGTGGACGTGGGTGTCACCGAACAGGCTCTGCTTCCACCCGCCGAAGGAGTAGTACGCCATCGGCACCGGGATGGGCACGTTGACGCCCACCATGCCTGCGTCGACCTCCCGCTCGAAGCGCCGGGCTGCACCGCCGTCGCGCGTGAAGATGGCCGCGCCGTTCGCGTACGGGTTGTCGCTCAGCAGTCGCGCCGCGTCGTCGTAGGTCGGGACTCGCACGACCGTGAGCACCGGGCCGAAGATCTCGTCGCGGTAGATGTCCATCGCGGGCGTCACGTGATCGAACAGGCTCGGCCCGAGGAAGAAGCCGTCGCCGGGTACGGCGCACGATCGACCGTCGACGACGAGCGTCGCGCCTTCCTCGACGCCCCGGTCGACGTAGCCCGCGACGCGATCGCGGTGGACGGCGGTGACGAGCGGCCCCATCTCGGAGGCCGCGTCGTCGCCGGGACCGACCACGATCGCCTCGGTGCGGGCGCGGATCGCGTCGACGAGAGGATCCGCGACGTCACCGACCGCGACGACGACCGAGATCGCCATGCACCGCTCGCCCGCGGAGCCGTATCCGGCGCTCACCGCGGCGTCGGCCGCGACCTCGAGGTCGGCGTCGGGGAGGACCACCATGTGGTTCTTGGCGCCACCGAGCGCCTGCACGCGCTTGCCGTTGGTCGCCGCGGTCTCGTAGACGGTGCGCGCGATCGGGGTGGAGCCGACGAAGCTCACCGCGCGGATCACGGGGTGGGTGAGGAGCGCGTCGACGGCTTCCTTGTCGCCGTGCGCGACGCTGAAGACCCCCGCCGGCAAGCCGGCCTCGGCGAGCCACTCGGCCACGAGCATCGACGCCGACGGGTCGCGCTCCGACGGCTTCAGCACGAACGCGTTCCCGCACGCGATCGCCACCGGCCACATCCACATCGGGACCATCGCCGGGAAGTTGAACGGCGTGATGCCCGCGCAGACGCCGAGCGGCTGACGGATGGAGTGGACATCGGTGTCGGTCGAGACGTCCTCGGAGTACCCGCCCTTCAGCAGGTGGGGGATACCACACGCGAACTCGACCACTTCGAGGCCGCGCGCTACCTCGCCACGAGCGTCCGCGAGCACCTTGCCGTGCTCGGCCGACACGACCGCCGCGAGGTCCTGCACGTGGCGCTCGGCGAGCTCGCGGAAGGAGAAGAGGATGCGGGCCCGCCGCCCGATCGGGACGTCACGCCACTCCTCGAACGCCTCGGCCGCGGCCTGCACGATCACGTCGACGTCGGCCGCCGATGCCAGGGGCACCGTCCGTCGGACCTCGCCGGTGCTGGGGTCGAAGACCTCGCCCGTGCGCTCGGACGTCCCGGCCCAAGGTTTGCCGTCGGACCAGTGGGTGAGCGCCGCCTCCATGACGAGCAGGTTACGGCTGTGCCTCTCGCCCTGTGCCCGCTCCGGAACCGGGAGTAGGTTTCCCCCGGATCTACTCGCCGGTAGCAAGGAGTTCATCGTGCGCAAGATTCTCGTAGCGCTCTGCGCCCTCGGGCTCGTCGGGGCGTTCGCAGTCCCGGCGGGGGCAGGGGGCGGCAAGGGCGACCTCAAGGTGGCCACCAGCCTCCCGGCTCCTGGCTTCTGGAACGGCGACACCCCTGCCGACCTCGACGGCGGCTTCGAGTACGAGCTCGCAGCCGACATCGCCGAGCAGCTCGGCTACGACGGTGTGAAGTACTCGAACGTGTCGTTCGATGCGCTCGTCGCCGGCAAGGCGAAGGGCTTCGACCTCGCGCTCTCGCAGGTGACCATCACGCCCGAGCGGGCCAAGGTGGTCGACTTCACCGTTCCCTACTTCTCGTCCGACCAGGGGATCCTGGTGAAGGCGGGCACGACGGTCGACGAGTCCAACTTGAAGGACATCCAGTGGGGTGTGCAGACTGCCACCACCGCGCAGACCTACCTCAAGAAAGAGGTGAAGCCGACCAAGAAGGTGCGGTCGTACCAGGAGACGACCCAGGCCTTCGCCGCGCTCCAGGCCGGCCAGGTCGATGCGGTGCTGCTCGACACGTCGATCGTGCTCGGCCAGGCCAACGAGTCCGACGGTGAGTTCGAGGTCGTCGGGCAGTTCAAGACCGGTGAGGAGTACGGCGGCATCATGCCGAAGGGCTCCAAGCTCAAGAAGTCGGTGAACAAGGCGCTCAAGGCGCTGATCGCCGACGGCACGGTGTCGCAGCTCGGCGACACGTGGCTCGTGCCGCAGTACGGCCAGGACCCGCAGAAGGTGCCGTACCTGCAGCCGTAGGCAGAGGACGAGGGAACGGTCGAGGGGCCCGGCATGAGCGCCGGGCCCCTCGCGCGCCCGGACGAGGTCGCCGCACCGGTCACCGACGCCCCCGACCACGCACGGAACCGCCGACGAACGGTCCGGGCGCTCGCGCTCGCGATCGGCGTGGTGCTGCTCGTGCTGCTCGCCGCCGCGCTCGCCGCGATCCGCTCCTCCGAGGCGGGCAACGGCTTCCTCGGGTACTTCTGCCTCGCGCTGCCGTTGGGCATCGCTGCGCTGGTGTACGGACGTCGCGCGGAGGCGGCGGTCGTCGACATCGACGGCCCGATCGCCGACGAAGAGCGCGCCCGCACGGCGCGGCGGGTCTCGGTGGTGGCGATCGCGCTCTCGATCCTGCTCGTCATCGGGCTCGCGACCTGGGCCTCGCTCGAGGGCCTGACCGACGTCGGCAACACGTTCTTCTCCGCGGAGCACCTCGAAGCGTCGTTCCCGGAGGTCGTCGAGGGATTCAAGCTCAACGTCGCGGTCTTCCTGATCGCGGAGGTCTTCGTCCTCATCTGGGGGCTCGTCGTCGCGATCGTCCGGCAGCTTCCCGGCCGGGCCGCCGCTCCGTTGCGGTGGCTGTCGGTTGTGTACGTGGACGTGTTCCGGGGACTTCCGGCGATCGTGACGATCTACCTCGTCGTGTTCGGCCTGCCATTGACGCAGCTCCCGATCATCAAGGAGACCGAGGACATCGACTTCACCATCCTCGGGATCCAGTTCGACCAGGTCGTCGTGTTGGGCATCTTCGCCCTCGTGCTCGTGTACGGCGCCTACGTCGCGGAGGTGTACCGCGCCGGCATCGACAGCGTGCACTGGAGCCAGCGCGCGGCGGCTCGTGGCTTGGGACTCTCACAAGGACAGTCGCTGCGCTACGTCGTCGTGCCGCAGGCCGTCCGTCGCGTGATCCCGCCGCTCATGAACGACTTCATCGGCCTCCAGAAGGACACGTCGCTCCTGAACATCGTGGGAGTGCTCGAGGCGTTCAACCTCGCCCGGATCTACTCGGGCAACCACTTCAACCTGTCGGCCGTCACGGGGGTCGGCATCTGCTTCCTGGTCATCACGATCCCGATGACGCGGGTCGCCGACTACCTGGTCAAGCGCGACCAGGAGCGCACCCAAGGGGGTGGAGGATGACGCCGTCGGACCCGACCGCAGCCTTCGTCGATGTGCGCGGTGTCACCAAGCGCTTCGGCTTCAACACCGTCCTCGACGGCATCGACCTCGGCGTCGAGGAGCACGAGGTCGTGTGCCTCATCGGCGCGTCGGGCTCCGGGAAGTCGACGTTGCTGCGCTGCATCAACGGGCTCGAGCCGCTCAACGGCGGCAGCATCACCGTCGACGGCCGCAAGGTCATCCAGGACGACATCAAGCTCAACCGGCTCCGGCGCGACGTCGGCATCGTCTTCCAGGCGTTCAACCTGTTCCCGCACATGACCGTGCTCGACAACGTGACGCTCGCGCCCCGCAAGGTGCTGCACCTGTCGAAGGCCGAGGCGGAGGCCCGTGCCCATCCGCTGCTCGAGCGGATCGGCATGACCGACAAGGCCGAGGAGTACCCGGACCGCCTGTCGGGCGGTCAGCAGCAGCGAGTGGCGATTGTGCGCGCGCTCGCGATGCAGCCGAAGCTGATGCTCCTCGACGAGATCACCAGCGCGCTCGACCCGGAGCTGGTGAACGAGGTGCTGGCGATGATGCGCGAGCTCGCTGACGCGGGCATGACGATGATCGTCGCGACGCACGAGATGGGCTTCGCGCGCGACGTCGCCAACAAGGTCTGCTACCTCCACAAGGGTCAGATCATCGAGGAGGGCCCGCCCGAGCAGATCTTCACCGCCCCGGTGAACGTGCGGACCTCGGAGTTCCTGCGCAGGACCCTCGACGCGGGGCGGATGTGAGCGCAGCGACGGCGGTCCCGCTGCCGCGCGACGCGGTCGAGGCCGCCCGGCGCCCGCTCGGCGAGGCGACGATGCTGCCCGTCGCCGCGTACACCGATCCTGCGGTGCTGGCGTGGGAGCGGTCGCACCTCTTCGAGCGCCGATGGGTCTGTGTGGGCCGGGCTGCCCAAGTCGCCGACGCGGGCGCGCAGCTCGCCGAGCAGGGCGTGCTCGTGGTGCGGGGCGACGACGGCGTCCTGCGGGCGTTCGCCAACGTGTGCAGCCATCGGGGCCACGAGCTGCTGGCCTCGGGCGAGTCGGCGTGCCGGCCGTCGGTCCGGTGCCCGTACCACGGGTGGACGTACGACCTGCAGGGCGCGGTGCGCCATGCCCCGGGCGGGGTGGGGCCGACGGAGCCGTGGACGCTCGCGTCCGTCCCGCTCGTCGAGTGGTTGGGCTGGGCGTTCGTGAATGCGAGCGGCACGGCGGGCGCGATCGACCGCACCCTCGCGGGGCTCGACGCCATCCTCGGCCCGTACCGACCGGCCGACCTGGTCGGGGTCGCGCGCCACGAGTACGAGGTGCGTGCGAACTGGAAGGTGATCCACGAGAACTACCAGGAGTGCCTGCACTGCCCGCACATCCATCCCGAGCTGTGTCGCGTGAGCCCGCCCGAGAGCGGTGACAACGTCGAGCCGGGCCCGGCGTGGGTGGGCGGTTGGATGGACCTCCGCGACGACGCCGCGACGATGTCGATGACCGGCGCGCTGGCGGGCGTGCCGCTGCCCGGGCTCGACGACGAGGCGCGCCGTCGGGTCGCGTACTTCGCGCTGCTGCCCAGCCTGCTCGTGAGCGCG
This sequence comes from uncultured Bifidobacteriaceae bacterium, assembly GCA_964555735.1. Classification (GTDB taxonomy): domain Bacteria; phylum Actinomycetota; class Acidimicrobiia; order IMCC26256; family PALSA-555; genus CAZKTS01. The sequence continues at coordinate 10,292 of CAZKTS010000143.1, forward strand.
CACCCCGACTACGTGCTCACCCATCGCCTCACGCCGATCGCGCCGGATCGCACGCACGTCGTGTGCGAGTGGCTCGCCGATCCCTCGGTCGAGTCCCTCGACGACGCGGTCGAGCTGTGGGACATCACCAACCGCCAGGACTGGAGCGCGTGCGAGTCGGTCCAGCGCGGGCTGGCATCGCCGGGCGCCCGTCCCGGTCCGATCACCGCCCGCGAGGATGCCGTCCACCACCTCGTGCGCACCATCGCCGACGCCTACCTGGGAGAGGGATCCGAGTGACGAGCACCTTCGACGCGATGGGGAGGGTGGGGTTGCCCGCGCCGATCGGTGAGCTCGCGGCGCGCGACTGGGACGTCGTCGTCGTGGGCGGCGGTCACAACGGGCTCACCGCGGCCGCCTACCTCGCCCGAGCCGGGAAGTCGGTGCTCGTGCTCGAACGGCGCGAGCAGCTGGGCGGCGCGTGCACCCTCGAGCAGCCCTTCGAGGACGACCGCTATGTGATGAGCCCGTGCGCGTACCTCGTGGGCCTCCTCCACCCGGCGATCATCGAGGACCTCGACCTGGTGCGGCACGGCTACCGCACGTTCGTCGTCGACCCCACGCAGTGGACGCCGTTCGAGGACGGCACCTCCCTCTTCCAGTGGCACGACGAAGCCCGCACCGCGGCGGCGGTCGAGGCGATCTCGCCTGCCGATGTCGACGGCTTCCTCGCCTACGAAGCGCTCTTCGATCGCATCCGCGACACCCTCCGACGCGGCCCGGCCGGCGACGTGTGGGTCGGTCCCGCACCCGAGCGCGCCGCGCTCGAGGAGCTGTTCGCCGACGACCCCGAGGCTCGCGAGGTGGTCCTCGACGCGTCGATCGCCGACGTCGTCGAGCG
>CAZKTS010000144.1:0-1674 GCA_964555735.1 uncultured Bifidobacteriaceae bacterium
CCGTCCTTCTCCACCACCTCGCGGTGGTCGACCTCACAGCCGAAGGTGTCGCGGTAGTAGGCGATCGCAGCCTCGAGGTCGTTGACCGCGATGGCGATGTGATCGATCTCGGTGAGCGCGGGTGCGCTGCTCATGCGTGCCTCCGGAACATCGTGATCTGGGGGAGCAGGCGCTCACGCATCTCGGCGTCGGTGACGCCCAACGCTTCCTCGGGCGCGAGCACCAGCACCCCGAGCTTGCCCTCGTGGAGGTTGTGGTGCACCTGGTACGCGGCCTCGCCGACGTCGTCGAGCGCGAACACCTGCGAGAGCGTCGGGTGGATCCGGCCCTCCACCATGAGCCGGTTCGCCTCCCAGGCCTCGCGGTAGTTCGCGAAGTGGCAGCCCTTGAGCGTCTTCAGGTTCATCCAGAGGTAGCGGTTGTCGTACTCGATGGTGAAGCCGCTGGTAGCGGCACAGGTGATGATCATCCCGCCCCGCTTCGCCACGAACACCGACGCGCCCATGGTCTGGCGGCCCGGGTGCTCGAACACGATGTCGGGGTCGACACCGACGAGCTCTCGGATCTTCTTGCCGAACCGCCGCCACTCGGCGGGATCCTGGGTGTGCTCGTCGGACCAGAAGCGGTAGCCCTCGGCCTTGCGGTCGATGACCGCTTCGCAGCCGAGCTCGTGCAGCAGGGCGGCGCGTTCGGGTGACGAGACCACGCCCACGGGCGTGCCGCCGCCGTTGAGCACGTACTGCACCGCGTACGCGCCGATCCCGCCGCTGGCGCCCCAGATGAGCACGGTCTGCCCTTGCGTCATCTGCGCGCCGTTCGGGCTGACGAGCATCCGGTAGCTCGTGGAGTTGGTGAGGCCGTTGACCGCGGCCTCCTCCCACGTGAGGTGCGCCGGCTTCGGCATCAGCTGGTTCGCCTTCACCAGCGCGATGTCGGCGAGACCGCCGTAGTTGGACTCGAAGCCCCAGATGCGCTGGTTGGCGGCCATCATCGAGTCGTCGTGCGCCGACGGGTCCTGGTCGTCCACGTAGTTGCAGTGCACGGTGACCGCGTCGCCGGGCTTCCACTGCCGCACCGCGGAACCGACGCGCAGGACCACCCCTGACGCGTCCGACCCGACGACATGGAACGGCTGATCGTGGCGCGCGCCCCACACGCTCTCCTTGCCGAGGCGCTTCAGGAACTGGAACGTCGGGAGCGGCTCGAAGATCGAGGTCCACACGGTGTTGAAGTTGATCGAGCTGGCCATGACCGCGACGTAGGCCTCGTCCGGCGCCAGCTCCGGGATCTCGATCTCGTCGATGTGCAGCGACTCGCGCGGATCCTTCTCCTCGGACGGCAGGCCGTCGAACATCTCCTGCTCGTCGGCGCGCACGGTGGCGCCCCGGAACGCCTGGGGCAGGGGCAGCGAACCGAGCTCGTCGCCCGGGGCACCCTCGAGGACGGCAGTGCGGATGGCGTCGATCTCGTTGGGCATGGGGCCCGACCCTAGAAGAGCGGACCTCCCCTCGCTCCCTTGGGCTCGCGACTTGGGCCCGCGACCTCCGGGCGCGACCGGAACCAGCGACCGGACGCTTGGCTACCATCCGGACAGATCGCCGGTCCCGGACGCCGAACGTCTGCGACCACCTCGCCCGCTCACGCAGGAGGAGCCTCATGCCCGGCTCGGTCATC
>CAZKTS010000145.1:0-8558 GCA_964555735.1 uncultured Bifidobacteriaceae bacterium
ATCGACGTCGGCTAGCAGGCAGACGTGTCCACGACCTCCACGGCCGACGCGATCTTCACCGCGCTGACGCTCCTGGCCAACGTTGCGCTCCTGGTGCTCGTCGTGGTGGGGATCGCCGCGCTGCTGGGCGGGAAGGCCCACACGGGTGCGGAACGCTTCGTCGGTCGCATCGGGCCCGCGGCCCGCCCGCTGGCGCTCGTGGTCGCCGTGGTCACCACGCTCGGCAGCCTCTACTACTCCGAGATCGCCGGGTACCTGCCGTGCGAGCTCTGCTGGTACCAGCGGATCTGCATGTACCCGCTGGCGGCGATCCTCGCGGTGGGCGTCCTGCGCAAGGACCGCGCCGTGCTCTGGTACGCCGCACCCTTCGTGGTGGTCGGCGCGCCGTTGGCGCTCTACCACTACCTCGTGGAGCGGGTCCCCGCCCTCGCCGAATCGAGCTCGTGCTCGGTGTTCGTCCCCTGCAGCGTCCCGTACTTCGAGGAACTCGGCTACGTGACGCTGGCGTTCATGGACATGAGCGCGTTCCTGCTCATCGGCGCCCTGCTCTGGTTGGGTCGGGCCGCCGATCGCCGTACCCCGGAGGTCTGATGTCCCAGCACCGTCGCCCGCACCCCCGCCGCCTCCGCGCGCTCGGGATCGTCGTGGCCGCGTTCGTCGCGGTCGGCCTGGCCGCCGCCCCCGCCCTGGCCGGCGGTGACCCGGAGGTCAGCCCGAAGGTCACGATCGTCGGCAAGAAGCTGGCCGCGTCCGACGAGATCGGCACGGCCGACGACCCCGCCATCGGCAAGACCGCACCCACGATCAAAGGCCGGAGCCTCGACGGGAAGAAGGTGACGTTCGCCGACACCGGCACGCCGCGCATCCTCGTCTTCCTCTCGCACTCCTGCCCGCACTGCCAGGCCGAGGTGCCCGAGATCGTCAAGCTCGCCGAGCAGGGGAAGCTCGACGGGGTCGAGGTCCAGACCGTCACCACCAACACGAGCGAAGACCTCGCCAACTACCCGCCGTCGAAGTGGCTGAAGCGCGAGGACTGGCCGTTCTCGCCGGTGCTGGCCGACGATGCCAAGCTCCGCGCGTTCTTCGGCTTCGGCGGCGAGGCGTTCCCGTACTTCGTCTTCGTCGATGCCGACGGCAAGGTCGCCGCGCGCGCGAGCGGCGAGCTCTCGCCCAACACGATCAGCACCGCGGCCGAGCGGCTCGTCGCCGGCCAGAGCCTCTTCGACTAGATCGCGATGCCGGGCGCGTCACCGACGGAGCGGTTCGCCGCGCTCGTGGCGCTGCCCGCGCGCGACGTACCGCTCGACCTCGCGACGCTCCTCATCGCCGCACACGACCACCCGGTCGACGAGGCCGCCGCCCTCGGCGCCTTCGACGACCTCGCCGCGGCGGTCGACCGGGTCGGCGCCCACGACGCCCGGGCGCTCGCGGCGGCGCTCTTCGCACCCGGCGCCGAGGACCCGTTCCTCGGCAACGCGCTCGACTACGGCGACCCGCGCAACTCCTACCTCGACCTCGTCCTCGAGCGCCGATTGGGCATCCCGATCTCGTTGAGCGTGGTCATGCTCGAGGTCGGCCGCCGGCTGGGCATCGCGCTCGAGGCGATCGGGATGCCGGGGCACTTCCTCGTCGGCGCCGGCGACGACACCTACGTGGACGCGTTCCACGAGGGCGCGGTCCTCGACGTCGACGGGTGCCGCCAGCGGTTCGAATCGCTGCGACCCGAGGCGCGGTTCCACGCCGGATACCTGGTGCCGGTCGATCACCACGCGATCCTCGCCCGGATGCTCGCCAACCTCGTCAACTCGCTCGTGGCCCGATCCCCGGCCGACGCCGCGTGGGCGGTGCGGCTTCGCCTCGAGGTGCCGGGCGTCTCGAGCGCAGAGCGGCGCGAGGGCGCCGCGCTCCTGGGGTCGCTCGGGCACTTCGCCGAGGCTGCCGACGCGCTCGAAGCCGTCGCCGAGGTGCTCGACGAAGAGGGCGCGGCGCGCGCCGAGCGCGAGGCCACGGCGTTGCGCGCCCGGGCGAACTGACCACCGTGGCCGCGCTGCCCATGTTCCCGCTGGGGTCGGTGCTCTTCCCGCATGCGCTGCTGCCGCTCCACGTCTTCGAGCCGCGATACCGCCGCCTGGTGCACGACTGCCTGGCCGGCGACAACGAGTTCGGTGTCGTGCTCATCGAGCGGGGCAGCGAGGTGGGCGGCGGCGACACCCGGCTCGGCCTCGGGACCGTCGCGCGCATCGTGCGCGCGGGTGAGCTCGAGGACGGGCGCTGGGTGCTCGTGACGGCCGGCACCGAACGGCTGCGGGTCGTGGAGTGGCTCCCCGACGACCCGTACCCGCGCGCCGAGGTGGAGCGGCTCACCGAAGGGCCGGGCGAGGTGCCGGGGGACCTCATCGAGGAGGTGACCCGACTGCTGCGCCGGGTCCTCGCCCTCCGCAGTGAGCTGGGCGAGGCGGACTCGGGGATCGACACGGTGCTGAGCGCCGATCCGGCTCGCGCGTCGTTCGAGGCTGCCGCGCTCGCCGCGCCCGGTCCCTTCGACGCCCAGCAGCTCCTGGCCCTGGACGACGCCGGCGCGCGCCTCACGCGCGTGGCCGAGCTCCTCACCGACGAGGTGCCCGTGCTGGAGTTCCGCCTCGCGGGCGGCGGCGCGCCCGACGGCTGACCGGCCGCCTACGCTGGCCGGGTGGACCAGGACGGCACACCGAGCGACTCCGCACCCGAGCGCGACCGCGACCTCGTGGCGCTGGAAGACGCCGAGCGCGAGCTCGCCGCGCTCGAGGAGCAGCTCCGCGCCGAAGACCTCCTCACCGACGAGACGCCCGCCGAGGCCTGACGGCCGTGGCGCGGCTCCGGCTCTTCGCCGCGGCACGAGAGGCCGCAGGGCGCCGGGAGGACACGTTCGACGCCACGACGCTGGGTGACCTCCTGCAGGAGGCGCGCGCCCGGTACGGCGCCGACTTCGCGGCCGTGCTCGACGGCTCTCGCGTCTGGGTCGACGGCGACGAGCCGCCGGACGGCGACGCCACCCCACTGACGATGGCGAGCGAGGTCGCGGTGCTGCCGCCCGTGAGCGGCGGCTGAGCGGCCCCCGGACGCGATCAGACCCGAGTCGTCGTCACCAGCCACGCGGCAGCACCCAGCGGGGCTCCATCGGGTCCGGCGTAGGGCGCGATCGCTGCTCGTAGCGCGTCGAGGGCCCGGCGCTCGGTGTCCTCGTCGACGTCGTCGAGCACGTGCTGGATGAGCGAGGTGCCGCGCACGAAGTCGACGGCAGCATCGGCATCGAGCCCGCCACCGATCTGCACCGCGTCCGTGAGCTCGGTGAAGGCGGGGGTCTCGAAGCCGGCCGCGCCGAGGATCTCGCGCACGCGGTCGGCGTCACCGAAGGCGGAGGGACCGGGCGTCGCGGGCGAGGGATCGGGGGGCAGCGGCACGACCGTCGCCAGGGCGTCCCGAGGCACCTGCAGCCACTCGTTGTGCTCGATGCTGCGCCAGCACACGAACGCGACCCGCCCGCCCGGCACGAGCGCGCTCGCGACGTTGGTGAACGCCGCCACCGGATCGTCGAAGAACATCACGCCGAACCGACTGATCGCGGCGTCGAACGGACCTTCGAGGTCGTCGTCTTGCACGTCGGCACGACGGAAGCGGGCGTTGCGCACGCCCTGCGCCTCGGCGCGCCGTCGGGCGAGGTCGAGCATCGCCTCGGAGAGATCGACGCCCACGGTGTCCGCGTCCGGCGCGGCCCGCGCCGCAGCCAAGGTCGCGGCGCCACAGCCGCACCCGATGTCGAGCACCCGCGACGTCGGGGCGAGCGCCGCGGCGTCGATCAGTGGCGCGACGTACGGCGCGAGCTGCGCGTCATATGCGTCGGCGTACCTGGTCCAGTGATCGCCCCGTGGCCCGTCCCACGCCGCGCGCTGAGCTGCGTTGACCTCGCCCCTCGTCACTGCTGCGCTCAGCCGAGCTGCAGGTCGAGCGTGCGTGCCGACTCGAAGCGCTTGGCGACGTCGGTCCAGTCGACGATGTTCCAGAACGCGTCCACCCACTCCGTCTTCCGGTTCTCGTACTGCAGGTAGTAGGCGTGCTCCCACATGTCGAGCACGAGCAACGGCGGACCACCCTGACCGACGTTGCCCTGGTGGTCGTAGACCTGCTCGACGATCAGGCGCTTGCCGACCGGGTCCCACGAGAGCGCACCCCAGCCCGACCCCTGCACGTTGTTCGCGGCTTCGGTGATCTGCGCCTTGCACGCGTCGAACGAGCCGAGGTGCTCGGTGATGGCGTCGGCGAGGTCGCCGTCGGGCTCGCCGCCCCCGTCGGGGCTCATGTTGCGCCAGAAGATCGAGTGCATCACGTGCCCCGAGAGGTGGAACGCGAGGTTCTTCTCGAGCTGGTTGATGGTGCCGAACTCGTCGGTCTTCCGGGCATCGGCGAGCTTCTCGAGGGTCGTGTTGGCGCCCTTCACGTAGGCCGCGTGGTGCTTGTCGTGGTGGAGCTCGAGGATGCGCGCCGAGAGGTGGGGCTCGAGCGCGGCGTAGTCGTAGGTGAGCTCGGGCAACGTGTACTGGGCCATGGTCGTGCTCCTCGCCAGGTCGTCGGAAGGATCGCCGGGGTGCGATCGCAGGTGCGTCGCCGGTCGGCGATCTCGATCGTCGGTGGCAGCGTTCCCGTTCCTCCAGTGTTCCATGCCCGCGAGCCGTCTGCGCCCAGGGCGCGCGACGGACCGCTGGTACCGTTGCGTCGATGTCGGAGTCCAGCGGGCCGTACCGCCGTCGCATCGACGTGATGCTGGAGGCCGAGTACCTCGACGGTCTCGACGACCGATCGATCGACGACGTCCGGGCGATGCACGAGGAGACGATGGAGGTCGAGACCGAGCTGTCGTACGTGCGACGGCTCGCCCAGGCCCGCATCGAGATCGTCAATGCCGAGCTCGACCGACGGGCGAAGGGCGGCTCGGTGGGCGACCTCGTCGCGATGCTCCCCAAGATCCTGGCCGATGACCACCCGCGGCCCGACCCGGCCACGAGCCGGCTCCCGCGCCATCTCGCACCGTCGCCCGACATCGAGTGGCGGCGCGGACTCGAGGGGCTCATCACCGACACGACCCTGGTGAACCTGCCGACGCTGTCGGAGGAAGAGCTGCGGGGGACCATCGCACAGCTCGAGGAGCTCGAGGGTGAGGTCTCGGGCCGGCGGCGGGCGCTGCACGGCGTGATCGATCGCATCGAGGCGGAGCTCGCCACCCGCCACAAGGTCGGGCGTGCCTGAGCCGGCGCAGCCGGCGGCGGACTCGGGTGGGCCGCTCGACTCGATCGAAGGACGGCTCCGCGACCTCGGTTCGTTCATCCGCGACCAGCGGCGGGGCGCGCGTCTGTCGCTGCGCACGCTCAGCGAGCGCGCCGGCGTCTCGAACCCCTACCTCAGCCAGATCGAGCGAGGGCTGCGCAAGCCGAGCGCCGACATCCTCCAGCAGATCGCGCGCGCCCTTCGCATCTCGGCCGAGTCGCTCTACGTGCGGGCCGGGATCCTCGAGCCCCGGGACGAGGAGCCCGACGTCGAGGCGTCGATCCGACGCGATCCGTCGTTGAGCGACGCACAGAAGGAAGCCCTGCTCCAGGTGTACCGGTCCTTCCAGGACGCCGAGCGCTGACGGTCCGCTGACGGCGGGAGCGCCCAGGGGCCGCTAGTAGCATCGGCACCCGTATGTCGGTTCGGCGGGTTGCGATGGTGAGCATGCACACGTCGCCGCTCGCGCAGCCGGGGTCGGGCGATGGCGGCGGCATGAACGTCTACGTGCGGTCGCTGGCGTCCGCCCTCGCCCGGGCGGGCGTCGAGTGCGACGTGCTCACCCGCGCCGACGATCCCGAGCTGCCGGCGGTCGTCGAGATCGAGCCCGGGCTCCGGGTCCTCCACGTCGCCGCCGGGCCCGCGGCACCGATCGCGAAGGCCGAGCTGCCTCGCCTGGTCGACGACCTCGTGGCCGCGGCCGGCCCCACGATCGCGTCGGGCGGCTACCCCGCGTTGCACGCGCACTACTGGATCTCGGGCGCAGTCGGTCACGCGCTCAAGCACGCCTACGACCTGCCGCTGGTCACCACGTTCCACACGCTCGCTCGCGTCAAGGCCGCGGTCGGGCTCCTCGACGACCCTCACGAGCGCGCCCACGTCGAGGCCGAGACGGTGCGCTGCTCCGACCGGATCGTGGCGTCCACCGCCGAGGAGCGCTCCGAGCTCGTTGCCACCTACGGCGCGGACCCCGAGCGCGTCGAGGTCATCCCACCGGGGGTCGACCACACGATCTTCTCCCCGTCGGCGGTGCCCGGCGACCGCACCGATGCCCGGCGGCACCTCGGGCTCGACCTCGACGCGCCGATGCTCCTGTTCGTGGGGCGGATCCAGCCGCTCAAGGGCGCCGACCTCGCCCTCCGTTGCCTCGGAGCCCTCGACGACCCCGCGGCCGTCCTCATGGTGGTCGGCGGGCCCAGCGGCCCGGACGGCCCGAGCGAGGTGGCGCGCCTCCGTGCGCTCGCCCGCGAGCTGGGGATCGCTGACCGCGTGCGCTGGGTGCCGCCGCAACCTCACGCCGACCTCGCCGACTGGTACCGCGCGGCCGACGTCTGCATCGTGCCGTCGCGGACCGAGTCGTTCGGCCTGGTCGCGCTCGAAGCCGCCGCGTGCGGCACGCCGGTCGTGGCCGCCGACGTCGGCGGCCTGCGCTCGCTCGTCGACGACGGGCACACCGGTTTCCTCGTGGGCGGACGGACCGCACTCGAGTACGCGCGGCCGGTGCAGCAGCTGCTGCGGGATCCGGTCCTCGCGAACGAGATGGCCGTCAGCGCGGCGGCGCGGTCGCGTCGCTACACGTGGAGCATCACGGCAGCGCGGCTGCGTCGCCTCTACGCCGATGTCGGCGCACGCGAGCTCGTGCGCTGCATGTGAGCCCCCCGGGCTCGTCCGACGATCGTCCCGACGTCCTCGACGCGCGTGAGCGCGCCGCGTACGAGCTGATCGGTCGCCACCTCGAGGGCTCGGTCGCCGCGGAGCCGTTCATCCAGGTCGTCGAGCACGACCCGACCATCCCGCGGTGGTACGTGCGCTTCGGGTGCGACGGCCGCGACGCGACGACGATCTACTTCGACCTCCACCAGCGCACGCTGCGCTACGAGGTCTACTTCCTGCCCGATCCGCCGTCGCACCATGAAGACCTCTACCGCTTCGTGCTGCAACGGAACCACGGGCTCTACGGCGCGCGGTTCTCGATCGGTCCCGACGGCGACCTCTACCTCACGGGGCGCGTCGCGCTCGAGCACCTCGACGAGGCCGAGCTCGACCGGATCATCGGCGTCCTCTACGAGCTCGTCGAGACCTGGTTCCAGCCCATCGTCCGTCTCGCGTACAAGCGCGACTGACGCGCGCGCGGCCGTCAGGGCCGGTTCTTGGCACGTTGGCTCAGTCCATGTCTCACGCAACGTGCCGAGAAGCGGCTCTGGGGGTTCGACCTTGTCGGCGCGCGGGACGGTGTGCGACGATCGCCCGGCTGCGGCGTGGTCGCGAGACCACCGGTGGCGGAGTGGGCCCGAGGTGCAGGACGGCCCGTCCCGTTCGGGGAAGTGCGGGGCGAGCCCGGTGGTTCCTCGGGCTCGCTCGCGTCCGCGCCAGGTGTCCCGGCGGTAGCCTCCCGAGGTGACCGCGCTCGCGCTGCTCGGCGGTGGCCGCATGGGCGAAGCGCTCGTGGGTGGCCTGCTCGACGCCGGCTGGGACGCCACGTCGATCGCCGTCGCCGAGGTGGACCCCGAGCGCCGACGCGGGATCGAGGAGCGCTTCCCGGGTGTGCGCGTCGCGCCCACGCCGGCGTGGGTCGCGGCCGAGGCCGACGTCGTCCTCGTCGCGGTGAAGCCACCCGACGTCGTCGGCGCGCTCGAGCAGACCGCGGCCGGGCTCGGTGCCGATGCGCTCGTGCTCTCGATCGCCGCCGGCGTGACCATCGCGACCCTCGAAGCAGCCGCGCCGGGTCGAGCCGTCCCAGCCCCAGCCCCGACCGAGTGCGGCCCACGCCTCGTCGCGGGTCACGCGGTCGAGGGGCAACCCGAGCAACGCGTCGGGTGCGCCGGCGGCGAGGCGACCGAGCACGTGCGCGACCTCGGACCGGCCGAGGCTGGCGTGGGGGCCGGTGACGTGGGCCGTGACGAGCCGGCCGCGGGGAGTCTGGGGCGGCCGGTGGGCCGGGGTGCGCGCGAGCGGTTCGGGGTCGGGGAGGCGGGGCGGGCGGTTGCGGCGCGGTCGACGGCTCACTCTTCGCCCAGCTCCCGTGAGCGGGCGGCGGCGGCCCGGACCGCGTCGAGGAACGCGGCTCGGGTGCCGTGCTCCTCCAGCGCGTGGAGCCCGGCCGCGGTGGTGCCGCCGGGCGAGGTGACCGCGGCACGGAGGTCGGCGGGGTCCCCGCCCTGGGCGAGGAGCGTGGCCGCGCCGAGCAGGGTCTCCCGGGTGAGGGTGTCGGCGGTGTCGCGCGGCAGGCCCGCGAGCACCCCGGCCTCGATCAGCGCCTC
>CAZKTS010000146.1:0-3176 GCA_964555735.1 uncultured Bifidobacteriaceae bacterium
TCTCCCGCTCAACCGCGACGCCGCGGTGGCGCTCTACGCCGCGCTCGTCTGCGACACCGGCCGCTTCCAGTACGACACCACCACTCCCGCCGTGTTCGACATGGCGCGCCGACTGTGCGAGTTCGATGTTCCCGTCTCGCGCCTCTCGCGCTCCCTCTTCGAGGAGCACCGGTTCGCGTACCTCCAGCTCCTGGGCGACGCGCTGCGCGATGCGACGCTGGTGCCGGAGCAGCGCTTCGTGTGGACCGCGATCACACCGGCGATGCTCGAGCGACACGGTGTCGACGTCGAGGAGGCCGAAGGCCTCATCGACATCCTGCGCCGCACCACCGAGGCCGAGGTCACGTGTGTGCTCAAGCAGGAGCCCGACGGCACCGTGCGCGTGAGCCTCCGATCGCTCGGCGCGGTCGACGTCCGGCGGATCGCGGAGGAGCACGGCGGTGGTGGGCACCGGTTCGCGGCGGGCTTCACGTCCGACCTCGAGGTCGAGGCCATCGTCGCCCGCATCCGCGCCGCGCTCTGATGCCGGCGACCCTGTTCGCGCTGTCACGCGCGCACGCCTGCGCACAGCCGAGCGAGCGCCCGCGGCTCGGGTATCCCGAGCCGCAGCGAGCGAGGCCATGATGACGGATGGGCTCGTCGTCGTGGACAAGGGGACGGGGTGGACCTCGCACGACGTCGTCGCCAAGCTCCGCGGCGTGTTCCAGCAGAAGCGGGTCGGGCACGCCGGAACGCTCGATCCCGACGCCACCGGTGTGCTGCTCGTCGGGCTCGGGCGGGTCACCCGGCTGTTGCGCTTCCTCCAGGTGGAGTCCAAGGCGTACGAGGGCGTCGTGCGGTTCGGCGTCGCCACGAGCACGCTCGATGCGGCGGGCGAGGTGCTCGACCGCCGCGAGATGCCCGTCACTCGCGAGCAGGTGGAGCAGGCGACGACGTGCTTCATCGGCGACATCGAGCAGGTGCCGCCGATGGTGTCGGCGGTGAAGGTCGGCGGGCGGCGGCTCCACGAGCTCGCGCGCAAGGGTGAGGAGGTGGAGCGCGCGGCGAGGCCGGTGCACGTCAGCCGGTTCGACGTCGAGGCGTTCGAGCCCGGCCCGTACCCCGGCGCCACGGTGCACGTGGAGTGCTCGAGCGGCACGTACGTCCGCACGCTCGCCGCCGATCTCGGCGCAGCGCTCGGAGGGCCTGCGCACCTCGAGTCGCTGCGCCGGTTGCGCGTCGGGTCGTTCGCGCTCGACGAGGCACACACGCTCGACGAGATCGCCGCCGATCCCGCGGCCGCCGTCCTCACGCCTGCCGTCGCGGTGCGCGGGCTCGAGCGGGTCGAGCTCGACGACGAGCGTGCGCGCGCCGTCCGCCACGGCGTCACCTTCGCCGCGACCGGCCTCGCCGCTGAAGGGCCGGGGCCCTTCGCCGTCGTCGGACCTGACGGCAGCCTGCTCGCGGTGTACGAGCGCAAGGGTGCCGCGGTGAAGCCGGCGGTCGTCGTCGCGGTGGCCGAGGCGAGCTGACGATGCAGATCGCCACCGACCTCGAGGCGATCGCACCGCCCGCTCGGGGTGCGGTCGTCACCATCGGTGCGTACGACGGCGTCCACCTCGGTCACCAGGCCGTGCTCCGCCTCGTGCGCGACCTGGCCGCCGCGCGCGAGCACGACGCGGTCTGCCTCACCTTCGACCGCCATCCGGCCGAGGTCGTGCGTCCGGAGCACGCGCCGAAGCTGCTGACGCCGCTCCCGCAGAAGCTCGAGCTGCTCGAGGCGACGGGCTACGTCGACACGACCTTCGTGCTCACCTTCGACGAGGAGCGCAGCCACGAGCCGGCGGAGGAGTTCGTGCGCGAGGTGCTGGTCGAGCGCCTCGGGGCGCGCCTCGTGGTCGTCGGCGCCGACTTCCAGTTCGGCCACAAGCGTCACGGCAACGTCCGGCTCCTCGAGCAGATGGGCGCCGAGCTCGGCTTCGAGGTGCTCGGCCTCGGGCTCGTACCCGTGGAAGGCGACACCCAGGGCATCCCGTACTCCTCCACGGCGGTGCGCGAACGGCTCGAGGCCGGCGACGTCGCCGGCGCGGCCCGCCTCCTCGCACGACCGCCCCGCCCGCACGAGGTGCGGGGCCCGGTCGAGCAGGGTGACCAGCGGGGAAGAGACCTCGGCTTCCCGACCGCCAACGTCGCGGTGCCCGGCCGGGTATGCCTCCCGGCCGACGGCATCTACGCCGGCACGTTCGTGGCGGAAGACGGCGTCGAGCGCCAGACCGCGATCTCGCTCGGTCGCCGTCCCACCTTCTACGAGACCGCGGACGCCTCGCTGCTCGAGGCCTACGTCCTCGACTTCGACGGCGACCTCTACGGCCAGCAGGTGAAGGTGCGGTTCGTGGAGCGCCTCCGTGGCGAGGAGCGCTTCGACTCGGTCGACGACCTCGTCGCCCAGATGCACCGCGACGTCGAGGCCGCCCGCCGAGTGCTGGCCTGAGCCTCGGCCTCCCAGGCCGCTCCGGCCCTCGGAGGCGATGCCTGGTACCATCACCTGTCCCGATCGACCGGTCGACCCGGTTTGTCGAGACCCGTACCCACCCTCGAAAACCTGGCTGAACCACGCATGCCCGACAAAGCCGCAACGATCACCGAGCACCGCCACCACGAGTCCGACACGGGCTCGCCGGAGGTGCAGATCGCGCTCCTCACCGAGCGGATCAATCACCTCACGGAGCACCTGAAGGTCCACGCGAAGGACCATCACTCGCGCCGGGGGCTGCTCATGATGGTCGGACGCCGCCGTCGGCTGCTCGACTACCTCCGACGCAACGACGTCGAGCGGTACCGGGCGCTCATCGCCAAGCTCGGCCTGCGCCGGTAGGGGACCACTCACAGCACGAAGACTCGGAGACGCGCCGTCGGTTGTCAGTGGCGAGCGCCCGGGACCTTGCCCGTTCCGGCCGTTCACCACTGGGAACCGCCGACGTTCGCTCCCCGACACAACGAGAGGAGCGCGTCATGGCAGAGGCCATCCGCGTAGAAGGGCCCGTCAACGGAACGGGCACGGTCATGTCGTTCGAGACCGGGCGGCTCGCGCAGCTCGCCGACGGTGCGGTGCTCGTGTCGCTCGGCGACACCACGCTGCTCACCACGGTCGTCACCAGCAAGCCCCGTGAGGGCATCGACTTCTTCCCGCTGACGGT
>CAZKTS010000147.1:0-2839 GCA_964555735.1 uncultured Bifidobacteriaceae bacterium
GCCACTGGTGGTTGGCCTGGATGCGCCGAATGGTGCCGGTCTTGGAGCGCATGACGAGCGTCTCGGTGCTCGCGCCGTCACCCCGGTAGCGAACGCCGCGCAGGATGTCGCCCTCGGTGACGCCCGATGCCGAGAAGAACACGTCGTCGCTCGCCACGAGGTCGTCGGTGGTGAGGACCCGGTCGAGGTCGTAGCCGCCGTCGAGCGCTGCCTGCCGCTCGGTCTCGTTGCGTGCGTACAGGCGACCCTGGATCTCGCCACCGAGCGCCTTGAGCGCGCACGCGGCGATGACGCCCTCGGGCGTGCCGCCGATGCCGAAGAGGATGTCGGAGCCGCTGTCGGGCCACGCGGTCTCGAGCGCACCCATGACGTCGCCGTCGGGGATGAGGCGCACCATCGCCCCGGCCTCGCGGCACTCACGGATGATGTCGGCGTGACGGTCCCGGTCGAGCACCACCGCGGTGACGTCCTTCACCTGCTCGCCCTTGGCCTTCGCCACTGCTTCGAGGTTGGCCTTGACCGGCGCGTCGAGGTCTACGACGTCGCGAGCCTCCGAGCCGACCGCGATCTTCTCCATGTAGACGCACGGGCCGGGGTTGAACATCGAGCCGCGCTCGGCGACCGCGATCACCGCGATCGCGTTGTTGCGGCCGAGGCTGGTGAGCGTGGTGCCGTCCACCGGGTCGACCGCGATGTCGCACGCCGGTCCGCCGCCGCCGACCTCTTCGCCGTTGTAGAGCATCGGCGCCTCGTCCTTCTCGCCCTCGCCGATCACGACGACGCCGTCCATGGGCACCGTGCTGAGGACGAGGCGCATGGCGTCGACCGCAGCCTGGTCGGCGGCCTCCTTGTCGCCGCGCCCGATCCACCTTGCGGCGGCCAGGGCTGCGGCCTCGGTGACCCGGGCGAGGTCCATCGCCAGGTTCCGGTCAGGGGCCTGCTGGGTGTCCTGCTGGTCCATGGGACAGGAGCGTACCGCCGAGGCCTCCCGGCTACCTTCCTGGGGCGTGAGCCCTGGCGCCGCAAGCGGGACCCTCCCAGTCGTGGCCGTCACCGGGGCCGCCTCGGGGATCGGCCACGCGATCGCCACTCGGCTGCACGCCGACGGTGCTGCCGTCGTCCTCGTCGACCGCGACGCGAGCAACATCGAGTCCGGCGCCCGTCAGGCGGTGTGTGAGGCCGACGTCACGACGGAAGCGGGGAACGCCGCGATCGTCGCGTGCGCGGTCGACACGTTCGGTCGTCTCGACGCGCTGGTGTGCAACGCGGGGATCGGTGGCGCAGGACCGGTGGACACCACCCCCATCGAGGAGCTCGACCGCATGCTCGCGGTCAACCTGCGCGGCGTGGTGCTCGGTGTGCGGGCCGCGCTGCCCGCGCTGCGCGACGCCGGCGGTGGCGCGATCGTGGTGACTGCCTCGGTGTCGGGACTCGGCGGCGACCCGATGATGTGGGCTTACAACGCGTCGAAGGGTGGCGTGATCAACCTCGTGCGCTCGCTCGCGATCGACCTCGCCGCGGAGGGCATCCGAATCAACGCGGTGTGCCCCGGCGGCATCGCGGGCACCGGCATGACCGTGCCGCTGGAGCGGCACGCGCCGGATCGGTTCGAGGAGATGCGCAGCCACGTGCCGATGCAGCGGTGGGGCCGTCCGGAGGAGGTCGCGAGCGTCGCCGCGTTCCTGCTCTCGGACGACGCGTCCTTCGTGACCGGCGTCGCGCTGCCGGTCGACGGCGGGGTGACCGCCGGGACCGGGCAGTTCAGGACATCTGGCTGGTGAAGGCGGCAAGGTCGAAGTAGTCGCGCCACACCGCGACCTTGCCGTCGCGCACCTCGAACAGCCCGGCGACTCGCAGCGCGATCTCCTTGCCGTCGGCCATCCAGAACCGATCGACGCGCTCGTTCATGACGACGTCACCTTGCTCCACCTGATGGAGGACCTCCCACTCGACGCGGGACGCCATGCCGAGGAACCCCGACAGCATCTCGCGGACCTCCGCGTGGCCGTTGAGCACGCTCATCGGCACGTTCTCGTAGGCGACGTCGTCGGTGAGCACCTCGAGCAGGGCGTCGATGTCGCGAGCCTCGTTGGCCTTGATGAGCGCGGTCACCGCTTCGCCGGGAGTCATCGTCATGGTGGGGAACGTAGTCGGCACCGGTACCCTGGTGCGCGTGACCGATGACGCCCGTGAGCGCTGGCAGGCCGCGGCCGCATCCGCGGCGGAGCGCCGGGCCGACTTCGAGACGATGTCAGGCGTACCGGTCGAGGCGGTGTACGCGCCGGAGGATGCCGCGGACGGCGACTTCCCGGGCCAGTTCCCCTACACCCGGGGGCCCTACGCCTCGATGTACCGCTCGAAGCTGTGGACGATGCGGATGTTCGCGGGCTTCGGCACCGCGCCCGACACCAACCGGCGGTTCCACGACCTGCTCGCAGCCGGCGGCGACGGTCTCTCCACCGCGTTCGACCTCCCGACGCTCATGGGCCGCGACTCCGACGATCCGCTCGCCCTCGGCGAGGTGGGGAAGTGCGGCGTCGCCGTCGACACGTTGGCCGACGTGGAGGACCTCTACGCGGGCATCGACCTCGGCGCGGTCACGACGTCGATGACGATCAACGCGCCCGCGGCGATCCTGCTCGCGATGTACGTGGCCGCGGCCGAGCGTGCCGGCGTGCAGCGTGCCGCGCTGGGCGGCACGCTGCAGAACGACATCCTCAAGGAGTACCAGGCGCAGAAGGAGTTCGTGTTCCCGCCGCGACCGTCGATGCGACTGGTCGCGGACACGGTGCGGTTCTGTGCGGCGGAGATGCCGCGGTGGCACCCGATCTCGATCTCC
>CAZKTS010000148.1:0-3362 GCA_964555735.1 uncultured Bifidobacteriaceae bacterium
GCCGTCGGTCTGCGCGGACTTCCACAACCTGGCGAGCGAGTCACGCTCGCGATCACGACCGGCGAAGGGCAGGTCGCTCGCCACGGGGAGGAGCGCAGCCGGCAGGGGCGCGCGCTCGGCCACGGATGGCTCCCACGGCACGTCGAACGCGATGACGGGCTCGGCGAGTCCCTTGAGCTCGAGCTCGCCGATCATCCGGAAGGTCAGCTCCGTGCGCCCCCGAGCGAGGCCGCGCACGAGGTCGTCGCAGAGCACCTGGCCGCCCTCGGCGCGGTCGCACAGGCGCGCCGCGGCGACCACCGGCGTGCCGTGGCAGTCGCCGTCCTCCCAGCTCACGTCGCCCGCGCTGATGCCGATGCGCACCGCGAGCCGTCGCGAGTCGTCGGCCCGGCGGTTGGCGCGCTCGATGCCGCGCTGGATGTCGGTGGCGGCCTCCACCGCGTCGGCCGCGGCACCGAACGAGGCGAGGACGCCGTCGCCGAGACCCTTCACGAGGTTGCCGCCGTGCTCGGTGACGGCCGCGTTCAGGATCTGATCGTGGGCTCGGCGCACCTGGTCGGCGACGACGTCACCGAGGCGCGACCGCAGCTCGGTCGAGCCCACGAGATCCGTGAAGAGGATCGTCGCCGTCCCCGATGTGGTGCCCCCTGCCACAGGGGAAGCGTAGGGGTTCTTGCCGGTTCTGACCCCGAGAACCCTGCATCAATCCCGGTGAAGTGACGCCAAGACCCCTCAGGGCGTGAGGAAGGCGAGGGTGCGGGTCCAGGCGTCGGTGGCGTCGTCGGGGCGGTGGGCGTCGCGGTCGGGGGCGTGCACGAAGCCGTGCTCGGCCTCGGGGAACACGACGATCTCGCAGTCGGGACGGTGCGCCCACGCGGCGCGTAGAGCCTCGATGTCGGCCGGCGGCGTGAACGGGTCCTGGCCGCCGAAGAACGCCAAGGTGGGGCACACGTCGGCCGCGGTCGCGAGCGGCTCGTGCACCTTGGGCCCGCGCCACTGCTCCGGCAGGCGGATCATCCCGTAGAAGGGCACCGCTCGGGAGAACACGCCGAGGGCCGCGACCTTCAGCGTCTGCATGCCCCCCATGCAGAAGCCGAGCACGTGCACGGTGTCGACGCCGTCGCGCTCGAGCAGGAAGTCGGCGGCGCGCCGCAGATCGTCCATCTGCACGTCGTCGTCGAGCTCATGGACGTACGCCATGCGCTCGCTCACGTCGGTCGCAGTGCGCACCGCCTCCGGCGCGCGGGCGAACGGCTCGGGCGAGCACACCGCGAAGCCGTGCGTGGCGAGCCGGCGGCTGAGGTCGTCGAAGAGCGGGCGGATGCCGCCGATGTCGGGGTGGAGGACGATCCCGGCGGCCGCGCTCGTGTCGGGCACCGCGTGGATCGCGGGCACGGTCGCGCCGTCGGCGCCGAGCAGGTCGACGCGCTCACTGGTCGCGTTCCGGTCACCCTCGCGCAGCTCGGCCATCGTTTGACTCCCGCTACGTGTACCGCTCGAGGATCGACGTCTCGGCGAGACGGGCGAGTCCGTCCTTGATCGCGCGGGCACGCGCGTCGCCGACGCCCTCGACGGTCACGAGGTCGGCCTCGCTGGCGCGCATCACCTTCTGGAGGTTCTCGAAGCGGTCGACGACGTGGTCGGCCACGATCTCGGGGATGCGCGGGATCTTGTGCAGCAGCCGGAAGCCGCGCGGCTGCACCGCAGTCTCGAGCGCAACGTCGACCGGCAGGTGCAGCACACCCGCCACGTGGTGGAGGTCGAGCAGATCGTCGTCGTCGAGCGAGGCGAGGCGGCGCAGCACCTCGGCCAGGCCGTCCTCGGAGGCGTCGACGGCGCGGTAGTCCTTGGCCACCAGCCGGCGGTCGTCTTCGACGCCGCCGAAGAGCTCGTCGAGCTGGAGCATCACGAGGCGGCCGTCGGCGCCGAGCTCCACGACGTAGCCCTCGATCTCGGCCGCGATCCGCCGCACCATCTCGGCGCGTTGGAGCACCGAGGCGACGTCGCGCATGGTCACGAGGTCCTCGACCTCGAGGGCCGACAGCGCGCTGCTCACCGCATCGAGCCGGACCTTGTAGCGCTCGAGGATCTGGAGCGCCTGGTCGGCCCGGGCCAGCACGCGGGGCGTCGGCTCGATCGCCCGCTTCGACCCGCCGACGTGGATGGCGACCTCGGAGCGGTCCTCGGAGATCGCGATCACCGGGACGTCGATCTGGCGGGCGACGCGCTCGGCGGTGCGGTGACGGGTGCCGGTCTCGGCGGTGGGGATGTTGGGATCGGGCACGAGGTGGACGTTGGCCCGCACGATCCGTCCGCAGTCGGCGGTGAGGATGATGGCGCCGTCCATCTTCGCCAGCTCGGAGAGGCGCTGCGGCGTGAACTCGGCATCGAGCAGGAAGCCGCCCGAGCACACCGACAGCACGTCGGGGCCCGCGCCGACGACGATCAGCGCGCCCATGCGGGCCTGGAGGATGCGCTCGATGCCCTCGCGGAACTGCGTGCCCGGCGCGACGAGGCGCAGCGCGGCGAGGAGGGCTTCGGAGCTCGGCGGGGCAGGCATGACGTTGTGGTCAGGCCGCGCGGACGTGAACGCGCGGCTGCACCATGCGCCAGGTTACCCCGGCTCAGGCGGCTCGGACCCGGGCCTCCGCACCGTCGACCGCAGCGGTGTGGAACACGCGCTCGATCGCCTCGCGCAGCGTCGGGACCGCGACGGTGGTGAGGCCGGGGACGTCGGGGAGCGACGGTGGTCCGACGACGTGCGTGAACCCGAGTCGCGCCGCCTCGGCCAAGCGCTGGGACGTGCGCGGCACCTGCCGCAGCTCGCCGGCGAGCCCGACCTCGCCGAGCGCGACGACACCCGCCGGCGCGGCGCGGCCCCGGGTGGCACCGGCGACCGCGAGCGCGACCGCCAGGTCGAGGCCGGGCTCGCCCACACGCACGCCACCCGCGACGCTCGCGTAGACGTCGTGGTCCGCGACCGCGACGTCGGCGTAGCAGCCGAGCACCGCGAGCAGCAGGGCGAGGCGCGAGCCGTCGACACCCGTCGCGGCCCGGCGCGGCGCGGGCCCGGCACGCTCGGCCACGAGCGCCTGGACCTCCACCAGCAGGGGGCGGCTGCCTTCGAGCACCGGGGCAACGAACGAGCCGGGCGTGCCCGCCTGGCGGTCGGCGAGGAACAGCGCGGAGGCATCGGGGACGCCGACGAGGCCCTCCTCGCCCATCTCGAGCAGGCCGAGCTCCTGGGTGGAGCCGAAGCGGTGCTTGAGCGCATGGAGGAACCGGAGCGTGTGGTGGCGGTCGCCGTCGAACGAGCACACGGTGTCGACCACGTGCTCGAGCGTGCGCGGCCCCGCGAGCGA
>CAZKTS010000149.1:0-1723 GCA_964555735.1 uncultured Bifidobacteriaceae bacterium
GGCTCAGGCCCGAAGGCGCACGTGCACGTCAACGTCGACGCCGAAGCCCTCCTCTCCCTCACCGGACTCCCGGGTGCGACGTGTGAGATCCCCGGCCTCGGCGCCGTCCCCGCTGCGGAGGCCCGCAAGCTCCTCGGCGACGCCCTCCTCACCGTGCTCGTGAAGAAGGGCCGCGACGTCACCACCGTCGCCCACCACGGCCGCACCGTCCCCGTCCACGTCCGCCGCGCCGTGCTCGCCCGAGATCCCGAGTGCGTCGTCGAGGGCTGCAGCGTGCGCGACCACCTCAACCTGCATCACCTGGTGCCCTGGGCCGAGAACCCGGTCACCACCGTCGACAACGTCGTGCCGCTCTGCGACTTCGACCACGATCTCCACCACTACGAAGGCTTCACCCTCGAACCCCTCCACGACGGCACCGGCAAGTACCGCCTCGTCCCACCCGACGAGCGCGCGCCGCCCTGACCTTGGCTCGACTCGACCACGACCACCACGGCACTTCCCCGACCGTCCTCGTGCCCCGGCGCGGGATCGAACCAGGGGAAGAGCAGTGGAACGGAAGTACTCCCGACACGAGCAACGTCCGCCGCGCATCGACGGTCCCGATGACGCCGCCGCCGTCGCCCAGGTGCTGGTCTGTGACGAGCACGTCGTCGGCCAGCTCCTGATCGGCCTCGACCGCGAAGGCGAGCTCTGCGGCGCGGCGTTCGCGTGCCCGTGCGAGGTGTGCCAAGACCTCGTGCGCACCGACGCCGAGGGCTTGGTCGCCGTCGCCGCGCGCGTGGACGCGGTCGAGATCGTGCTCGCGACCTACGTCGAGCCCGAGCGGATCGCTCCCACCGCGGCCGACGTCGCCCGGTTCGAAGGTCTCCGTGTCGAGTGCAGGGCACTCGGTGTCGAGCTGCTCGATCAGCTGCTCATGTCAGGCCACCGGTGGCGATCACTGCGCGAGGTCAGCGGGCTCATCGAGCCGGACCTCAGCGACTCCGGCGAGGATCCCGACGCATCCACCAGGTGGTGAGGCCGTGCTCGGTCACCTCGTCGGCGAGCTCGAACCCGGCGCGTCGGTAGAACACGACGTTCTCCGGCTTGTCGGTCTCGAGCCACGCGATCTCGCCGAGGTCGTCCATCTGCTCCCCGAAGGCACCGAGGAGCGCGCCGCCCACACCGCAGCCCTGGAGCTCGGGCTCGACGCTCACCGGGCCCACGTGCCAGTGCCGCTCGTCGAGGTCGTGGGCCACCAGCAGCGCCCAGTCGTACTGCATCCTCGACACGTCGCCCGGCGGCCCGAGCTCGGCAGGCGGCTCGCGGAACCCGTCGGGCACCAGCGCACTGATGCACGCGTCGGGTGGCGATGCCGCGCACACCCCGACCACGTGGTCACCGAGCAGTGCGCCCCACGGTGCCGGCTGCGACTGCACGAACCCCACGAAGAGGTCGAGGTTGCCGCGAAGGCGCGCCCGCGCGTCGTCGCCGAAGACCCAGCGAGACGTCGGGTTCGACGCCAACGCCCGGCCGGCCACCGCGCCCGCCGCGGCACGCTCGTCGTCGCGCAGCGGCCGGACCTCGACCGCGGCGCCCTCCACGGCGGGAGCCACCGCAGTCGCCCTGCGCTACTTCTTGGCCTTGATGGCCTCGATGAGCTTGGGCACGACCTTGTGCACGTCACCGACGATCCCGAGGTCGGCCACCGAGAAGATCGGCGCCTCACCGTCCTTGTTGA
>CAZKTS010000150.1:0-3015 GCA_964555735.1 uncultured Bifidobacteriaceae bacterium
AACCTCGCCGACCGCTACATCTCGGACCGCCACCTCCCCGACAAGGCGATCGACCTCATCGACGAGGCCGGCTCGCGTCTGCGCATCCGCCGGATGCAGGCGCCGCCCGACTTCCGTGAGCTCGAGGAGGAGATCGCGACCGTCCGGCGCGACAAGGAAGAGGCGATCGAGTCCCAGCAGTTCGAGCGGGCCGCGTCGCTGCGCGACCGCGAGAAGGAGCTGCTCGAGCAGCGCACGGCCAAGGAGGCCGCCGCGCACGCCGAGGGCGTCGACCTCTTCAACGAGGTCAACGAGGAGTCGATCGCCGAGGTCCTCGCGCTGTGGACCGGCATCCCGGTCTACAAGCTCACCGAGGAGGAGACGGCGAAGCTCCTCCGCATGGAGGACGAGCTCCACAAGCGCATCGTCGGCCAGGACCCCGCGGTCAAGGCCGTGTCGCAGGCGATCCGTCGCACGCGCGCGGGCCTCAAGGACCCGAAGCGGCCGTCGGGCTCGTTCATCTTCCTCGGCCCCTCGGGCGTCGGGAAGACCGAGACCGCCAAGACGCTCGCCGAGTTCCTCTTCGGCGACGAGAGCGCGCTGATCCAGCTCGACATGTCCGAGTACATGGAGAAGCACACGGTGTCGCGGCTCGTCGGCTCGCCTCCCGGCTACGTCGGGTACGACGAGGGCGGCCAGCTCACCGAGGCCGTGCGCCGCAAGCCGTTCTCGGTCGTGCTCTTCGACGAGATCGAGAAGGCCCACCCGGACGTGTTCAACACGCTCCTCCAGATCCTGGAGGACGGCCGGCTCACGGACGCGCAGGGTCGCACCGTCGACTTCAAGAACACCGTGATCATCATGACGTCGAACCTCGGCACCGCCGACCTGCGCAAGGCGCAGATCGGCTTCGGCCAGGCCGACGAGGCGGTCACGTACGAGAAGATGAAGGACAAGGTGATGGAGGAGCTCAAGCGGCACTTCCGTCCCGAGTTCCTGAACCGCATCGACGACGTGATCGTGTTCGCGGAGCTGACCCAGGAAGACGTGACCCAGATCGTCGACCTGATGATCAAGCGGGTGCAGGACCAGCTCGAGAGCCAGGGCCTCAACCTGGAGCTCACGCAGGAGGCGAAGCTGCTGCTGGCCAAGCTCGGCTACGACCCGCAGCTCGGTGCTCGTCCGCTGCGTCGCGCCATCCAGCGCCACGTCGAGGACGCGCTGTCCGAGAAGATCCTGTGGAAGGAGTTCCACGCCGGCGAGACCGTGCTGGTCGACGCCGACGGGGACGAGATCGTCTTCCGCCAGATCGAGGGCATCGAGCCGCCGCCGCCCGTCGAGCTCGCCGGGAGCGGTTCAGAGGGCTAGCGCCCGCTAGGTTCCGGCGATCCTGCGGGACCGTCCCATCGCTCCGACCGTTCGACGCCGTCGCGTCACGCGCGTCGTCGCGCTCGCGCTCCTGACCCTGCTCGCGGCCGCGTGCAGCGTCGACACCCAGGTCGAGGTGGTGGTGCGCGAGGACGACTCGGGCGTGGTGCGCGTGCACGTCGTCGCCGACGCCGAGGCCGTGCGGGCCGTCGAGGTGGGCGGCTCCACCATCGACGCGGCGGTGCGCCTCGGCGACCTCGAGAGCAGCGGCTGGCGCGTGGGCACGTGGGAGAAGGCCGAGGACGGCTCGGCCACGCTCGTGCTCACGCATCCGTTCGACAACGTGAGCGAGGTCGAGGGGATCTTCGCGTCGGCGAGTGGCGACGGCGGCCCGCTCGCCGACGTGCGCGCCACCCGCGAGCGAGGACTGCTCGCCACCGACTACTCGGTGCAGGGGCAGGCCGACCTCGAGAACGTCAAGACCGGCGTCGGCGACGACCAGCAGCTGCTGGAGAGCCTGGCCGCGCAGGGCGTCGACGTGACCGTCATCGATCAGCAGCTCCTCGCGACGCTCCAGTCGTCGTTCTCGCTCGAGCTGGTGGTGAAGCTGCCGGGCCAGAAGCCGGTGACGATCACTGCCGCGCCCGGGAAGGTCACCAAGATCGATGCTGCGGCGAGCGTCCGCGACACGCAGCGGATGGTGCTGCTCATCGCCGCCGTCGTGCTCGTGCTCCTCGCGGTGATCCTCTGGATCCGCGGCGGCCGTCGACGCCGCCGGCGTCGCGGGCGCGGACGTGGGCAGCCGACCAAGCCCGCCGCGCCCGCGGCCCGGCCCCGCTCGGGCCCGCCGCCGCGCCCCGGCCCTGGACCGCGCCCACCCGCCCGGCGGCCACCCCCGCCCCGTCGTGGCCCACCGCCTCGGCCGGCGCCACCCGCGCGCCGAGGCCCGGTGCCCCCGCCCCCCGACTGGCGGACCTGAGTGCTTGGCGGAGGCTGTGGCCTACCGATTCGGTAGGCCACGCTCTCCGCCAACGAAGACCTCTTGTCACACCCCCCTGGTTGAGTGCTCCTCGTGAGCGCGCGTACCGAGTTCGTGTGTGCCGAGTGCGGGGCCCGAGCGGCCCGGTGGCTCGGTCGGTGCCCGACCTGCGGGTCCTGGGGTTCCGTCGCGGAGTCGGTCGCGTCCCGCGTCCGGGGTGCTGCTTCCCTCGCCGCCCCGGGCGCGGGCCCGCGCGCTCCCTCCGTCCCCCAACCCATCTCCGAGGTCGCCGCGAGCGGCGGCGTGCGCCGGCCCACCGGCGTCGGCGAGCTCGACCGCGTCCTCGGCGGCGGGCTGGTGCCGGGCTCGGTCACGCTGCTCGGTGGCGAGCCGGGCATGGGCAAGAGCACGCTGCTGCTCCAGGCGCTCGGGGCGATGGCGCGCGACGGCGCCCGCTGTCTCCTCGTCGGGGCGGAGGAGTCACCCGAGCAGGTGCGTCTCCGCGCCGAGCGGGTCGGTGCGCTCGAGCCCGGGCTGCTGCTCGTCGGCGACACCGACCTGCCGAGCATCCTCTTCCACGCCGACGCGGCCACGCCCGACGTGCTCGCGGTCGACTCCATCCAGTCGATCGCCGACCCCGACGCCGGCGGCGCACCCGGGTCGGTCACCCAGGTGCGCGAGTGCGCGCA
>CAZKTS010000151.1:0-18854 GCA_964555735.1 uncultured Bifidobacteriaceae bacterium
ACGACGATGCTCGCGCTCATCGCCGTTTCGTCCCCGAAGAAGGTCTCGCGGTGCGTCGCGATGATGACGAGCGCAACCAATAGGAGCAACAAGGTTGCCGAAGGCATCGTGTCCCGGACCGCGGCAATTACTGCGATCGCCACGACGACGACGGCGCTCACTCCGACAGTCGCTCGAAGGCGTAGCGGCTGGACATAGTCCGCCACCCGGTCGACCACTCGCAGCGATTCGGCGCGATCTTGGTTCACAACTGGTCGTCCTCTTGGGCGCCGCCGAACGCACCGTAGAGGTCTGTCACTTGCCTAAAGCATTCCGAACAGGCCGGGCAGGAATCGAGATGCTGACGTACATCAGCGCGCACAGCTCGACTCAGTAGGCCGCGGTGAAAACGACCGAGGCGTCTGCGAGTCGGTCGACATCCGTCCGCTCCTTCACCGGCCGCCTGATCGATACAGGCGCCAACAAGCTCCTCCCTCGCTCGGTGTGCTCGTTGTCTCGCCGCAACACCGGAGATCTTCAAGCGTCGAGCGACCTCAGGGAACGGAAGATGCTGCATGTACCGAAGTTCCAGCACGTCCCGGCTTGTCGCAGACAGTGAGTCGAATGCGGCTCGCGCGAGCGCCACATCAAGCGTTGTGAGAACCAATTCCTCGGGTCCGAGGTCGTCGGAAGGGAGGAGCTCGGCGACATCCGCGCCGACTTGTCGGCGTAGCGCACGGGATCGGAGCTGGTTGCGCCAGAGGTTGCGCACCGTGGTGAAGAGATACGAGCGGACACACGCCGGATCGATGATCTGGTCCGCACGCCGCAGCGTGTTCAGCACCGCGGTCTGGGCAAGGTCCTCGGCCTCGGCGTCGCTGCGCACGAGATGCCTCGCCAAACGGTAGGCGTCGTCGCGATGCGCTGCGATCAGCGTGTAGAGGTCCTCGGGATCGGGTGTCGCCCCGGTCGGTCGTTCCATGTGCGCCGCCCCCGCCCTTCACGCGCGAACGCTGATCCGTGCTCGGAACGTACGCTCGTCGAACCGACGTGTAAACCCTGAATGCGTTGCGGCGTAAGGAGAAAGCCGCCTGAAGGTGCGTCACACCTCGGTGAGTTAGCTGTCGCTCAGCGCCCTTGCCAACGCGGTTCGCGCTTCTCCAGGAACGCGCTGACCCCCTCGGCTGCGTCGTCGGACGCCACCGTCACCGTCAACATCCCCTGGAGGTACTCCAGCGCGTCGTCGGGCGACATGTGCTGCGCGCGAGCGAAGGACTCGCGCCCCAACCGCATCACGAGCGGCGACTTCGCCGCGAGATCGGCCGCGAGCTCGTCGACCACCGTGGCGAGATCGGCGACAGCAACGACGCGGTTCACGCACCCGAGGCGCTCTGCCTCTCGCGCGTCGATGCGCTTGCCGGTCGCCATCAGCTCGAACGCCGCCCTCGGCGTCAAGGAGCGGAGGAGCGGGACGGTGATCATGTAGGGCCAGAGGCCGACCGAGATCTCCGGCGTGCCGAACTGCGCGTCCTCAGCCGCCACAACGAAGTCGCATGCC
This sequence comes from uncultured Bifidobacteriaceae bacterium, assembly GCA_964555735.1. GTDB lineage: Bacteria > Actinomycetota > Acidimicrobiia > IMCC26256 > PALSA-555 > CAZKTS01. Next base: position 1,538 of record CAZKTS010000151.1, read on the forward strand.
ATCGCGAGGCCGAAGCCACCCGCGAGCGCGTAGCCGCGGACCTTGGCGATGGTCGGCTTGCCGAGCCGCCACATCGACCGGAACACGTCGGCCAGCACCCCACGAGCTTCGTGAGCCGCGACGGCACCTCCGTCACCCATGTCGGCGAGGTCCGCGCCCGCGCAGAAGGCTTGGTCACCGGCCCCGGTCAGCACCACGACGCGAACGGCGTCATCCACCCGCGCTGCCTCCAACGCCTCGAGCAGGCCCTGCATGACCGCGTACGACATCGCGTTCCGGCGGTCCGGACGGTTGATCGTGATCCGGGCGACAGCATCGTCGACGACGTAGTCGAGCTCGGCCACGACTCAATCGTACGCATTCGCAGTCGCCGTGCGGATCGAATCGCTAGCGTGTCAGCCGTGTGGCTTCTGATCTTCACGCTGATCGCGGCGGCGCTGGTCGTCGTGCTCACGTTCGGAAGCTTCACGGAGCTCACGAAGCTGCACTTCACTGCCCCGTGGCTGCTCTTCGCGGGACTCGCGATCCAGATCGCGCTCGAGTACATCGACTTCCCGAAGGATCAGATCGATACGGTCGGCTACGGGTTGCTGATGGGCTCGTATGCGCTCATCTTGGCGTTCTGTCTCTCGAACCTCTCCTTGCGCGGCTTCGGTGTGATCGCGGTGGGGATCGCGATGAACACGCTGGTCATCGGACTCAATCAGGGCATGCCCACGATCCCCATCGGGAACGACAAGAACGGCGAGCGCGTCGAGAAGCCGATCGAGCAGACGGTGAAGCATCGACCGCAGGAGGACGACGACCTCTTGCCGGTGCTCGATGACCACATCGTGCTCCCGGAGCCGTTCGACGCCGTGGTGTCCTTCGGTGATCTCGTCGTCAGCGTCGGGATCTGCGAGCTGGCGTACTACGGAAGTCGGCGACGGCGACGGCGACGCGGCAGCGCCGCGACGAGTCAGGCGCGCTCGGCGAGTGCGCCGGTGCGCTCGAGCGCTCGTTCGAGCGCTCCGAGAACGCGACCGTCGTAGACGTATCCCGGGCCGGTGTAGAGCGCCTCGACGGCCCAGGCGGCGTGCTCGTCCTGACCCTCGGTCAGCTCGTCGAACGCACTGGCGACCTTCAGAATCTGCCCGGCGAGCGCTGCCTCCGGTGCTTCCTCCGCGGTCGGCGGCCGGTGCAGGAGCGGCTCGGCCGCGACGATGTCGCCCGCCGGTGCCAGTGCCTCACTCGCCCGCAACATCGCGGCACCGGACTTTGCGACCGCGACCGGATCGTGTGGGGCGCCGTCGGCGGGTTCGTCGAGGCACACCGCACCCAGGTGATGGAGCAGCGCGGCGGTCTCGAGCTGTTCGAGCTCCTGGGCCGGGAGATCCAGCTCTCGGCCCATGCTCACCGCGAGACCGGCAACGCGTTCGACGTGCCCGGGTCGAACAAGCCCACCCAGCTCGGGGGCCGTTCCCAGCGCGCGCACTGTCTGCCGGAAGCTTCGTCGGGTCGATGCGAGCAGCTCGAACGAGTACCACGCCGCGAGGAGAGGGATGGAGAAGAGCACCGGGCCCCAGAGTCCGAGCTCACCCTCACCGGTGATGCCGCCGTAGCCGACGGCCATGAGCATCCCGCTCGTGACCAACGCAAGATCAGCAGCGCGGGCGCGCAAGGGTGCGGGCCGGCGACCGCGGAGGAGGTTGACGATGTCCGAGACGACGATCGGCGCGATCGCCGCTGCGGCGAGGGCGCCGAGGACCGCGGCGCGACCGTCGGCGTTGTCCACCGAATCCACCACGATCCGATAGGCCGCGCCGGCGGCGAGCGCTTCGGCGATCCGCTCCGCAGTCAGAACCACCCTGGGCACGAGCCCGTCGGGCTCGGTGCGAACGACTGCTGTGACCAGGTATGCGGCGATGACGAGCAGGACGAACTCCGTCGGGGTCGCGGCCCGCACCAGCACGACGACCACCGCGAACGAGAGCGGGAGCGGCGCGCGATCGGCCGGCCGCAGCTCGAACTGCTCGCCGATGACCAGCGCGGTGCCCAGCAGGACGAGATCCGCGAGGTTCGTATCGGGCTGCACGAGTGCGGCGATGCCGCCCCCGATCAGGCCCACCGCGGCCAATACGAGGAGTCGCACTGTTCGTGTCACGACCGCACGTCCTCGGAGGACTCCGACTGATCCGCCAGCAAGTCGCCGAGGCCCGCCGAACCCGTCCCTACCGTCGGTGGGGGCGTGGCGAACTCCGCGACGTTCTCCTCGAACCCGGCGCCGTAGCGCTCACCCCGCCGTTCGATCACTCCGATCAAGGCCTCCACACACTGCCCGTCGAACTGGGTCCCGGTCTTGTCGCGAAGCTCCGCGAACGCGACCTCTTGCGTCAGGGCTCGACGGTAGGCGCGGGTCGAGGTCATGGCGTCGAATGCATCGGCGACCGTGATGATCCGAGCCTCGATCGGCACTGGATCCGGGCCATGCGGCGCGTGCTCAGCCTCCAGGCTCGGCGCCACGCTGGCCAAGAAGTCGATCCGGCGAAGAAGCTCCACCGAGACCGGTTCGTGGCGTCGCATCCGCTGGAACTCGGCTTCGGTCAACCGTCCGGGCTTGTTGAGGATCTGGTTCGGGACGACGAGCTTGCCGATGTCGTGCATCAGTGCCGCGTAACGGAGGCGGTCGAGCTGCGTCGGCTTCAAGCCCAGCTCAGTGCCGATCTTGTGACAGAACGACGCCACGCGCTCAACGTGCCCAGCCGTGTACTGGTCCTTCGCCTCGAGGGCCCGGATCAAGACGGAGATCGTCGCCTCTTGAGCATCTCGAAGCGCCAGGTATGCCGAGAACGTTTGGCGTGCAATAAGAATCGGGGCGACGAACAGCGGAACAACCCATGCTCCTAGATCCAGGTAGAGCCGACCGAGCATCACGCCCAAGAATGCGAACGGCAGGATTTGAGCGTCGGCAATCCACATCTCGCGAGCGACGACCTTTAGTGGCCTGTTGGTCATCGCTGCGACGGCAGGCATGAGAAGCGCCGAGTTCACGGTGGAGTACGTCAGCGCCGTCGGCACAGCTGCGACCAGTTCCAGCGCGACTGAGGAGGTCGTATCAATCGGCAGCAAGGCGTGGACGCCGGCAGCTGCCAGGGTCGAGATCCCGAAGTTCCCAAGGTTGAACGCAACCTTGGACCACTCATGCGCTCGCAACTGCGGCAGGTACAGGCAACCCGCAGCTCCGACCAGGACGGGTCCGAGCAAGGGTGCATCGTCGTAGAAGATGACGATGGCCGCCATTGCGATCATCAGGCTTGCGGAGAGACTCGACTTGTTCGGCAGTTCGACGCTTGCGTTCTCCGCGAAAGCGAACAGTGCGGCGAGAAGAACAACCGAACCAACTGGCGGGAACGGAGAGGAAAGCGCGAGTCCGAGCGCGATTCCGGCCGTCACGATTCCAAGACCGAAGCAGTACAGACGGAAAGGGGTACGCGACGCTGACATCGCACCGGAGGACAGACAAAGTGGGCAGGACCTCGGCTTCTGCGGCAGGTTGCCTTCGCAACCGCTACCGCAGGCCCTTGCTCGCGCCGCCGGCAAGCAGCAGCGCAGCGATGCTCGAACCGATAATGGCGAGACGGGTGATCACCTTCTTCAAGTGAATCCCCCCCTCTCCGAGGAGACTCCCGCCGGCTCCGCTCTCAGCCGATGAGGTGACGCTTCGCTTCAGGACTCCTCAAAGCCCAGCTTCGTTCGCCGAGGTCCTGCCCACTTCGTCCGTCCTGTCCTCACCTCCCCGATTCGGGTCATTGGACCCACTGGCCCCCATGAGCCACACAAGTCTCATCGCAGACCCCACAAAGCGCAAGCCGAAAGTGGGCAGTTGACCACTCTCCGCGCGAATGGGGTCCGCGTCACAGGTGTCGGTCGTTCGTATCCTCACTCTCGGGCGTCGAGGCACAGGGGCTAGCGATGCTGGACGAACAACTGACCGAAGAGATCGACCTCCGTGACGTGGAAGCCGAGCTGTGCCGTCTCCCGGACGTGGTCGCGGCCCGGATCGTCACCGGCGACGGCGGGCGCCCGGTCGAGGTCCATGTCCTCGCCCAGCCCGGGAAGCACGCCAAGCAGGTGGTCCGCGACGTGCAGTCGGTCGCGCTGGCCTCCTTCGGCCTCGAGCTCGATCGCCGGATCGTCTCGGTCGTTCAGCTCGGGCCGAACGGCTCCGAAACCCCGGGTTCTGCCGCCACGACGCCCGCCACCATTCCCCGACCCCGCGTGCGCTCCATCGAGACCCAGACCTCGGGCAGTCGCACAAGCATCCGGATCACCCTCGCGGTCGGTGACGACGAGGCGGTCGGCTTCGAAGAGGGCAGCATCGCGACGGCCGCACGACCGCGCATCGTCGCCGCCGCAACCCTCGACGCGCTGCGCCAGCTCGAACCGGCCGCCGACGTGCTCGACCTTGCGGCAGCCGAGACGGTCCGCGCCGGAGCCGACGACGTCGCGCTCGTGACCTTGCTCTGCGTCGACCCGCCGCACGAGCAGCGGCTCGTCGGCTCCGCCATCATCTACCAGCAAGCGGACGATGCGGTCGTTCGAGCGGTGCTCGACGCCACCAACCGCCGTCTGCCCTTCTTCGCGCGTTTGCGCGGCCAGACCTGATCCGCGGCAGCATCGCGGCGCCATGAGCGCCCCGACTGCCGTCTTCGTCTCGTTCCGACTCGGCGGCGCCGACGGCGTCTCCATCGAGGCCGCCAAGTGGGACTGGGCACTTCGGGAGCTCGGCTTCGCCACACGGCGCGTCGCGGGTGAGCTCGACGGTGCCATGCGGCCGAACGACACGTGGCTCCCGTTCCTCGCGATCGAACCGGTCGACGGCGCCCGGCCCGACCCGGAGGCTCTCGGCGCGGCCATCGCCGGCGCCGACCTCGTCGTCGTCGAGAACCTCTGCTCCCTGCCGCTCAACGCGACGGCGTCGACGACGACCGCTGCCGTGCTCGACCAGCACGGCGGCCGCGTCCTGTTCCACCACCACGACCTGCCGTGGGAGCGCCCCCACCTCGCCCCCGTGCCCGGGATCCCGCCCGACCGCCCGAGCTCCCTCCACGTCACCATCAACGACGCGGCTCGTCGCGCGCTCGAGCACCGTGGCATCGCGGCGACGACCATCCGCAACGCATTCGACCTCGAGCCCGCGCCGGGCGACCGAGCCGGTACTCGGGCTGCTTTCGGCTTCGGTGACGGCGACGTCGTCGTGGCACAGCCCACCCGAGCGATCCCCCGCAAGGAGGTCGGTCGCGGCATGGAGTTCGCGGCCGCCCTGGCTCCGCTCGTCGCACCCAGGTCGGTGCGCTTCTGGCTCACCGGCCCGGCCGAGGACGGCTACGCCGCCGAGCTCGACCGCCTCATCGCTGCGGCACCCGTGCCGGTCACGCGCGGCCGGGCACCCCGGCGCGAGGACGTCTACGCGGCGAGCGACGTCATCGTCTTTCCGTCCAGCACCGAGGGGTTCGGGAATCCGGTGATCGAGGCGACGGTCGCCGGCACGCCGATCGCGGTCGCGCACTACCCGGTCCTCGACGAGCTCGTCGCGCTCGGACTCCACCTGTTCTCGGTCGACGATCCGGGGCGGGTCGCCCGCTGGCTCGTGTCGCCGGACGAGGCTCTCGTCGCGGAGAACCGTGCCGTGCTCCGCCGCCACTTCGACCTCGCCGATCTCCCCGGCCGCATCCGCGAGGCGATGGCAGCGGTAGGTTGGCGCGACTGGTGAGCGCGAACCCCGATCCCGTCCTCGAGCGCCGGGCGCGCATCGCCCGCTTCGTGAAGCTCGCGCAGCGCGTGGGCTACTCGTTCCTGCTGCTCGCGGTCGTCGCGTTCATCGCTGCCGCGGTCTCCGACTTCCCCTCGTGGCTCGTGACCGTGACCGTGGCTGCGCTCGTCGCCGCCATCGTGATCCTCCCGGTGCCGATCATCCTCGGGTACGGGGTACGGGCGGCCGAGCGCGAAGAACGCCAGCAGGCCCGCGAGGCTCGCCCCGGGGGTTCGTAGGCCGCGGAGCCCACGATCTACCGTGGTGGCCCCTGCGGCTCCCGCACTGGAGGCGAGCATGCGCACCCGTCGTTTCGGTCAGTCCGAGCTCGAGGTCTCCGAGGTCGGCTTCGGCACCTGGACGCTCGCCAGCGACTGGTGGGGTGTCGTCGAGGACAAGGTCGGGCTGCTGCGAGCCGCACTCGACGCCGGCATCAACTTGATCGACACCGCTCCCGTCTACGGCAGCGACGGGCTCGGCGAGACGCTGCTGGCCGACGTGCTGCGCACCGATCGGGCGTCGATCGTGCTCACCACCAAGTGTGGCTACGACATCGATGCCGAGCGCAAGTACCCCGGCCAGTCCGAGCGCCCCCACGACTGGCGGCCCGAGTCGATCCGCAAGCAGCTCGAGGACTCGCTGCAGCGTCTCGGCACCGACTACATCGACCTCTACCAGCTGCACAACACGCGCATCGAGCCGATCCTCGACGACGACCTGTGGGCGGAGCTCGTCGCGATTCGCGACGAGGGCAAGGTCCGCGAGCTCGGCGTCGCGCTCGGCCCGGCCATCGGCTGGGTCGACGAGGGCGTTCAGGCGATCGACCGCCGCCCGATCGCGACCCTCCAGACGGTCTTCAACGTGCTCGAGCAGGAGCCCGGCCTGACCTTCGCCGCACGCGACAACGTCGCCGACGGCAAGGTGTCGCTCATCTCGCGCGTTCCCCACGCCTCGGACACGCTGTCAGGGCGCGTGACGCCCGACACGGTGTTCCCGAAGGAAGACCACCGGTCGCACCGCAACCGCGACAACATGCTCGACAACTTCGAGAAGGCCGCGACCCTGTCGTTCCTCTGGGAGGGCACCGGCCGCACCATGGGTCAGGCGGCGATCGCCGCGATCCTCGCCAACCCGGCCTTCGCGACGGTGCTGCCCACCTGCACGACGGTCGAGGAGGTCACCGAATACGCGGCGGCATCCGAGCTGCCTCTCTCCGATGACGAACGTGCGCGCGTCGACGACCTCTGGTCTCGCAACTTCGACCACGCCGACCGCTACCAGATGCCCCTGAAGTCGAGCGTGTAGCGGGGATGGCGACTCGCCTCCCGGCGGAGCAACGCCGCCGACAGCTCCTCGACACCGCGTGCGAGGTCTTCGCCGAGCGCGGCTTCCACGCGACCTCCATGGAGGACGTCGCCAGTCGCGCCGGCGTCACCAAGCCGGTCCTCTACCAGCACTTTCCCTCCAAGCGCGCGCTCTTCGTCGAGCTGCTCGACGACGTCGGCCATCAGCTCCTCGGCGAGCTCGCGGTCGCGACCAGCGCGGCGCACACCGGGCGCGAGCGCGTCGAGGAAGGGTTCGCGGCCTACTTCCGGTTCGTCACCCGCAACGAGGCCGCGTTCCGTCTCCTGTTCGGCGCGTCGGCCCGCAACGACCCCGAGTTCACCGAGGTCGTCGAGCGGGTGCTCGACGAGACCGCCGACGCGATCAGCGGCCTCATCGACATCGAGGGCACCGCCGAGCACCGTCGAGTCCTGGCCCACGCCCTCATCGGCATCGCTGAAGCGACAAGCCGCGATGCGCTCACAGAAGAAGGCACCGCGCTCGAACCGACCCGACTCGCCAACTGGGTGAGCGAGCTCGTGTGGTTCGGTCTCCGTGGCGTGCGCGCCGACGAGCCCCTCGACGCGCGCTGATGGCGTTCGATCCCATCACCGCGACGACCGAATCGGTCGCCGACCATCGCGAGCCCTCCTTCGTCCACGCCGATCAGGTCGACGCAGCCACGCAGCGACTCACCGACTATGTGGCGCGCACCGGGCGACGCCCCAACATCCTGGTCGTGCTCTTCGACGACGTCGGTTGGGGCGACTTCGGTTGCTACGGCGGTGGCGTCGCGGTCGGCGCGCCGACACCCAACATCGATCGACTGGCACGCGAGGGGCTCCTGCTCACGTCCTGCTACTCGGAGCCGTCGTGCAGCCCGTCGCGAGCGACCCTCATGACCGGCCGCCTCCCGATGCGCCACGGGCTCTTGCGCCCGCCGATGTACGGCGAGCCGGGCGGGCTCCAGGGCGAGATCACCATCGCCGAGCTGCTCTCCGATGCCGGTTACACGACGCAAGCGGTCGGCAAGTGGCACATGGGCGAGAACCCCGAGTCCCAGCCGCAGAACGTGGGGTTCGACGACTTCTACGGCTTCCTCTCCGTGTCCGACATGTACACGGAGTGGCGCGACCCCTACTTCTTCCCCGAGATCGTGTACTCGGAGGAACGCACGAAGTGGGTCGAGAACCAGCCCTTCAACCGCTGCTTCGTGCACGCGACACGCAATGCAGAGCTCGAAGAGGTCGAGGAGGTCACCATCCCGGTGCTCTCGACGCTCGACGACAAGTGGGCGGCGTACTCCGAAGACTTCATCCGCCGCCAGGCCGACGGTGACCAGCCGTGGTTCCTGTACCACAACACACGCGGTGCGCACTTCGACAACTACCCGCTGGAGAAGTACCTCGGGTCGTCGCCCGCCAAGCACCCGTACAAGGACACGATGATCGAGCTCGACGACATCGTCGGGCGATTGGTCGACACCTTGCGGGAGACCGGCCAGCTCGAGGACACGCTGATCATCGTCACGTCCGACAACGGTCCGGAGATGGAGACCTGGCCCGACGCGGCCTACACCCCGTTCCGGTGCGCCAAGGGGTCCACGTGGGAGGGCGGCGTGCGCGTCCCGGCGGTCGTCGCGTGGCCCGGGATGATCGACGCCGACCGGGCGTCCGACGGGCTGTTCCACTTCAGCGACCTGTTCCCCACCGCACTCACGCTGGCGGGCACACCGGCCGCCGTGCCCGACGACCGGTTCATCGACGGCGTCGACCAGACCTCGTTCCTGCTCGCGCCCGACGGCATGTCGAACCGCAAGTACCAGTACTACTGGCTCCAGCAGACGTTCTCGGCGCTGCGCTGCGGTGAGTACAAGATGATGATCGCCTCGATCTCCGACGACTCGAGCGACGTCGTGAACCCCGGCGGCTTCACGGGCGTCGAGCAGCGCTATCCCTACGGTCGGCTCTACAACCTCTATCTCGACCCGAAGGAGACGCACAGCTACCTCATCCGGAAGCTGGCGTACCTCGATGCGTTCACCTCGGGGATCGGGAAGCACCTCCGCACCTTCGGCAAGTACCCGCCGAAGAACGCGGTGGGCGGCGCGCGCAGCTAGCCGGCCAGCGCCGCACGCACGCGCGCCAGCACACCGTCACCGATCGCGACGATCTGCTCCCGCACCGCCTCCGCGGTCAGGCCCGGCACGTGGATCCGCACGTTCAGCGCGTCCGCCGCGGCGCGCTCCATCGTGTCGACGAGCTCCTCGGCCACCTCGGCAGGATCCGTGGACGTGACCAGCCCGTCGTCGGCCCAGTGCGCCTGCGCGACCGATGGCGAGTACCCGCGGTACACGTCGCGCTGGTCACTCATCCGCGCGCGCGGGGGTTCACCGACCCACGCTCGTCGGATGAGCACACAGGCACCGGCACCGTCGGCCTCGCGGTACGCGTCCGTGAGGCGCCGACAGCGCTCCGGCGTCGAGAGGGAGTCGAACAGCAAGCCCGCACCGACGCCCGCCGCCCGGCGAACCGCGGTCAGGCCCATCGCCGCGCTCAACAGGGGGATCGGTTGCTCGGCGCGCGCGGCGATGGCGGGGTCGCCCGAGAGCGGCGGCTCGACCTCACCGCGGAGGATCGCGGCCACGGTCACCAAGCCCTCGGTGAAGCGATCCGTCAGCCCGCGCATGGGGATGTCCATGATGCGGAAGTCGTCCTCGAGGGCGCCGGACGCGACGCCGAGACCGACCCGGCCCGGGAACCGCGCGTCCAGCCACGAGATCTCCTCGGCCACGAGTGCGGCCGGGCGCAGCGGCAGGAGCAGCGGAGCCGGGGCGCCCCAACCCGCCGTCATCGCTTCGAGGCAGAACCCGACGGCCTGGAGCGGGTTCGGGAGGTACCCGGGGAAGCCACCGTGGTGCTCGCTCGTCATGACGCCATCGAACCCGTGGTCGGCACCGAGGGCCGCCTGCCGCCGAAGCTCGTCGACGATGGCCGTGGGCGCGAGGTCGTTGTGGGGATAGAGCCGCAGCGAGACGCTGCCGGGGGCGAAGGGTGGGGTCACGTCCGGAGCCTAGGGATCCACCGCTCCCGGTGAGATCGACGCCGGGGTTGGGCGTTGCGGCGGTCGGGGTAGCACCCACTCCTATGGCCGCCGTCTCCATCCACTCCTTCAGCCGCCGCCGGACCCACGCGTCCCTGATCGGGTCGTTCGACGACCAGAACGCCGAGTTCTTGGCCGATCACCTCGACGAGCTCGAAGGCGACGTCCTGCTGGACTGCGACCGCCTCGAGGCCCTCGATGGTCGAGCGGCCCGCGTGCTCCTCGGCTTCCGAGCTGCGCTCCGCCGGCGCGGCCGCCAGCTCATGCTGCGGTCGGTCCCGAGCGCATGCCGCACCGTCCTCATGCGTCAGGCCCGTCGCTTCAAGCACTGCTGAGGTCGTCGCGATGACCGACGGGGCGACGCAGGAGACGAAGCAGGAGCGACTCGACCGCGAGCTCTCCGAGCTGATGCAGGAGCTACGGGTGCTCCTGCCGGGCGTCCAGGTGCTCTTCGCGTTCCTGCTGATCCTGCCGTTCAACGTCGGCTTCCAAGACGTCAACGGCAGCGAGCGCGCGCTCTACTTCGGCGCGTTGGCCGCGACGGCCGTGAGCGCGATCCTGCTCGTCGCGCCGAGCGTGCGGCACCGGGGCCGCTTCCGCGATCGCGACAAGGAAGCGTTGATCGTTTCGTCGAACCGACTCGCGCTCATGGCCACCGGCTTCCTTGCGGTCGCGATGGCAATGGTCCTCACCCTGATCGGCGAGTACCTCTACGGCTGGCTCGTCGGTGTCGTCGCCGGCGCCGCGGTCATCGTGCTTGCCGGCTGGTTCTGGTACGGATGGGCCGTCGTCCGCCGCCGCGTGGACCGCGACTGATCACTCTCTCCGGCGTCGGACGGATCGCCGATCGCGCGCGCGCCTGGGTACCCTGACGTGATGCGTCGGTGCCGCTCACTGTTCGTCGTCGCGGCCGTCGCGTTCGGGGCGCTCGGCGTCGGCCACGCCGGCGCGAGCACGCTCAGCACCACAACCGCCAGCTCGACACGCTCGGTTGCGGCGTCCGGCGACGCCGACGTGTCGCTGCACGACTCCGTCGTCGCCGAGCCGGCAGCCCACGCGACGCTCGTCCGCGCGCACGACATCGGCCACCGCGGCGGAGTGGAGGCGTGGCCGGCGGCCTTCGGCGTGCTCGCCGCCACGATCGCGCTGGCCGCGCAGGCGCGGCGCGCGCTGCACCTGGTCCTTCGTCACCTTCGTCCCTCGTTCGCTCGGGACGGCATCGCCGCCCGCGCGCCACCGCTGCGCCTCGTCTGACGGAACGATCAGCAGCCCGGAGGCGGCGCTTCGCGCCCGCTTCCCTCACAGACGAGGTGCACCGTGGAGGCTCCCAACGAGCCCGACCACGGCGACGTCGAGCACAACGATGGCTCCTGCCTGGAGCTCTTCCCGTTCGTGCTGTTCGCCGTCGTCGTCGTGGCAACCCTGCTCGCAATCATCTTCGGCGGCGACGCATGACGTCAGCCCCCGGTCGACTCAGGCCGGCGCAACGGTCACCGGGATGCCGTTGAGGACGGCGTTCCCCGAGAGTGCATCGAAGCGCTCTTCGTCGGCGAGCAGGTTGGAGTTCACACCCGCGTTCGCCGTGGCGACCGTCGTCTTCGAACCGGGAAGATCGTGACCCCAGCCGTGCGGGATGGACACGACACCGCGCATCACCGCGTCGGTGACCTCGACGGGGATCCCGACCTTCCCGGTCCGCGACTGGACCTGCGCGGTGCCACCGTCGACGAGCCCGAACCGCGCCGCGTCGTCGGGGTGCACCTGCAGCGTGCACCGCGCCTTGCCCTTCACGAGCACGCGCAGGTTGTGCATCCAGGAGTTGTTCGAGCGGAGATCGCGGCGGCCGATGAGCACGACGTCGTCGGCCGGCCGGTCGAGCGCGGCCCGGAGGCGGTCGACGTCGGCGATGAGCGGCTCGGGCGCCAGCTCGATCATGCCGCTCGGCGTCCGCAGCACGTCGGGCAGGCGCGGTTCCAGTGGCCCGTAGTCGACGCCATGCGGGTGGTCGAGGAGGAGATCGAGACTCAGCCCGCCCTCCCGGCCGGGGGCACCGAATCCGTCGCCGTACGGTCCGGTGCGCGCCATGAGGTCCAGGATGCGCTCCGGACCCGTGCGTGGCGCGAGCGCGTCGAGCAGCTCCTGCGAGTCGCGCCCGTGCACCGGAGAGTGCTCGTCGGTGATCGCGTGCTGCACGAGACCGTTGATGGCGAGGTCGTCGACGACTGCGGGATCAGCGGCCGCCCCCATCCCCTGGGCGACCAGCGCGAGCTTGGCCAGGATCTCCCACTCGTCCAAGGCGTCGGGCGATCGTGGGAGGACGGGCGGCGAGTAGTGCGCCACGTTACGGATCGCGAGCTGCAGCAGCGCGAGGTCGTAGTGCGCCTTCTCGAGCGCGCTCGGCGCGGGCAGGATCACGTCAGCGTGACGCGTCGTCTCATTGACGTAGATGTCGACCGACACCATGAGATCGAGCGTCGCGAGCGCAGCGTCGAGCCGGTCTCCGTTCGGTGTCGAGAGGACGGGGTTCCCCGCGATCGTGAACAGGGCGCGGATCTGACCATCGCCCGGCGTGTCGATCTCCTCGGCGAGCGCGACGACGGGTAGCTCGCCGAAGGACTCCGGCAGACCCCGCACGCGGCTGGTGTGCCGACCCAACTTCGTCGGCCGGCCGTACCGCGGCGCGCCCCGGGTGGTCGACGAGCCGAGTGCAGGGCGACTGAACATCGCACCGCCGGGGCGGTCGAGGTTGCCGGTGAGGACGTTCAGCACGTCGACCAGCCAGCTCGCGAGCGTGCCGAACTCCTGCGTGGTCGTCCCGATCCGTCCGTACACCGCGGCAGTGTCGGCTGCGGCGAGGTCGCGAGCCATGTGGCGGATCGTCGCGGCATCGATGCCGCACACCCCCGCCGCGGCTTCCGGCGAGAAGTCGCGCGCCACGGACGCGACCGCCGCAACCCCGTCGACCAGATCGGCGAGGGCGCCGAGCTCGACGAGGTCCTCGTCGAACAGCACGTGCACCATCGCCATCAGGAGAAGGGCATCGGTGCCTGGACGGACGGCGTGATGCTCGCTGGCCATCTCCGCGGTCCGCGTGCGGCGGGGATCGACGACGACCACCTTGCCGCCCCGCTCGATGATCCGCTCGAGTCGCCCCGGCCAGTCGGGCGCGGTGGCGAGACTGCCGTTCGATGCGTACGGGTTGGCGCCGAGCATCAGCAGGTGATCGGTGCGGTCCAGGTCCGGCACCGGCACGGTGAGCTGCGCGCCGAACATCAACGCGGCCGCGATCTCCTTCGGCCGTTGGTCCACGGTGCTGGCCGAGTACACGTTGGTCGTACCGAGCGCCTTCAGGAAGAAGCGCCCGTAGAGGAGGATGCCGAGCGAGTGCGCGCTCGGGTTGCCGAGGTAGACGGCAGTCGCGTTCCGACCGTGCGCATCGATGATCTCGTGGAGCCGACGGTCGATCTCGGTGAACGCCTCGTCCCACGTGGCCGGGACGAGCACGCCGTCGCGCCGCACGAGCGGCGTACGCACCCGGTCCGGGTCCTCGTGCAGCTGCTTGAGGGTCGAGCCCTTCGGGCAGATGTAGCCGTGGCTGAACACGTCGTCGCGATCGCCCCGGATCCGTCCGACCTCGGAGCCGCGGAGCGTGATCTCGAGACCGCATCCGGCCTCGCAGAGCGGGCAGACGCGGTACGCCGTGGTCGCGGTGTCGTCGGCCATGGTCCCCCCAGGCGTGTCGACTCCCGCCGACGCTACTTCCCGCGGAACGTCCCTGAGGCCTTCACCGGTTGGTCGGCATAGGTGGTGTCGCACGTGAACGAGCCGGAGATGCGCGAATCGGTGAGGGTCTTCACCTTCACGGTGCAGTCGCCCTCGTCGCTGATCAGCAGCATCGATTGGTCGCCCACGTCGACGCTGAGCGAGACCACGAGGTCCTCGCTCGTCGTCTGGCTCCCCTTCTTGGCTTGACCCGCGAGCACGAACTCCTTGAGGGGGTCCTTCTTCGGCGCCGCGTGGAGCGAGACCGGCACCTGCGGGGTCGCACCGAGGCTGCTCTCGACGATCGGGCTCTGGCCGAACTTGAACCTCGCCGTCGCGGTGTCCAGCGTGACGACGAACTTCGCGCTCGCGTCGACGGACTCCCCTGCGGCAGACGCGGCGGCCGTCGAACCGACGATGAGCACGGCGGTGAGCGCGAACAGCATGAGGAAGCGACGAGTCATCGCCCGGTTCTACCCGCGGACCGCGGTGCGAAACGCATCGTGTCGGTCATGGCGTGGGCGTCGAGCGTGGTGGGCCGCCGGCGTGACGAGTCCCCGGCGGATCAACTGCCCACGGCGCCGGTTCGCCCCACACGTCGGCGAACACGACGTCGTCGAGGGGACGCCGGCGCACCGGCCCGTGCGCACCGGCCGGTCGCCCGAGGGTGACGGTGGCGGCGATGAACACGTCGTCGGGGATCTTCAGCGTCTCGTGGAGCTCGCCTTCGACGAGGCGGTGCCACGTCGTCATGACCCCGCCGAAGCCGAGCGCCCGGGCCGCGAGGAGGAGGTTCTGACACGCGGGATAGACGGACGCACCCTCGGTCGGTGTCGGGTCGCGGTAGCGCACCAGGCACGGGAGGATGAGCACCGGAATCCGCTCGAAGTCGTCGACGAACGCACGCATCGTGCGAGCCATCCGCGCCTTGGGCGACGACGCATCGGCGCCCGAGCCCAGCGCGTAGCCGTCCGCCTCCACCTTCGCACCCCACGCCTCTCGTGCGGCGCGGCCGATCAGCGCCTTCGCCGCGCGGGCGCGTTCCCCGTCCGTGAGCACGACGAAGCGGGTCGGCTGTCGGTTCGATCCGCTCGGAGCACGCGTCGCGGCGAAGAGCACGTCGCGCAGCACCTCGGGCGGCACGGGCTCGTCGCGGTATCGCCGGATGGCCCGGGTCGTGGTCAGACCCTCGAGCAGGCCGACGGTGTCGGCGGCCAGCGGCGCGGTCGCGGGCAGATCGGCGGACTCGGCGGGCGGGTTCATCGGGCCTCCTCGCCTCTCGAGGGATCGTGCCGATCCAACGTAGGCCGGGGTGACCAGGGGCTGGCATGCTGTCGGCCGCATGCCCCCGACCTCACCAACGCTCGCCGGCCGCGTCGCGGTCGTGACCGGCGGCAACGGCGGAATCGGTCTCGGCCTCGCCGACGCGCTGCTCGACGCCGGCGCGGCCGTCGACATCTGGGGTCGCAACGAGGAGAAGACGGCGGCGGCCGTCGAGCGCCTGACGCGCGACGACCGACCGGCGGTGACCGCTCGCCGCTGCGACGTCTCGGATGAAGCGAGCGTCACCCGGTCGTTCGCAGACGCGGTCACGGAGCACGAACGCATCGACATCATGGTCGCGAACGCGGGGCTGGCTCATTTCGTGCCGCTGCTCGAGACCAGCCTCGACGACTGGCGAAAGGTCACCAGCACCGATCTCGATGGAGTGTTCCTCTGCTTTCGCGAAGCGGGGCGACACATGCAGGAGCACGGCGGCGGCTCGCTCGTCGCGGTGTCGTCGATCTCCGCGATGCACGGCTCACCCCGCCACGCGGCCTACGCCGCGAGCAAGGCCGGCCTACTGGGCTTGGTGCGCAGCGCCGCCGTGGAGCTGGCTCGTCATGGCATCCGCGCGAACGCGCTCCTGCCGGGCTGGACCGAGATCGACACCCATCCGGAGTTCACCGAGGACGAGCGGTTCGTCGACGCGATCAATCGACGCACACCGGTGCGTCGGTGGGGCACGCCCGACGACCTCGCGGCGGCGATCGTCTTCCTCGCCGACCCGACCAACACCTTTCACACCGGCGACACCCTCGTCGTCGACGGCGGCTACACGATCCAATGAGGAGCGCGCGTGTCTGGAGCCTCTGAAGCGTTGATCATCGACGGGGTCCGGACCCCACGCGGGAAGGGGAAGCCGAGCGGCTCACTGCACGAGATCCACCCGCAGGAGCTGCTCGCCCAGGTGCTCAATGCGCTCGTCGCCCGCAACGGGTTCGATCCCGCCGAGGTCGATGACGTCGTCATCGGCAACGGGTCGTCCGGCGCGGGCGACCATGGCATCTGCATCGGACGGCTGGCCGTCCTCGCCGCGGGCTGGCCGGTGGACGCGCCGGGGCTCACGCTGAACCGGTTCTGCGGCTCCGGCCAGCAGGCCGTCGCCTTCGCCGGCATGGGCATCCGGGCCGGCTTCCAGGACCTCGTCGTCGCGGGCGGCGTCGAGTCGATGTCGCGATGGGAGCCGTTCACCGGAGCGCCGGACTTCACCGCCGGCAACGAGGCGTTGCGGGCCCGCTACCCACTCGTCCCGCAGGGCATCTCGGCCGACCTCATCGCCACGGTCGAAGGCTTCTCGCGCGAGGACGTCGATCGGCTCGCGGTCGAGAGCCAGGCGCGCGCCGCCGTCGCGCAGGAAGAGGGCCGCTTCGACCGAAGCGTGATCCCCGTGCACCACGCCGACGGTTCGCTCGCGCTCGACCGCGACGAGCATCTCCGGCCCGGCACGACGGTCGCCGCCCTGGGCGACTTGTCACCGTCGTTCGTCGCGATGGGCAGCAGGATCTTCGACGGCTTCGACCGCTCCTTCGACGAGATGGCACGCGAGGCCTACCCCGACGTGGACGCCATCGAGCACGTCCACCACGGCGGCAACTCGTCGGGTGTGGTGGACGGCGCGGCCGCCATCGTCCTTGCGTCCGAGGAGTACGCGTCGGCGCACGGCCTCGAAGCTCGAGCGCGCATCGTGATGCATGCGGTCGCCGGCACCGAGCCGGTCATCATGCTCACCGCACCCGGGCCCGCCACCGAGAAGGTGCTCGAGCAGGCCGGGATGACCCTCGACGACATCGACCTGTTCGAGATCAACGAGGCGTTCGCGGCCGTCCCGCTCAAGACCATGCGCGACCTCGAGCTCGATCCCGACAAGGTCAACGTGAACGGCGGCGCGATCGCACTCGGGCACCCGATCGGCGCGACCGGCGCCATGCTCATCCAGACCGCGCTCGACGAGCTCGAGCGCCGCGACGAGAGCACCGCGCTCGTCACCATGTGCACCGGCGGCGGCATGGGCACCGC
>CAZKTS010000152.1:0-5236 GCA_964555735.1 uncultured Bifidobacteriaceae bacterium
ATCAACTACGACAAGCGGTGGTTCCGAGACCACGATCTCGCCGTGCCGCGCTCGCTCGCCGACCTCACGAAGCCCAAGTACCGAGGGCTGCTCGTCACCGAGAACCCCGCGACGTCATCGCCCGGCCTCGCGTTCCTGCTCGCGACACGAGCGCAGTTCGGCGAGGACGGCTGGCGCGACTACTGGGAAGACCTGCGCGCCAACGACGTCGAGGTCGTCGCGGGCTGGGAGGAGGCGTTCAACGGCTCGTTCTCCGCGGGCGAGAACGCCGGCGAGCGCCCACTCGTGGTCTCGTACGCGTCCAGCCCGCCCGTCGCGGTCTACTACTCGGACCCGCGACCCAAGACCTCGCCGATCGGCACCATGCTCTCGAGCTGCTTCCGCCAGGTGGAGGGGGTCGGGATCATCAAGGGCACCGAGCACCCGGCCGAGGCGCGCGAGCTCGTCGACTTCATGCTCTCGGAGCCCTTCCAGGCCGACGTGCCCCTGCAGATGTTCGTCTTCCCCGTGCGCAACGGCACGCCGCTCCCGCCGGTCTTCGAGAAGTTCGCCGAGCTGCCGGCGGAGCCGCTCACGCTCTCGCCGTCGGCGATCGGGCGCGACCGGGAGCGATGGATCGACGAGTGGACCGACACCGTCCTGCGCTGATGCCGGCGCGGCGCCGGGCCTCGGCGGGAAGGACCGCGCTCGTCCTGGTGCCGCTGGCGTTCCTCGCGGTCTTCTTCCTCTATCCCTTCGTCACGATCCTCGGGAGGGGGCTCTGGCCCGACGGTGCCCTCGACCTCTCGCCGCTCGGCGACACGCTGGGCGACGCGTCGGTGCGCGACATCGCGTGGTTCACGCTGTGGCAGGCCGCGCTCTCCACCGCGCTCACGATCGCGGTCGCGCTGCCCGGGGCCTACGTCCTCGCGCGCTACCGATTCCCCGGCCGATCGCTGGTGCGCGCCGTCGTGACCGTGCCCTTCGTGCTCCCCACCGTCGTCGTCGCCACCGCGTTCCTCGCGCTGGGCGTGCGGCAGTCGCTCGGCGCGATCCTGCTCGCGCACGTGTTCTTCAACCTCGCGGTCGTCGTGCGTGGCGTCGGTGCCCTCTGGTCGACCCTCGACCCCCACGAGGAGGACGCAGCGCGCGTGCTGGGCGCGAGCCGGTGGCGCACCTTCACCGCCGTCACGCTCCCCGCGCTGCGCCCGGCGCTGCTCGCGACCGGCGCCATCGTGTTCCTCTTCGACTTCACGTCGTTCGGTGTCGTGCTCCTCCTCGGCGGCCCGACGCGCGCCACGCTCGAGACCGAGATCTACCGCCAGACCGCCGACCTGCTCGACCTCCGGACCGCCGCCGCTCTCGCATTGCTCCAGCTCGTCGCCGTGCTCGTGCTGCTCGTCATCGTCGGTCGGTTCCAACGGCGCGCCAGCGTGGCCCGCACGCTCCGACCCGAGCGCGAGACCGCCCGCCCGCCGCGCGGACTGCGGGAGCGAGCCCTGGTCGGCGGCACCGTCGCCGGCATGCTCCTCTTCGTCGGCGTGCCGATCGGCGTCCTGGTGGCGCGCTCGTTCGGCATCGGCGGCGGTAGTGCCGTCGGCCTTGGCTCGTACCGCGCGCTCGACGAGCTCCACGCCGGCAGCGTCCTGTTCGTGGCGCCGGCCGAGGCGATCCGGAACTCCGTGCTCTTCGCCCTCGTCGCTACTGCACTCGCAGTCGGCGTCGGCACCTGCGCCGCGTTCGCGATCGCACGGACGCGCCGCGGCAGCGCGCTCGACGCCGCGCTCGCGCTCCCCCTGGGGGTGTCGGCCGTCACCATCGGCTTCGGGTTCCTGATCGCGCTCGACGAACCGCCGCTCGACCTCCGCACCTCGTGGATCCTCGTGCCGATCGCGCAGGCGCTTGTCGCCATCCCGTTCGTGATCCGCTTCGTGCTCCCCACCCTGCAGGCCGTCGATCCTCACCTCCGGGAGTCGGCCGCACTGCTCGGCGCGCCGCCACGCCGGGTCTGGCGCGAGGTCGACCTGCCGCTGGCCGCGCGCGGCATCCTCGT
Organism: uncultured Bifidobacteriaceae bacterium; assembly: GCA_964555735.1. Classification (GTDB taxonomy): domain Bacteria; phylum Actinomycetota; class Acidimicrobiia; order IMCC26256; family PALSA-555; genus CAZKTS01. Next base: position 2,033 of record CAZKTS010000152.1, read on the forward strand.
GGCGTCCGGGTTCGCCTTCGCGATCTCGCTCGGCGAGTTCGGTGCGACCGTCTTCATCGCCCGCCCGGACCGGCCGACCCTCCCGGTCGTGATCTTCCGACTGCTCGGCCAACCGGGGTCGGTGGGCTTCGGGGCGGCGATGGCGGCGAGCACGATCCTGCTCGCACTCACGGCGCTGGCCGTCCTCCTCACCGAGTGGATCAGCGCCCGGCTCGGTGACCGCACCGACGCGGCACTGGTGTTCTGACGTGGACGCCCTCACGATCGACGACCTTCACGTCCGCTACGGCGACACGGTCGCGCTCGATGGCGTCTCGCTCGCCGTCGCGCCCTCGGAGGTCGTCGCAGTGCTCGGCCCGAGCGGCAGCGGGAAGTCGACGTTGCTCCGCGCCGTCGCCGGGCTGGAGGACCCGTCGAGCGGCTCGATCCGGCGTGACGGCGCGGATCTTCGCGGGGTACCCCCGCACCGCCGGGGCGTCGGCCTCATGTTCCAGGACCACGCGCTCTTCCCGCACCGCGACGTGCTCGGCAACGTGCAGTTCGGACTGCGCATGCAGCATGTGCCGCGTACCGAAGCCGCCGAGCGCGCCGCCGCCGCGCTCGCGATGGTCGGCCTCGCCGGCTACGAGCACCGCGGGGTCCGGGAGCTCTCGGGCGGCGAGCAGCAGCGGGTGGCGCTGGCGCGGGCGCTCGCGCCGGAGCCGAGCGTCCTCATGCTCGACGAGCCGCTCGGCGCGCTCGATCGCGAGCTGCGCGAGCACCTCGCCGACGACCTCGCCGCACTCTTCGACCGGCTCGACCTCGCGGTGCTCTACGTGACGCACGACCACGACGAAGCGTTCGCGCTCGGCGACCGCGTCGCGGTGATGGACGCCGGACGCATCGAGCAGGTCGGTCCGGCCACCGAGGTCTGGCGGCGCCCGGCGACCGCACGCGCGGCGCGCTTCCTCGGCTGGAACGTGCGCACCTCGGGCGGGCAGACCGTCGCGGTGCGGCCCGAGTCGCTCCGGGTCGTCGCCGATGCAACCACCGACGGCGTCTGGACCGGCACCGTCGTCTCCCACACCTTCCGCAGGGACCACTTCCGCCTCCGCGTCCACCTCACCGACGGTGCCGAGGTCGAGGTGGCGGTGGCGGAGCCGACACCGGGCGTCGGCACCTCCGTGTCCCTCGTGCCGGTCGAGGGCACGGCGGTCGTGCTCGGCACCTGACCCAACCCCCGCCGGCCGATGAACGGCCGCCGCCTGCACGGGATCCGCACATCTCCGGCAGGACTCCTCCACACCCCGTCCCTACGATGGTCCTCGTGCCCGCGAGTCCCGTGACCACACCGCCGCTCGCGTCCGGCACCGCCACGACCCGCACGATCCTCGTGGTCGAGGACGAAGCGACCATCGCCCAGGCCGTCGCCGCCCGCCTGCGCAGCGAGGGCTTCGCGGTCGAGATCGCCACCGATGGGCTCGTCGCGGTCGATGCGTGCGCGCGCCTGCACCCCGATCTCGTCGTGCTCGACCTCATGCTCCCCGGCCTCGAGGGCCTCGTGGTCTGCCGCGGGATCCAACGCGACCGTCCTGTACCGGTGCTCATGCTCACCGCACGCGACTCCGAGACCGACCTCGTCGTCGGCCTCGCGGTCGGCGCCGACGACTACCTCACGAAGCCATTCAGCAGCCGCGAGCTCACCGCGCGGGTGCACGCGCTCCTGCGACGGGTGGAGCGCACACCGGACCGCGCCGCCGACGGCCCGCTCCGCCTCGGTGACGTCGAGCTCGATCTCGCCACCCGCCGCGTGCACCAACGCGACCGCGAGGTGCACCTCACGCCGACGGAGTTCGATCTCCTCGCGTTCCTCGCCAAGCGCCCTGAGCGGGTCTTCACCCGCGAGCAGCTGCTCGGCGAGGTGTGGGGCTACCGCGACGGCTCCGGCGCCCGCACCGTCGACTCGCACGTTCGCGCGCTGCGACGCAAGCTCGACCCGTCGATCATCCGGACGGTGCACGGTGTCGGATACGCGGCCGTGACCGACGACGGCGGTGCCTCCTCGTGAGCCGGCAGCACCCGCGCTCCGACCTCGACCTCCGGGAGCTCGACATCCGGGATCTCGACATCCGGCGCCCGCTCGACCCGCTGCCGTCGATCAAGCTCAAGCTCGGCTTCGTCATCGCCGCGGCCGTCGCCGTGACAGTGTTCGTGTTCTGGGTCGCACTGAAGGTCGGCATCTGGCCGTCGGTGAGCGGCGTGCTCGCCGCCCTGGTCGCGATGGGCGCGGTCTGGCTCCTGTCGCGCGGCATGACCAGCCCGCTGCGCGAGATGGCCGCCGCGGCCGACGCCATGAAGCACGGCGACTACAGCCGCCGGGTCACCGCCACGTCGCACGACGAGGTCGGGCAGCTCGCGCAGGCGTTCAACGAGATGGCGACCGAGCTCGCCGCGACCGATCGGGTCCGACGGGATCTGGTCGCCAACGTCTCGCACGAGCTGCGCACCCCGATCACCGCGCTGCAGGCCGCCCTCGAGAACCTCGTCGACGGCGTCGCCGAGCCCGACCCCGACACCTTCCGCACCATGCTCGCCCAGGTCGAGCGGCTCGGCCGGCTGGTCCAGCAGCTCCTCGACCTCTCGCGGCTCGAGGCCGGCGTCGTGCCGCTCGAGCGCGAGGCGTTCCCGGTCGGGCCGCTGCTCAGCCACGCGGTGCGCGAGCAGCAGCTGCACGAGCCCGCCGTCGACGTCGCGGTCCACGTGGAGCCCTCCGACCTCGTGGCCGACGGCGATCCGGAGCGCGTGCACCAGGTCGTCGCGAACCTGCTCGAGAACGCGGTCCGCTACACGCCGCACGGTGGCACCGTCGAGGTGCGCGCGCACCGCGGCGAGCACGGCGTCACCATCGAAGTGCTCGACGAAGGCCCCGGCATCCCCGAGGCCGATCGCGCTCGGGTCTTCGAGCGCTTCGCGCGCGTCGATGCGGCCCGGTCGTCCACCGACGGCGGCGCGGGGCTCGGCCTTGCGATCGCGCGCTGGATCGTCGACCTCCACGGCGGCGAGATCCACCCCGAGCACCGGGAGCCGCACGGCACCCGGATGGTGGTGGAGCTCCCGACCGCGCCTCACACCACCCGGAACCAACCTGCCCGACACGAACAGGGAACCCACGCATGAGCCTTGCCCCGATCGAAGAAGCACTCCGGCGGATCCGCCGCGGCGAGA
>CAZKTS010000153.1:0-14552 GCA_964555735.1 uncultured Bifidobacteriaceae bacterium
GCCGGACGGTGCATGATCGCCCGGGCCACCATCAGGCGCTGCGCCATCCCGCCCGAGAGCGCCAGCACCGGCACCCGGGCGCGGTCGGCGAGACGGAACTGCTCGAGCAGTCGGTCGGCCTCGCGGCGCGCGATCCGTCGGCTCATCCCGAAGTAGCGACCGTGGTAGTAGAGGTTCTCCCACACGTCGAGCGATCGATCGAGCGTGTTGGTCTGCGGCACGACCCCGATCACCTGCTTCGCCGCGGTCGGGTGCGAGAGCACGTCGATGCCGTCCACGAAGGCGCGACCGCTCGTCGGGATCACCCGCGTGGTGAGCATGCCGGCCGTCGTCGTCTTCCCCGCGCCGTTCGGACCGAGCAGCCCGAAGATCTCGCCGCGCCGCACCGAGAGATCCAGACCGTCCACCGCGCGGACACCGCCGGGATACACCTTCGTCAGCGCTTCCGTTCGGATGACCTCGGCGGTCACGCTGGTGTCGGTGCTCACGCCACGAGCGTCGTCCTCCGTCGCGCCCGGACGCAAGCCGCGAGCAACCACGACAGGCTCACGAGCCCGATCACCTCGGCGGCGACCGCGATGACGGCCTCGGTGCTGGTCCGGTCGTCTTCGAACCCGAGCAGACCGACGGTGCGGGAGAGGGCGTAGGCGACGAGCGTTGCGGCGCAGAAGCCGACCCCCGCGACGGCGGCCGGCACCGTGAGCCGTTCCCAACGCAGCGAGCACACGAGGGCCCAGGCGATGACGAACCCGGCGACCGCATTGATCGCAAAGGCCCGGCTGATGGTCAGGCCGAGCGCCTCGTCGGGCGCGATCCCGCGGTAGCCGCCCTCGAAGTACAGGAAGTAGTGGAGGTAGCCGCTGACGAGGACGCCACCGGCGCCGAGCAGCAGGAGGGCACGGGCTCGCCGGTCAGCCACGGATCCGGATCTCCCCCGTCATGTAGTCGTGGATCGCGCAGAAGTACTCGTAGGTGCCCGGCTCGTCGATGGTGATCGTCGCGGTCGCGCCGCCGTCGAGGTCTCCCGTGTCGAACGCCGAGTCGTCGCGCGCGGTGACCGTGTGCACCGTGTCGTCGCGGTTCACGATCTGGATCGGCGCGCCCGCCTCACCCTCCAAGGTCCCCGGTGAGTAGTCGAAGCCCTCGATCGTGATCGTCGACGCGGGTGACGCGCCGTTCGCGCTCGGTGCGTCGTCATCACCGGCGGCGAGTGACGTCATCAGCACCGCGAGTGCCGCGATCACCGGCACGGCCAGCACGACCAGCAGCGCGTGGGGTCGACGACCCGAACGGTCCATGGTCGGTACTACGGAGCGATGGCGGACCCGGATGGGGTCCGGGTCTCAGCCCGGCTGCGGGCCGTCGGCGCGCACGCGCTCGACGTGGACGAGCGCCTCGCGCAGCTGCTCGATCCACTCCCCTTCGTGCTCGTGCACGAGTCGGACACACCACGCGAGCGCATCGCTGCGACTGCGCGCGACGCCGGCGTCGACCAACGTGTCGAGGACGCGCCGTTCGCTCATGCGCAGCCGGGTCATCACCGGCACGCTGAGGTTGGTGAACACCACCTCGATGTCACCGCACGCCGCGCCCCATGCCACCTTGCGCTCGAATCGCGCCTCGGCCGCGTCGGCGACCTGCATGCGCGCGGCACGGGTCTCCTCACGGAACCGCTCGACCCGGGCCGCGCACGCGGTGCGACGGACGTCCTCGCCCGGCTCCGCGAGCTCGGGCTCGGCCAGGCGGCCCACCACCAGGAGCTCGTCGCGGTCGGCCGCCACCACCGGCGGGGCCACGAACCAGTCGTCGGGCATCCGGCCGGCGAACCAGGCGGCCACCTCGTCCAGCGTCGTCATGTGATTACAGTATTACACCCTTGCGGCACCGACAACCGTGGACCCCCGGCGACCGCCTCAGTCGTCGGGCAGGGCGGCCCACGGCGTCGCCTGCTCCCCCGGGCCCCGCGGCACCGCCGTCGGCCAGCGCCACTCCCGCGGGACCGGCGGGCGTTCGCGCCGCTCGACGATCGTCCGCTCGTCGCGGAAGTCCCAGTGCGGGTCGGGTGTCCGCCAGTCGCCGTACTGGAGCTCGAAGTGCGCTTCGTGGTCGGCGACCTTCTGCCACCGCCGGCCGAGGAACTCGAACTCGACGAGCGGCTGGGCCGGCAGCTCGGCTCGGAGCTCCTCCCGGTCGTCGAACGAGGAGTACGACCACCGCGCACCGTCGGCCGTCGGGGTGAGTCGGAAGAACTCGTAGCGCGTGGGGCCGCGTCGGAAGCGGTGCTCCTCGTAGCGGCCGCTCACGCCCGAGAACCGATCGGTGGGCACGAACCCCGCGGCCACCAGGGCCCCGACGGAGTCGAGGAACCGCCCGTGGTCCTCGTCGAGATACGCGAAGTCGACGTCGTGCAGGTCCGCCGCGAGCAGGCGGCCCTCCCGCGCCCAACCCAGGAGGGCACCGCCCCACATCCAGTACCGGCCGCCGATCGGCGTGGCCGCGAGCGCGTCGTGCAGCTCGCGGAGCTCGCGTCCGACCCGTCGACGAGAGAGGAGCGTCGACCGTTTGCGCAACCGGTCGACGGCCGTCAGGGGTGGCTTCACACCGCGTGCCGCGACGACCGGTGACGCACTCGACGCGCGCTCGACGATGTCGCGACTCGAGATGCTCGACGTGTACGGGACCGTCCGCATGATCCCGCGGGCCACGGCGCCCGGATACCACGCGCGGATGTCGGCGTCGTCCATGTCGTCGCCGTGCACGACCAGGTCGGCACCGACGCGGTGCAGCCAGGCCTCGGTCACCAGGGCCGGTGCCGCAGGGACGACTCGGTCGACGTACCGGCACGACTCGACCACCGCGACGCGCTCCTCCAGGGTCAGGACCGGTCGGCGCTTGTACCACTCGCACTCGTCGTCCGCGTGCACACCGACCACCAGCTCGTCGCCGAACGCACGCGCCTGCCGCAGGAACTCCACGTGGCCGGCGTGAAACAGATCGCCGACCATGTCGACGTAGACGCGCTTCATGTCGGCGGGAGCGCGGCGCGGATGGCCTCGGCGGTCGCCCCGCGCTCGGCGTCGTCGGCGTACGGGTGGCGCGGCCAGAAGAACCCGCGCAGCCCGTCCTTCCGGCGGCGGGGCACGACGTGCACGTGGAGGTGCGGCACGCTCTGGCTCACGACGTTGTTCTCGGCCACGAACGTGCCGTCGGCGTCGAGACCGTCCTCCACGGCTGCGGCGATGCGGCGGACCTCGGTGAAGAGCGGATCGACGAGGTCGTCCGGAAGGTCGCGCAGCGTCTCGACGTGGGCGCGGGTCACGACGATGGTGTGCCCCGGGAACACCGGCCGGTGGTCGAGGAACGCGACGGTTCGCTCGGTCTCCGCGATCAGGGTCGCCGGCGCGGTGCCGTCGACGATCGAGCAGAACACGCACTCCGCCCCGGCCACGCGTCTACTCGGGTGATTCGTAGGGGCGCTGCCGCGGCTTGGCGATCTCGCGCTTGGGCACCATGACCTTGCGCCGGAAGTAGCAGACCTCTTCGCCCCGCTGGTTGAAGCCGCGCGTCTCGACGGTCACGACGCCGCGGTCGGGCTTGCTCGACGACTCCTTCTTCTCCAGCACCTTGGTCTCGGCGTAGATGGTGTCGCCGTGGAACGTGGGCTTCTGGTGCTTGAGCTCCTCGACCTCGAGGTTGGCGATGGCGACACCGCTGACGTCGGGCACGCTCATGCCGAGCACGAGCGAGTACACGAGGTTGCCCACCACCACGTTCTTGCCGAACTGGGTCTGGGTCTCGGCGAACCACGCGTCGGTGTGGAGCGGGTGGTGGTTCATCGTGATCATGCAGAAGAGGTGGTCGTCGGCCTCGGTGATGGTCTTGCCCGGCCAGTGCTTGTAGACGTCGCCGGGCTCGAAGTCCTCGTAGTACCGGCCGAAGGGTCGTTCGTGGACGGTCATGCCCGAGAGCCTAAGAGAGTGGGTGCCGTTCGAGCAGGCCCCGGGCGATCACGATGCGCTGGATCTCGTTGGTGCCCTCGCCGATGATCATGAGCGGCGCGTCGCGGTAGTAGCGCTCCACCGGTAGCTCGGTCGTGTACCCGAGCCCACCGTGGATCCGCATGGCCTCGGTCGCGATCTCGAACGCGGCCTCGCTCGCGAACAGCTTGGCCATCCCCGCTTCGACGTCGCAGCGCTCGTCGCGGTCCTTCTTCTCCGCCGCGTTGATCGTCAGCAGACGCGCGGCCAGGAGGCTGGTGCCCATGTCGGCGAGCTTGGACGCGATCGCCTGGTGCTGGGCGATCGGCTTGCCGAAGGTCTCACGCTCTTGCGCGTAGCGGATCGCGGCTTCGAAGGCGGCGCGACCGACGCCGACGGCGCGCGCCGCGATGTTGATGCGTCCCACCTCGAGCGCGCCGAGGATGAAGTGCTGACCCCGGCCGAGCCCCTCGGGGCCGCCGAGCACGCAGTCGGCGCCGACGCGGTGCCCGTCGTAGGCCATCTCCACCGTCTCGATGCCCTTGTACCCGAGCTTGCCGATGTTGCGGCTCACGGTGATGCCACCCGTCGTCGGTGCGTCGGGCTCCTTCTCGACCATGAAGCAGGTGATGCCTTCGTCGGTGCGAGCGGCCAGGGCGATCAGCCCGGCGCGCTGGCCGTTGGTGACCCAGGTCTTGGTGCCGGTGATGACGTAGTCGTCGCCGTCGCGCACCGCGCGACACGAGATCGCGCTCGTGTCACTGCCCGCATCGGGCTCCGAGAGGGAGAGGCAGCCACGGATCTCGCCGGCCGCGAGCCGCGGCAGCCAGCGCTCGCGCTGCTCCTCGGTGCCCTGGAGCTTCAGCAGGTTGGCCGCCATGACGTGCGTGTTCAGCACGCCGGAGAGCGACATCCAGCCCGCGGCGAGCTCCTCGATCACCCCGCAGTAGGTGACCAGATCCAGGCCCAGTCCGCCGTACTGCTCGGGGATGGTGACGCCGAAGAGGCCGAGCTCGCGCATCGTCGCCACGATCGCGGCGGGGTACTCGTCGGCGTGCTCGAGGTCCGACGCGACCGGCAGCACGTCGCGCTCCACGAAGCGACGCACGGTCGCGACCATCTCTTCGCGCAGCGCGGGGTCGGTCGCCATGGGCCGGATGCTATTCGGGGTCGAGCGCGAGCACCTCGGCCAGCTCCGCGCGCCCGTGCACGCCGAGCTTGTCGTAGACGCGCTGGAGGTGGTTCTCGACGGTGCGGCTGCTCACGAAGAGGCGCTCCGCGATCTCCTTGCTCGTCATCCCCCGTCCCGCGAGCTCGGCGACCTCACGCTCGCGCCGAGTGAGCGGCGTGGCGTCTCCCGCGGCCGCGAGCGCCGGCGTGCGCGCACCCTCGCAGCGGTCGGCCAGCCGAACCGCGCGCTGCGTGCTCTCCGATGCCCGCCGGGGAAGGCTCGCCCGCCGGGCGACCCGTGCACCCGCCGCGGCCGCCTCGGCCGCCAGCAGCCACGCGCCGATCGCCTCGAACTCGACCGCGGCGCGGTCCAGCTCATCGAGGTCTTGGGCGGCCAGTCCCCGGGCGTGCCGGGCACGCGCGGGGATGAGGGCGCCGTCGGTGATGGCGTCGATCTCGGTGAGGCGCTCCACCACCTCTTCGGCCCAGCCGAGGCGAGCGATGTCGTGCAACGCCGCCGCTTCGAGCGCGAAGCGCCCGGTGGTGCGCGCGTCGGCCGCCGCCTGGCGCAAGAGGTCGCGCGCGAGCGTGAGCTCCCCGCGCTGCGCGACGGTCCAGGCCCGTGCCCGTTCGATGTCCGGGTCCATGATCCGCAGCGGGGTCTCCGGCTCGGCGTCGAGATCGGCGATCGCCGCCTCCGCACCGTCGAGGTCGCCGACCAATGCGAGCGCGTGCGCCAGCGCGCCGTAGCCCCAGCGCGCGCCCGCGTGGTTGAGGTCGCCGAACACCACCGCGGCCTCGCGTGCCCAGCGCGCGGCCGCCCGGGCCTCGCCGCGCACGAGCGCGATGCGCGCGAGCGCGACCGCCAGCCACGCCTGTCCGTCACTCGCCTGGAGCTCCGTGGCGCCCTCGTACCCCATCCGGGCGAGCTCCTCGGCCTCGTCGAGATCGCCGGCCTCGAGCATGGCGAGGACGACCGCGACCAGGTAGACGCCCGGCCCGGCGACCTGGAGCTGATCACCGAGGTTCAGCCGCAGGTCGAATGCCCGCGACGCGATCGCGCGCGCGCGGTCCGTGCGCCCGACCAGCGTGGACGCAACCGACACGGGGAGTGCACCCAGCACGTAGGCGCGCTCGTCGCCCTGCTCGAGGAGCGGCTCGGCGAGGACGAGGGCCTCGGCCGGTCGGCCCTCGAAGACGCCGTGGACGGCCCGCTGCGCGCGCAGCTCGCCGAGGAGGTCCGGCGCGTCGAGCCCCTGCTCGGCGGCCACCAGGATCTGCTCGGCGTCCCGAGCGCGTCCCAGGCCTCGGAAGAGGTTGGCGGTTCGCGCCAGCACCGCGAGGACCCGTTGGCGATCGTCGGTGGCGAGGTCCTGCGCGCTCGCGAGCATCGACTCGGCCGCTTCGTGGTCGCCGAGCTGATCGAGGGTCTCGCCGAGCATGTGCGCGGTCTCCGCCGTCGGCGCCTGCGCGTGCGCGACGCGGGCCAGACGTTCCGCGAGCGGCACGTCCCAGGCGAATCGCGCCTGGCGCGCGCCTTCGAGGAGCGTCTCGGCATCGCCACCGCCACCGTCGAGCCGCCAGAGCGCGACGCGCAGCACGTCCTCCCGACGACGCGTGCCGTGGGCGTCGACCCGGTCCGCGAGGCCGCGCGCGACTTGCTGACGTCGACGGACCGGCAGTCCGGCGCGCACGACCTCGCCGTAGATCGGGTGCGCCATGCGCACCTGCTGGCGCGCGCCCTCGACCACGACCTCGACGAGGCCGCGCCGCTCGAGCGCGTCGATCGCGCGAGCAGAGGCAAGCGCCTCGACGTCGACCGCGGCCACGGGTTCGCCGACGCTCACGACCTCGAGCGCGGCTCGCTCGTCGTCGTCGAGCGCGCCGAGGCGGAGCCCGACGAGCTCGCCCAGGCGGGTCGACGCGGCGAGCGTGCCGCGCAGACGCCACATGCCGCTGCCCTCGCTGAACGCGCCGGCCTCGACCGCGCCGATCACGAGCTCGCGCAGGAAGAGCGCGTTGCCGCGGCTGGTGGACCAGAACGTGTGGACCGTGAGGCCGTCGACGTCACCACCGAGCGCTTCGCGCAGCAGGCTCGCGGTCGCCTCGAGATCGAACGTGGGCACCTCGACGCGCGTGAGGACCTCGTCCTTCCAGAGCGCGGTCAGGTGGTCGGGCGCGGATGCGCCGGTGCGCACCGTGACCACGAGGAACACCTCCGGACGGCCGGCGAGCAGGCCCAACAACGCACCCGACGACTCGTCGAGCTCCTGGGCGTCGTCGACGACGAGCAGCAACGTCTCGCCGCCGGCAGCTTCGACGACGCTTGCGGTCGCGGCGCGCAGCACGTCACCCTGGCCCGCCGCCATGGCGTCGGGCGCCACGGGCAGCAGCGGCGCGAACGCGCCGAACGGGATCGTGCCCGCGCTGCGGTTGGCGCGCACGATCGCGGTGGGCCACCGCCGCCGCTCCGCGAGCACGATCGACTCGGTGGCGAGTCGCGTCTTGCCGACCCCGGCGGGGCCGGCGAGCAGGACTCCCGCGCGGCCCTCGTCCATGGCCGCCGCCACCTGCGCGAGCTCGACGTCCCGCCCGACGAGCGGCCACCGACCGGACATCCGACGAGCATCGCACGACGTCGGGAAGCGCAGAGGTCCCCGGTAGGTTGAACACCGCACATGGCGATGCACCAGACCATCATGAGCTTCCGGCGGGATCCCGACGCCGTGCGAGGGCGCAGGGTCGAGCGCGACCTCCTGCGCCGGGTGCTCGCGATGGCGAGGCCCTACCGCCGCCAGCTCATCGGCTTCCTGATCGCCGTCGTCGTCGCCGCCATCGTCGGCGCGATCCCTGCGCTGCTGCTGCGGTCGCTGCTCGACAACGCGGTGCCACAAGAGGACTTCACCCTCCTGTGGGTGCTCGCCCTCGGGGCGGTCCTCCTCGCGCTCGCCAACGCCGGGCTGTCGCTCCTGCAGCGCTGGTACTCAGCGCGCATCGGCGAAGGCCTCATCTACGACATGCGGGTGTCGCTCTTCGATCACGTCCAGCGGCTGCCCCTCTCGTTCTTCACCCGCACCCAGACCGGGGCGCTGATGTCGCGCCTCAACAACGACGTGATCGGCGCGCAGCAGGCCGTCACCAACACCCTCGGGACCGTCTTCTCGAACGCGATCAGCCTCGTGGTCACGCTCAGCTTCATGCTCGTGCTGGAGTGGCGGCTCACCATCCTGACGCTCCTGGTCCTGCCGTTCTTCGTGATCCCGGCGCGGCGCATCGGCCGCAAGCTCCAGGTCGTGACGCGCGAGGGCATGCAGCTCAACGCCAACATGAACAACACCGTGCAAGAGCGGTTCAACGTCTCCGGTGCGCTGGTGGTGAAGCTGTTCGGCAACCATGACCGCGAGCGCGACCTGTTCTCACGGCGCGCCGGTCGAGTGCGCGACATCGGCATCACCAGCGCGATGTACTCGAGGGTGCTGTTCGTCGGCCTCGGCCTCGTCGCGGCCGTCGGTACCGCGGTCGTCTACTACCTCGGTGGGCGCTTCGCGATCGAGGGCGTGATCGGCGTCGGCACCGTCGCCGCGTTCGTCGTCTACACCGGGCAGATCTACACACCGCTCACCCAGCTCACCAACGCACGCGTCGACGTCATGACCGCGCTGGTCTCGTTCGAACGCGTCTTCGAGGTGCTCGACTTCGAGGCCCTCATCCAGGAGCGCCCGGGCGCCTACGACCTCGAGCACGCCACCGGCCGCATCGAGCTCGACCACGTGTGGTTCAAGCACCCCCCGGCATCACTCAGCTCCCTCGCGTCGCTGGAGGAAGGCGTGCCGGAAGCCGACGACGGCGTCGAAGGCGACGACGCCTGGATCCTGCGAGACGTCTCGTTCACCGTGGAACCCGGCGAGCTGATCGCGCTGGTCGGCCCGTCGGGCGCGGGCAAGACCACGACCGCGATGCTCGTCCCGCGCATCAACGAGGTGAGCGACGGTGCGGTGCGCGTCGATGGCCACGACGTGCGCGACCTCACGCTCGACTCGCTGCGCGACGCGGTCGGCGTCGTGATGCAGGACCCCCACCTCTTCCACGAGTCGATCGCCGAGAACCTCCGCTACGCGAAGCCCGACGCCACCGGCGACGAGCTGGTCGCCGCCTGCAAGGCGGCGCGCATCCACGACCTGATCGCGAGCCTGCCGGACGGCTACGACACGGTCGTCGGCGAGCGGGGCTACCGCATGTCGGGCGGCGAGAAGCAGCGCATCGCCATCGCCCGCATGCTCCTCAAGGACCCGGCCGTCGTCATCCTCGACGAGGCCACCTCGCACCTCGACTCCGAGTCCGAGCACGCGATCCAGCGCGCGCTCGCCGACGCGCTCGTCGGCCGCACCGCGCTCGTCATCGCGCACCGACTGTCCACGATCGTCGCGGCCGACCGCATCGTCGTGCTCGACGAGGGTCAGGTCGTCGAGCAGGGCACGCACGCCGAGCTCCTCCGCGCCGGCGGTCTCTACGCCGACCTCTACCGCACCCAGGTCGACCGCGGGAACGAGCCGCCTCCGCTCGTGGGCGGCCCCGTGATCGGACCGGTCCCCGCCGCGGAGCCCGCGTAGCAGCACTCGATGCGAGCATCGGCCCCGCCCCCAATGCTCGTCACGCTCGGCGTGGTGTTCAGCATCTCGGTCGCGGCCGTCGGCGTGCTCGCAGTGACGAGAGGAGTGGGTGACGAGTCACGCGCGCCGAGCCTCCAACCCACCTCGTCGACGGCGACGAGCACGACCGTCGCCGACGACCCCGACTGCCGCTCGCCGCTCACGGTCGATGACCCCCTCCGCCTCTGGATCGGCGGCGACTCGCTCGCCGGATCCCTGGGGCCGTCGCTCGGCGCCCTGGCATCCGACACCGGCGTCGTCGCAACGACGTACGACTCACGGGTGTCGAGCGGCCTCGCGTCCCCCGAGGTGTTCGATTGGCCGAAGCAGGCGGCCGTCGAGATCCCGTTCGTCGACCCGGAGGTCGCGGTGTTCATGGTGGGCACCAACGACTTCAACCTGCCGCGCCCCCAACCGCTCGACCTCGCCGGCCGACCCGCGTGGAAAGCGCAGTACGAGGTGCTGGTCGAGCAGATGCTCGACCTCCTCGACGGCGACGACGGCGACCGCCCCGTGATCTGGGTCGGCGCGCCGCCGATGCAGGACCGGCGCAAGGACGCGGGCGTGCGCGAGATCAACGAGGTGGAGCGCGCGGTCGTCGCCCGGCATCCGGACGCGGTGTTCCTCGACACGTACACGCTCTTTGCCGGGCCCGACGGTCGCTACGCGGCGTCGCTCCCCGACGACGACGGCCGCACCGTGCGCATGCGCGCCGCCGACGGCATCCACTTCACGCCCGAAGGCGGCGACCGACTGGCGCGCGCGGTGCTGCGGCTCCTCGACGAGCGCTGCGCGATCGAGGCGCAGGCGGTCGAGGGCGCCGAACAGCCGATCGTGCAGGCGCCCGGCAGCTCGCAGGTGCCCGGCACGCACCGCACCCCGATCACCGCGCCGCCGCCGGTGACGACGCCCACCACCCTTGCCCCCACGACCGCTCCCCCGACGACCACGACCGCCCCGCCGGTCATCACCATCCCGACGCTCAGCGAGCCCTGAGCCGGGACCGCCAACGGGCGGACGGCGGACCGGCGGACCGCAGTGAGGTCGAGGAAGTGACCGGTCGGTAACCTCCGTCCATGCCCAAGGACCAGGAAGCCGTGCACCTGGAAGCCGCGGCCGCCGCGGTCGAGGACGCCGCGGCCGTCGTCACCACCGCGTGCCGGCACCTCGCCCGCGCCGCCGCCGACGGCGAGCGCATCTCCGTCGCCAAGCTCGACGAGCACCAGATGCTCGCCTACGACCTCGCGCACGCGGCGAGCGCGGTCCAGGGCTGCCGCGTGATGCTCGAGTACGCCGAGCACGGCGAGTACGAGGCGATGCTCGCCCGCGGGTTCATCGCCGACGTCATCTGGGACCTGGGGGCGAAGGTGCTCGGTCGCAGCGCGGCGTGGGGACTCGAGGGTGGCGAGCTCGCCGCGACGCTGCCGTTCGTCGAGGCGCACCGCTCACCGACGTTCCTCGCCGAGCTGGCAGAGCACGTCGCGCGCGAGGGCACGGGCCCCGCGCACCTCGACGAGGACTTCGAGCTCGTGCGCGAGACGTTCCACCGGTTCGCCGAGGATCGCATCCGTCCGGTCGCCGAGCACGTGCACCGCACCAACGCCGACATCCCCGACGACGTCATCGCCGGTCTCGCCGAGCTCGGCGGCTTCGGACTGTCGGTGCCCGAGGAGTACGGCGGGTACGCGAGCGGCGGCGAGTCCGACTACCTCGGCATGATCGTCGCGACCGAAGAGCTCTCGTGGGGATCGCTCGGCGTCGGCGGTTCGCTGATCACCCGGCCCGAGATCCTCACGCGCGCGATCGTGCGGGGCGGCACCGAGGAGCAGAAGCAGCGGTGGCTGCCGCGCATCGCCACCGGCGAGCTCATGGTCGGCGTGATGGTGACCGAGCCCGACGTCGGCTCCGACGTCGCGGGCGTGAAGGTCGCCGCCAATCCCGTCGAGGGCGGCTACCGCATCAACGGGGTCAAGACGTGGGCGACGTTCGCGGGACGCGCCGACGTCCTCATGCTCCTCGCGCGCACCGACCCCGACCGCTCGGCGGGCCACCGCGGCCTGTCGCTCTTCGTCGTCGACAAGGAGCCCGCGCCCGGGCACGCGTTCTCGTTCGAGCAGGAGCACGACGGCACGGTCGGCAAGATCGAGGGTCGCGCGATCGACACCATCGGCTACCGGGGCATGCACTCGTACGAGGTCGCGTTCGACGACTGGTTCGTGCCGGCCGAGAACCTCGTCGGCGAGGACGCCGGGCTCGGCAAGGGCTTCTACCTCCAGATGGAGGGCTTCGAGAACGGTCGACTCCAGACCGCGGCGCGCGCGGTGGGTGTCATGCAGGCTGCGTTCGACGCCGGGCTCGCGTACGCGCAGGACCGCCAGGTCTTCGGCCGGGCGGTCGCCGACTACCAGCTCTCGCAGGCCAAGCTCGCGCGCATGGCCTTCCTCATCCAGGCGGGCCGCCAGTTCTCCTACGCGGTCGCGCAGCGGATGGGCGACGGCGAGGGGACGCTCCAGGCCGCGATGGTGAAGGCGTACGTGTGCCGCGCCGCCGAGTGGGTGACCCGTGAGGCCATGCAGCTGCACGGCGGCATGGGGTACGCCGAGGAGTACGCGGTGTCGCGCTACTTCGTCGACGCGAGGGTGCTGTCGATCTTCGAGGGCGCCGACGAGACCCTCTGCCTCCGCCTCATCGCCCGCCGCCTCGCCGAGCAGGCCCTCGGCTAAGCGTCAGCCGGAGCAGCCGAGCGTCCCGCCAGGGCGGCGGCGGGTATCCCGCCGCCGAGCGAGCGCGACCATCAAGGTGAGCCGCCGAGGTCCTTGAGCTCGTCGCGGGCCTCCTCGACGTGGTCGAGGCGCTCGTTGATGGTCCGCAGCGACTCGTCGACGCCACCCACGAGCGGGCTGGCCGCCTCGATGGCGGTGCGGCCGATGCGCTCGCCCGTCTTCTCGACCTCGGCGATCCGGTACCGCAGGGAGAGCAGCGCCTTGTGCCGGGCCTTGAACGGCAGCCGGGCCGCGAGCACCAGCTGGTCGTCGAGCGCCCGGACCGTGGCTTCGAGCTCGTCGACGAGGCTCTCGTAGCTGGCCGTCGGCACGCCCCGCCGGCGGGCGTCGGCGACGCTGCGACGGGTGCGCTCGAGGGCGCGGTGCGAGCGACGGTGGAGGTCGGCGCCGACGCTCTGTGAGGTCTGCCACGACATCGGCACACCCGGCCGGCGTCGGGACGCGCGCCACGAGATCCCCAGGACGGTGATCACGGCCGCGACGATCACGACTTCCACGCGGCCACCAGGCTACGTGCTCCTCGACATCCCGGCGCGCTCGCCCCGGGCAACGAACTTGTTGGCCATCTTGCGGCTCGCCTCGTCGATCATCTCGTCGCCGAACATGACCGCGCCCTTGCGCTCGCCGGCGCCGCCCTCGGTCGTCGCCTTCTCGTACGCCTCGAGGATGTCGAACGCGGTGTCGTACTGCTCCTGGGTCGGCGTGAAGACCTCGTTGATGACCTTCACCTGATCGGGGTGCAGCGCCCATTTGCCGTCGTAGCCGAGGATGCGCGTGCGCATGGAGTAGTCGCGCAGCGCGTCGAGCTCCTTGATCTTGAGGAAGGGCCCGTCGATCACCTGGAGCCCGTTGGCGCGCCCGGCCATGAGGATCTTCGAGAACACGTAGTGGAAGTGGTCGCCGGGGTACTCGGCGATCTGCACCCCTCCGGTGAGCACCGGCATCTCGGTGGACGCCGCGAAGTCGGCCGGGCCGAAGATGATGGTCTCGAGGCGGGGCGACGCCGCGCAGTTCTCCTCGACGTTGATGAGCCCGCGCGCGGTCTCGATCTGCGCCTCGATGCCGACCGTGCTCGAGCGGCCGGTGACCTCCTCGATCTGGGTCAGCAGCTTGTCGAGGGCCTGGACGTCGGCAGCGGACTCGACCTTCGGCAGCATGAGCTCGTCGAGCCGCTCGGATGCGCCCTCCACGACCTCGATCACGTCGCGGTACGTCCACTTCGTGTCCCAGGCGTTGACGCGCACGCAGAGGACGGTGTCGCCCCAGTCGAGGGTGTTGATCGCCTCGACGACGTTGCCGCGGGCGGCTTCCTTCTCGAGCGGCGCGACCGCGTCCTCGAGGTCCAAGAAGACCATGTCGGCACCGAGCCCCGATGCCTTGGTCATCATCTTCATGCTGGAGCCGGGGACCGAGAGGCACGCCCGGCGGGGCAGGTTGCGTGAGCGCTCCGACATGCCGAAAACCGTACCGGTACGCTCGCCCCGTGACCCACACGGGAGCCGGGCACCTCGAGCAGCTCGCCGACGGCGTGTGGGCGTGGCTCCAGCCCGGCGGCGAGACCGGCGTCAGCAACGCGGGCATCGTCGCCGACGCCGACGGCCTCACGATCATCGACACCCTGATGGTGCGGTCGCAGTGGGAGCCGTTCGCCGCGGCGGTGGCCGAGCTCGATCAGCCGGTGAAGCGGGTCGTCCTCACCCACGCGCACGTCGACCACGTCGGCGGCACGGTGGCGTTCCGCAACGCCGCGATCTACGCGTCGCCGCTCACCAGCGAGCTGCTCGACCACTCGATGCCGATCGACGCGTACAAGGCCTTCATGCCCGCCTTCGAGGAGGAGTTCGACGACCTCGCCGAGCTGGGCACGCGGCCGGTGAGCCACCTCGTCGACGCCGCCGCGCAGCTGACGCCGCGCATCGAGGTGCTGCCCGCATCGGGCCACACGCCGGGCGACCTGCTCGTGCTGGTGGCCG
>CAZKTS010000154.1:0-12524 GCA_964555735.1 uncultured Bifidobacteriaceae bacterium
CGTCGGTGGTCGCTGGGTAGTCGCCGGCCCAGGTGAACAGGTCGCCGCAGAGCAGCGTGCCGGTGGTCTCTTCGAACATGAGCCCCGCATCCCAACCGTGCGGCAGCTGCGGACGCGTGAGGTGCCGCACCCGCTTGCCGCCGAGGTCGATGACCTCGCCGTCGGTGAGCCCACGCGCCGGGCGCTCGGCGAGGTCGTCGATCGAGACGAGGACCCCGATCATGGTGTGCGCGAGCGTCGACTCCGGCGCGGCGGCGAGCCATTGGTTCATCGAGCCGCACTCGTCGGCTTCGAAGTGCCCGAACGAGATCCAGCGGAGGCGCTCGACCGGCACGATCGTGGCCACCGCTTCCGAGACGAGCGGGAACATCCGCCGCAGGCCGGTGTGGAACAGCAGCGGCTCCTCCGCGCGCACCAGGTACTGGCGGAACGTGAAGTCCGCCTCCGGCACATAGGTGGACAGCTGGAAGATGTCGTCGGCGATCTCGGCGACCGTGGTCTCCATCGTGACCCTTCCCCTCTCCTGGTCGACTCCGCTGCGGCCTCCCGGCCGTCCGGCCAGGCCTCCGCTGCGTCTCCATTTCTTTGTGCTCAGAGCAGGTGCTCGGCGCCGCGGCCTTGCTGCACGAGCGGGACGTAGTCGTCGAGCTCGGCCCGGACCGCGGGGTCGGTGAGGTCGATCACGCGACCCTCTTCGGCCGAACGATACGCCGCCATCGTGAGGCGCACGATGTCGACGCCGTACTCGAAGTCGAGCAGGGCCGACTCGCCGGCGCGGAACGCCGCGAGCGCGTCGACGTGCTCGTCGACGTAGCCGTAGAGGTCGGGCTCGTTCGGCTGCACCGCGAGCAGACCCCGGGACGCCGTCGCCTTCTCGAGCGCGAGCTCGGCGTCCGCCACCGCGTTCGCGGCATCGTCACCGATGAAGATCTCGAGCGGCGACCGCAGGCTGTTCGCCTCGAGCGCGTAGCCCGGGCCCATCGCGTCGACGAGCAGCCGAAGCCCCTGCTTGTCGTACATCCACGAGACCGTGAACTGCGCCTTCGAGCGCTGGTCGGTCTCGGGATCGCGGTACGTGACCACGCCGGTGGCGAAGTCCTCGGCCGGCGTCGCGGCGTAGTCGACGCCGTGACGGTCCAGGAGCTCCTGGCGCCAGCGCGGCTGTCCCCACTTGAGCAGGCCGATGTCGGCCGACACCGAGACCGGCACGAGGTGGCGCGGCGACTTCCCGATCGGCGTGAGGAGCTGGCGCCCGACGGCCAGGCAGTGACAACCCATGTCGGACAGTACGCCGCCGCCCTGGCGCACGGGATCCCAGAACCAGCCGTTGTGGGGGCCGGCGTGCTCCTCGCCCGAGCGGGCGAGCGTGAGCGGCCCCATGGCCGCGGCGACGTCGCCGAGCTGCTCGCGTGCGGTGCGGAGCATCTTCATGTGGATCTGGTTCTCGAAGTACGCCGTGGGCGCGCCGATCGCGGTGGCGAGCTCGACGACGAGGCGCGCTTCAGCGAGGTTGCGGGCCAACGGCTTCTCGCAGATCAACCCGCGCAGCTGGGCGCCGTCGTCGCACACCGCGGTCGCGATCTGCTCCATCACGTCGACGCGCACGTCGTTGGGGCTGCAGATCACGACGACGTCGACGTCGCGGGCCATCTGGGTGACCGAGTCGTAGACCATGCACGCGCCGAGCCCGCGCGAACGCGCCGAGGCTGCGATCTCGTTGGGTGGTGTACGGGACGCGATGCCGGCCACCTCGATGCCGCGCACCTGCTCGAGCGCACGGAGGTGGAACGACGTCACGAACCCTGCACCGACGAAGCCGTACCGAAGCGTGTCCATCTCTCGTTCCTCCCGGGCTGTCAGTCGTCGAACGTGTTCTGTGTCAGCCCCGGCACGAGCGGCGCCGACCGCTCGCATGTGGTGGTGAGGTCGATGCGCCGGCCCTCGTCGGCCGACGTGATCGTGGCGGTCATGAGCTCGAGTACGTGGAGCGCCAGGTCGGCCGACGCGCGGTGCGCGCGGCCGGTGCGCTCGGCCCAGAGCATGTCGGCCAGCCCGATCCCCCGCTGCTGCGGGATCGCGTGCTCGAGCAGCTCGACGTCGGTCCACTCCTGCTCGCCGAACCGCTTGATCCGCACCGGCCCGCCGAAGGTGTTGGGATCTGGCACGGCGAGCGTGGCCTCGGTGCCGTAGATCTCGATGTTGCGGTAGCGCGACTCCTGCACGTCGAAGCTGGTGACGAAGGTCGCGATCGGCCCGGATTCGTGCTCCACCACGCTGGTCACGTGGGTGGGCACCTCGACGTCGAGCAGCTGACCGCGCCGCGGCTCCGACGTGATCAGGCGCTGCTCCCGCGAGATGCGCGCGGTACCGCTCACCGTGCGCGCCGGACCGAGCAGCTGCACGAGCGCGGTGAAGTAGTACGGGCCCATGTCGAACAGCGGACCCGCGCCGCGTGCATAGAAGAGGACGGGATCCGGGTGCCACCACTCAGGGCCCGACTGGAGCTGGAACGCATTGGCGGCGACCGGCTCGCCGATGTCGCCCCGGTCGATGACGGCCCGGGCGGTCTGCAGCCCGGCACCGAGGAACGTGTCGGGCGCGCAGCCGAGCCGCACCCCTGCGGCGGACGCGGCGTCGACCAGCCCGCGCCCTTCGTCGAGCTCGATGCCGAGGGGCTTCTCGCTGAACGCGGCCCGCCCGGCGTCGATGACCGCCCGGGTCACGGCGGCGTGGGCCTTCGGCGGCGTGAGGTTGACGACCGCGTCGATGTCGTCAGCGGCGAGGACCTCGTCGAGGGTGGCGACGCGCGCGCCGTGCGCCTCGGCCAGCTGCTCGGCCCGCTCGGGGACGCCGTCGACGCAGGCCGCCAGCGTGACGTTCCCGAGCGCAGCGAGCGTCGACGCGTACGCGGGCGCGATGACGCCGCACCCGACGATCGCGACCCGACTGGATGCTTCGTCGGTCACGCGCCCGGTCGGCCCGACGACAGCCCCGCGCCGACGAGGTAGTCGTGGCTCCGGGCGACCGCAGTCTCCATGTCGGTGTCGCAGCGGTCGAGCTCGACGATGTGCCAGCGCGCCGCCGGTGCGGCCGCGAGCACGCCGGGCACGTCGATGGCGCCGTCGCCCACGGCCACCATCGCACTCCCCGGCTCGTCGGCCGGACCGTCCTTCACGTGGAGGAACGCGGCACGATCGCCGAGCGCCGCCAGCAGCGCAGCCGGGTCCGTGCCCCCGACCTTCGCCCAGTACACGTCGACCTCGGCCACGACGTCGGGCGCCAGCCGGTCGAACAGCGCGAGCAGCGCGGGACGGCCGTCGATCGACTGCTCGAGCTCCCACCAGTGGTTGTGGTACCCGAGGGTCAGCGATCTCGCACTCGTGATCTCACGAGCGGCGTTGATGCGATCAGCGGCGCGCGAGACGGCGTCGGAGGACGCGAAGTCGTCGGGCGCGAGGAAGGGCACCACCACGGAGTCGGCGCCCAGCGCCTGGTGGACGTCGAGCGCGGCCTCGTACTGATCGGCCGGGTCGAGCCCGACGTGGGCGCTCGCGACGCGCAGGCCGGCGTCGTCGAGCACCCGGCCGACCTCGGTCGGGTCGACGTCGTGGAAGCCCGCGAGCTCGACGCCCGCGTAGCCCATCGCGCCGACTCGGCGAAGGACGCCGGCGAAGTCGACGGCTGCTTCTTCGCGGAGCGAGTACAGCTGCACGGCGAGCGGCGGTGACGAGGCCATCGCCGCCCAGCCTGACACAGGCTCAGACGCGGTACTCCGGGTTGGGGAAGTCGAGACTGCACCCGGCGTCCCACGCGGTGCGCTGGTTGCCGTGTGCGGGGATGCCCCCTCGGTCCTTGAGCATCCGCGCGAGATGCATGAGGTTCCACGTCATGAACGTCGTGTTGCGGTTGGTGAAGTCGTTCATCGGCCCACCCGACCCCGGGTCGAGGTACGAAGGTCCGGGCCCGGCCTCGCCGAGCCACGCCGCGTCGGCTTGGGGCGGGATGACGTAGCCGAGGTGCTGCAGGGAGTACAGGACGTTCATCGAGCAGTGCTTCGCGCCGTCTTCGTTGCCGGTGACGATGCACCCGCCGACGCGCCCGTAGTAGGCGTACTGGCCGTCGTCGTTGAGCAGGTGCGAGTTGCCGTAGAGGCGCTCGATGATCTTCGTGCACTCCGACGTCTTCTCGCCGAGCCAGATCGAGGTGCCGATGATGAGGATGTCGGCCGCCATGACCCGCTCGAAGAGCTGCGGCCACTCGTCGGACTCCCAGCCGTGCTCGGTCATGTCGGGGTAGATGCCGGTCGCGATGTCGTGATCGATCGCGCGGAACTCGTCGACCGTGACGTCGTTGCTGCGGAGGATCGCCAGCGCGATGTCGGCGAGGCCCTGGGTGTGCGACACCTCGGGCGACCGCTTCAGCGTGCAGTTGATGAAGAGGGCGGTCAGGTCCGAGAAGTCCCAGGTCGACGTGTCGGACATCCGTTGCTGGATCTCGTTCATGCTCATGGGATCACTGTGTCACCAGGCGTCGGGCGCGCGCGTCGTGGGCGGCGCGATGCCCGCGGTGACGTGCTCGTCGGGCTCGGGTTCGCCGGCGACGGTGCGCAGCGGGATCACGCCGCCCCAGTACGGCAAGGCGTAGTCCTCGGGTTCCTCGCCCGGCGGGCCGGTGCGAACCTTCGCCGACGCTTCCACGATGTCGAGTCGCAGGAGACGCGTGCCCCGGATCTCCGACGGCGTGAGCGCGCGCGACTCGGCACGTCGGCCGGGGTGGACGTGGTCGATGATCGCGTCGAAGCCGCGCTGCTGCTCGTCGGGGTCGGTCACCAGCACCGCCTGGCCGAACACGAGCACACTGCGGTAGTTGACCGAGTGGTGGAACACCGAGCGCGACATCACCAGGCCGTCGACGAGCGTGACCGTGAGGCACACCTCGACGCCTTCGCCGCCGATGGTCGAGAGCGAGAAGTTCGCCGGCGCGCCGTGCACATACAGCGCGTCGTCGAGCCGCCCGTAGATCATCGGCATCGCCCACGGCCGGCCGTCGGCCGCGAACCCGAGGTGGCACACGAAGCCCTCGTCGAGGATCGCGTGCACCGTCGCCCGGTCGTAGGCGGCGCGGTCCCGCTTGCGCCGGACCTGCGTGCGCTCGGTGACCGCGAAGTCGCCGCTCATGGTCGTTGCATCAGCTCGACCCGCACCCCGTCGGGGTCGGCGAGGAAGACCAGCTCGACGCCGGGGTTGGTGCGGGTCGACGGCAGGATCGTGCCGCCGAGGTCGACCAGGCGCGCCGCGGCGGCGTCGACGTCCTCCACCCAGAAGGAGAGGTGCGTGAGACCTGGCGCGTCGCGACGGCTCGACGGCTCGCCCGAGACCTCGCGGTCGCGCCACCCGATCAGCTCGATCCGCATCTCGCCGTTGGTGATGTACTGCGAGCGGATCTCGACCGGTCCGTCGACCTCGAGCGCGGCGTCGAGCCCGGGCGCGAGCGTGCTGTCGAGGTCGAAGCCGTCGCCGACCTCGAACCCGAGCCCCTCGCAGTAGAAGCGGATCGATCGGTCGAGGTCGCCGACGCACAGGCCGAGGTGGGACGGGGTGTACTCCATGGTCGGCAATCTACGGCGCAGCCCCGCCACCGGCAGCCGGGATTCCGGCGTCTGGTAGAACGACTTGCCACAGCCGACGCGCGGGTACGACCGCGTCGCGCGCTCGTACCCCCACAGGAAGGCACTCCCGAATGGCCATCAACGAAGGCGACCGCATCCCCGATGTCGACGTCAGCATCCCCGGCGAGGACGGCAACCCCGCGCCGGCCAAGAGCGGTGAGCTCCTCGGGAAGGGCCGCGTCGTGCTCTTCGCCGTGCCCGGCGCGTTCACGCCCGGTTGCTCGAACACCCACATGCCCGGCTTCGTCGTCAAGCTCGACGACATCAAGGCCAAGGGCGTCGACACCGTGGCGTGCATCGCCGTGAACGACGCGTGGGTGATGAACGCGTGGGGCGCCGACCAGAACGCCGATGGCATCCAGATGATCGCCGACGGCAACGCCAACTTCGCCACCGCGATGGGCCTCGAGAAGGACCTCTCGGTCGCCGGCCTCGGCACGCGCTCGCAGCGCTACGCCGCGATCATCGACGACGGCGTCCTCACGAAGCTCTTCGTCGAGGAGGGCCCCGGCGTCGAGGCGAGCTCCGCCGAGAACGTCCTCGCCAACCTCTAGCCCGAGGTCCCGCACGGTGCGGCGCGAGATCCGGAGCTACTGCCGGATCTGCGCCGCGTCCTGCGGGATCCTCGTGAGCGTCGACGGCACGCGCGTCGAGCGCGTCCGTGGCGATCCCGACCATCCGATCTCGCGCGGGTACACCTGCCCGAAGGGGCGCGCGCTGCCGGCCTGGCACCACTCCCCCGACCGCCTCGACGTGCCGCTGCTGCGCGGCGAGCCGGTGTCGTGGGGCGTCGTCCTCGACGACCTCGCGGCCGCGGTGCGTGCGGCGACCGAGCACGACCCCGACGGCTTCGGCGCCTACCTCGCCACCGGCCTCGCGTACGACATCAACGGGTGGATGGTCACCGAGCGACTCCTCCGCCGCGTCGGGTCGCGCCAGCGGTACACGCCGGTCACCGTCGACAACGCGCCGGTGCTGCGCGCCGCGGAGCTCGTGACCGGCACATCCGAGCTCAACACCGTCTGGGATCCCGAGCACTCGTCGCTGCTCCTGCTCGTCGGCACCAACCCGGTCGTGTCGCACGGCTACGGCACCACGCTCGCCGACCCGGTCGCTCGCCTGCGCGAGTTCCGGGCGCGCGGCGGCCGCGTGTGGGTAGCCGACCCCCGCCGCACCGAGTCGACCGCGCTCGCCGACGGCCACCTCGCGGTCCGTCCCGGGACCGACCACCTGCTGCTCGCGTGGCTGGTGCGCGAGCTCTTGGCCGACGGCGCCGACACCGCCGAGCTCGAACGGCACGCTGACGTCGCCGATGTGGCGCGGCTGCGCGCCATGGTCGAACCGTGCACGCTCCCCCGCGTCGCCGCCGCGCTCGACGTGCCCGCCGACGATCTGGTGGCGCTGCTCGACGACGTGCGACGCGCCGGCCGCATCGCGGCGATGTGCGGCACCGGCGTCACCATGAGCCGCGACGGCGTCGTCGCCGAGTGGCTGCGCTGGGTGCTGCTCATCGTCACCGGCTCGGTCGACCGCCTCGGCGGCATGCGCTGCAACCAAGGATGGCTGTTCCCGCTCGACAACCGGCCGTGGCCGATGCCCGCCCGCGACGAAGGGCCGGGCCCGGCGTCGCGCCCGGACCTCGCGCGCTGGCAGGGCCAGCACCCGTGTGCCGCGCTCGCCGACGAGATCCAGCACGGCCCGCTCCGCGCCCTCCTCGTCGGCGGAGGCAACCCGCTCACCGCGTTCCCCGATGCCGAGCGCACGCGTCGGGCGTTGGGTGCGCTCGACGCGCTGGCGGTGCTCGACGTCCGCCACACGTCGCTCACCGCCGTCGCGACCCATGTGCTCCCCGTGACCGGGCAGCTCGAGCGGGCCGACGTCTCGATGCTGGAGAACGTCTCGTTCGCCAACGGCGCGCAGCACACACCAGCGGTCGTGCCGCCCGGCGCCGACCGGCGGCCGGTGTGGTGGGTGATCGCGCAGCTTGCGACCCGCCTCGAGCTCGACGTGCTCTCGGGCGCCGATCCGGACGCCATCGACGACGAGACCCTGCTGCGCGGCATCGCCGTCGGCAGCCGGGGTGGCTACGACGAGCTCGCGGCGGCGGGGCCGCACGGCGTGCGCGCGCCCGACGCGTACGGATGGGTGCACGACGTCGTGCTGCCCGACGGTCGCTGGAAGCTCGCGCCGCCCGAGCTCGTGGACCGCTTCCGACCGCCGGGCGATGCGGCCGCACCCGCGCTCGTGCTCGCGCCGCGCCGTCGCGTGCGCTCGATGAACAGCGCCCGGTACACCGCCGCTGCCGACGCCACGAGGGAGCCGGCGGACGTACGCCTCCATCCCGACGACGCGGCGCGCGGTGCCGTCGGCGACGGCGACGCGGTGGTCGTCGAGAGCGCGCACGGAAGCGTGCGCGGCACGGTCCGCGTGGACCTCTCGACGCGTCCCGGCGTGGTCTCGTGCACCCACGGCGACGACGGGAGCAACGTCGGCGAGCTCACCAGCGCGACCGACGACCTCGACCCGGACACCGGGATGCCGCGCGCGTCAGGGGTCGCGGTCACGGTGCGCCCGGTCTGAGCGGGTCGGCACCGGCGCTACCGTTCGCCCGGTGACGCCACTCGAGCCCGTACCGACCGACCCGGCGGCAGCCGTCTTCGGCGCGGCGGAGCTGGCGGAGATCGCCGAGTTCGGCTCGGAGCGCCC
This sequence comes from uncultured Bifidobacteriaceae bacterium, assembly GCA_964555735.1. Classification (GTDB taxonomy): domain Bacteria; phylum Actinomycetota; class Acidimicrobiia; order IMCC26256; family PALSA-555; genus CAZKTS01. The sequence goes on from CAZKTS010000154.1 coordinate 8,375, forward strand.
GATGGCCGTCGGCGAGGTGCTGTTCGACCCGGGCGACGACACCGCCAACTTCGTCGTGATCCTCGAGGGCGAGATCGCGATCTACCGGGCCGATCCCGAGGGCGACGTCTTCATCACCCAGCATGGGGCCGGACGCTTCCTCGGCGAGCTCAACCTCCTCACCGGGCAGCGGGCGTGGCTCAGCGCCCGTGCGGTGGCGCCGGGACGGGTGCTCGTGGTGCCGCCGGACGGGTTCCGCCGCCTCATGAGCGCCAAGCCCGACATCGCCGACGTGATCTTCCGCGCGCTCGTCGCCCGGCGCGAGCTGCTCCAGGCCGGGGAGGGTGCGCGGGCCATCCGGATCATCGGCTCGCGGTACTCGGCCGATGCGCTCGCGCTGCGCGCGTTCGCGGCGCGCTCGCGCGTCGTGCACAGCTGGGTGGACCTCGAGGACGCGGACGACGTCGAGGCGCTCCTCACCAGCATGGGCGTCACCGCGGCGGACACACCGGTGGTCGTCACGCCGACGGCGTTGCTCCGACGGCCCTCGCCGGGCGAGTTCGCCGAGCACCTCGGGCTCACGATCCACCCGACCCCCGGCTACGTGTTCGACCTCGTCGTGGTGGGGAGCGGTCCGGCCGGCCTCGCGGCCGCGGTCTACGGCGCGTCGGAAGGCCTCGACACGGTGTCGCTCGACGCCGTCGCCGCCGGCGGGCAGGCGAGCGCGAGCTCGCGCATCGAGAACTACGTCGGGTTCCCGAACGGAATCTCGGGCGAGGACCTCACGTCACGCGCCGCGACGCAAGCCCAACGGCTCGGCGCCCGGATCAATGCGCCCTGCGCGGTCGGCGGCCTCCACATCGAGCACGGCTTCTTCGTCGTCGAGCTCGCCGACGGCAGCGAGGTGCCGGCCCGCACGGTGATCGTCGCGTCCGGCGCGCGCTACCAGCGGCTCGCGGTCGACGACCTCGAGCGCTTCGAGGGTGCCGGCGTCTACTACGCCGCGACCGACCTCGAGGCGCGGGTGTGCGCGGACCAGCCGGTGCTCGTGGTCGGTGGCGGCAACTCCGCCGGCCAGGCCGCGATCTACCTGTCGCAGCAAGGGTGCCGGGTCACGATCGCGATCCGCGGCGACAACCTCGCCAAGAGCATGTCGCGCTACCTCATCGAGCGGGTCGAGGCCGATCCGGACATCGAGCTGCGCACCTGCACCGAGGTGCGCGGCCTCGAGGGCGAGACCCACCTCGAGCACGTGGCGCTCGAGCACACCGCGACCGGAACGACGACGACCGAGCCGTGCGCGGGGCTGTTCTGCTTCATCGGCGCCGAGCCGGCGACCCAGTGGCTCGGCCGGTGCATCGCACTCGACGACCGCGGGTTCGTGCTCACCGACCGGTCACTGCCCGACGACGTGCTCCACTCGCCCGAGTTCGCGGCACGCGACCCGCTGCCGTACGAGACGTCGGTGCCCGGCATCTTCGCCGTCGGCGACGTCCGCCACGGCTCTCTCAAGCGCGTCGCCGCCGCCGTCGGTGAGGGCTCCAGCGCCGTCCGCTCCGTCCACGATCACCTCGCCTCCCTCGACTGAGGCGAGCTGAAGCCCGAGGGCGTCGGTCAAGAGCAAAGGTCAAGAACAGAGGTCAAGAACGAGAGCCGCTTCTTGGCACGTTGCGTGTCACATGGACTGATGGAACGTGCCAAGAACCGGCCCTGGTCCCTTGATCTTGACCTTCGTCCTTAACCTTGACCTCCCCAGTCACCTCACGAGCTGGGCAGCGCCGGTGATGGGCGGAAGGTCCAGGGGGCTGACCGGGCCGGCGGGGGCGACGACGACGGCGGGGATCGCGTTGACGATGCGGTTGGCGGCCGTGGCGTTGCCGCCGCCGGCCGCGCCGGGCTCGCCCGGCTCGGTGCCGTGCACCGACACCGTGAGGTTGGGGTGGCCGGTCACCTGCACGCGGTGCTCGCCGCCGGGCGACGACGACTGGGGCCACTCGGGCGCGCAGTCGTCGTCGATGCGCGTGATGTGCTCCATCACGATCGGCGCGCGACCACCCGACTCCCCGCGCACCTCGAAGCGGAACGCACCCTGCGTGCCCTTCTCGAACGTGCCCATGCCGGCCACCTCGATCGTGCGCTCGAGCGGCCGGCGCTCGACGAACGTCGTGACCGCGTCGAGCTCGATCCCGAGGATCTCGGCGAGGATGCGCACCATCGGCGCCCACACCATGTCGAGCGAGAAGTCGAGGAGCATGAGCGGCACTGCGTCCATCGGCCCGCCGAAGCCGATCACCTCGCGCACGACGTCGGGCGCGTCGTACAGGGCGTAGTTGAAGACCTCCTGCACGCGGATCTCCTCGATGCCCGCGCTGACGCCGCTCACCAGCGCCGGAAGGATGTCGAGCGCCCAGCCGGGGTCGATGCCCGACACGAACACCGAGGCATCACCCTCCTTGCAGGCGGGCTCGACGACGTCGAGCAGGTCGCGCGGCGCGCTCGCGGGGTGGAGAAGTGGATAGAAGGAGGTGGAGACGACGTCCTTGCCGGCGCGCAGACATGCCACCAGGTCGTTCAGTGCCTCGACCGGCCGGGTGTCGGCGGTTGCGGTGTACACGACGACATCGACGTCGTCGGCGAGCGCCACGCCCGGATCGTCTGAAGCCGCCACGCCCAGCGGGCCGATGCCCGCGAGCTCGCCCGCGTCGCGTCCCACCTTCTGGGGGTTCGAGACCACGGTCGCCGTCAGCTCGAGGTCCCGATGCCCGGCTACCGCCCGGATGGCCGGCCGCCCCGCGTTGCCCGTGCCCCACACCGCCACTCGTGTCGTCATGGCGCGCACGCTAGCGACACCGTCACCCCTAACGTCGCGACGTGCGCGGCCGACGGGGACCAGCAGTGGCGGCCGGGCTCGCGTTGGTCGCATCGGCCCTGGCCGCCGCCGCCACGCCTGCGATCGCTGCAGGCAACGACGGCGTCGGCACCCGGCTGGAGACGTTCGTCGACACCTCCCGCACCACACCGGCCAACCCCCAGGGCACCGACGGCGAGCGGCCCGAGCGCACCCTCCCCACCACCATCTACTTCCCCACCGACGCGGACGGCGCAACGAAGCGCGGGCGCTTCCCGCTCGTCCTCTTCAGCCACGGCACCGCGACCGACGCCACCACGTACGACGAGCTCTTGCGAACCTGGGCGCGCGCCGGGTTCGTGGTCGCCGCGCCCGCGTACCCCCGCACCTCGCGCCAGGCCCGCGGTGGCCCCGACCTGACCAACCAGGACCGCGACCAGCAACCCGCCGACGCGTCGTTCGTCATCAGCGAGACGCTCGCGCTCCCCTGGCTCGACGGAACCGTCGACGACGAACGGATCTTCGCCGCGGGCCACTCGCTCGGGGCCTACACGTCGCTCCAGCTCGGGTACGGCGCCTGTTGCCACGACGACCGGATCGACGGCGTGATCTCGCTCGCGGGCCTCGGCTACGGCCGCGGCGGTGTGGCCCACGACACGACTCCGCCGCCTCTTCTCGTCGTGCACGCCGCGGACGACCCCGAGGTCCCGTACCGCTACGCCGAGGCGACGATGTGCGAGGCGGCCGCGGCCCGCTGGCTCGTGACGCTCGACGACGTGCCGGCCGTCGTCGCCCACCTGACCCCCTTCACCGGCGGCGACACCCCGGCCGCCCGCCTGGCGACCGACGCGACGACGGCCTTCCTGCAGGCCGTCGCTCGGGGCAAGGATCCGCAACGCAACCTCCGCCGTGCGGTCCGGGCCGACCCCGGGACCGGGACGCTCCACCGCGAGGATGAGGGAGACCCCTGCTAGGTTGCCGCCCAACGTTGCTCCCGATTCGGGCGGAGGTCTGATGCGCAACGTCCGGAAGATCTGTGCCGTCGCGATCGTGGGTGCCCTCGGTGCCCTCGGCCTGGCCGCCATCGGCGCCGGCCCCGCGGCCGGCGCGCCCACCGGCTACTCGATGCTCGAGACCAGCGACGACACGTGCCAGCTCGCGACCGTCGATCTCGCCACGGGCGCGACGACCCTCCTGCCGGGCGTCAGCGACTGCCCGAACGACATCACCCTCAGCCCCGAGGGCGTCGTGTACGGCATCGACGAGCGCATCATCGGCGGCGGCAGCTTCGCCGTGCTCCTCCGCTACGACGGCCAGGGCAAC
>CAZKTS010000155.1:0-5261 GCA_964555735.1 uncultured Bifidobacteriaceae bacterium
CGGCTTCGACTCGAGCAACGCGGTCGTCGCCGCGTTCGACGTCGCCGACGACGGCGCGCTCACGCCGCGCTGGCGTCGCGACCAGGACCACGCCGCGCACATGCTCCTGCTCCCCGATGCCGGGCTCGTCCTGACCAACGACTTCGACCCGGCGACCGGCGACCACGCCGTCCTCCTCGACATCGAGACCGGCGACGAACGGGCGAGGGTCGCCACCGGCAGCCCCGTCCAGTCCGTCCTCTTCCCCGCCGTCGGCTGGCACGACGACCTCTACCTCTGCTCCTTCACCACCGTCACCCGCCTCCACCACTAAGAGGCGCTCCTCAAGGCAATAGGGCGACAAGAACGGACGCCCCGTTGTTCGGGAACGGGCGCTGGGCTACTCGGTGCGGAGGGTCTGGGCGGGCTGGATGCGGGTGGCGGCGTGGGCGGGGCCGGCGGCGAGGGCCTGCACGAGCAGCAGCACCACGGGCACGACGACGAGCACCGCGAGCACCTCGGTCGGCGGCACGTAGACGAGCGGGAACTCGTCGGCGATCGCCCGCCAGACCACCCGACCCACGGCGATCCCGAGCGGGATCCCCACGAGCAGGCCGACGGCCGCGAGCAGCGTCGCCTGCCACGCGATCGCCCTGCGCGACTGCCGACGGGTGAACCCGATCGAGCGGAGCACCGCGAGGTCGAACCGGCGGCGGCGGACCGTCGTCACCAGCGCGTGCGCGACGGTCGCCGCCGCGAGCAGCCAGAAGAACAGCGCGAGGAACAGGGGGAGCGACTCGAGGTTGCCGAGGTCGACGACCGCCGTCGGCAACGCCGCGGGTCGGAAGAACAGGCCGAGCTCCTCGGCGACGGCGGCGAGGCGACGCCCCGCGGCCTCCCCCGACACCCCGTCGCGCCAACGCACGAGCAGGTAGTCCTCGATGTTCTCCGGCTGGGCCGCGAGCCCGCCGGGCCCGAGCGCGTTGCGGAGTCCGGCGTGCGTCACCCACGCGCCCTGGTCGAAGTCGGTGTGCGAGCTCGCCGGCAGCAGCGCGGTGCCGACGATTCGGGCGCGCACTCCCTCGTCGCCGAGCTCGACGGTGTCGCCGACGCGGTGTCCCGTCTGCTCGAGGGTCGTCGGCGTCATCACGAGCTCGTCGGGCGCGCCCGGCGCGCGCCCCGACAGCACGACGAACGGGATGGTGCCTCGGAGGGGCTCGGTCCCCCACGTGGGAACCGGCACACCGTCGATGTCGACCGCGCGGTCCCACGTCGCGCGCAGGACACCGTCGGCGTCGTCGTTGGCGGCGACGGCGGCGCGCTGGCTCGGCGTGATCGTCCCGGGTCCCTGGGCGAGCTCGTAGTCCCACACGACGCCCGAGCGGCGCGGGTTGGTGCTGGCGTCGTCGATGCCGGCCCGGAACGTGAAGCACGCCACGACGCCGAGCACCCCGACGATCGCGCCCACGAGCGCCGACCGCACGGGCACCGACCGCTTGCCCTGACCCGGTTCGACCGCGAGCCGGGAGCCGATCACCATCGACGGCGGGAGCGACGAGCCGGCGATCCAGCGGGCCATCTTCGACATCCTCGGCGTGCTCGCCTCACCGCGGGTGACGCGCCACCACGCGGCCAGCGCGGCGACGGCCGTGACCGCGAGCACGAGGCCGACGACGCTCAGGGTGAGCACGAGGACGTCGGCATGCACCCCGACGTCGAGCTCGTAGCGCCGGCCGACGCCGATGGGGAAGCGCGGCGACAACGCGAGCGCGACCACCACCCCGGTGACGGCACCGACCCCGGCGGTCAGGAGCGAGGGCAGCACCATCGCGGTCACCGCCATCGGCCGGTCGGCGCCCATCGCGCGCCACGTGGGGAGCTCGGCGGCCGAGGCGGTGACGGCCCGCACGAGCGCCTGGCCCACGAGCACGCCACCGCCGAGGAGGGCCACGAGCGCGAAGAGCAGCAGGCCGTCGCGCTCGACGTCGACCACGTTGCGGATCTTGCGGATGCCGAGCAGCTCGGTGCCACGTTCGACGTTGGTCGGTCGGCCGAGCACCTCCTGCACGCCGCGCTGGAACGCGTCGAAGTCGGCTTCGCCGCGGTCGAGGGTGACGAACATGTTGGTGGGGCCGACGATCTCGTCGCGGTGCTTGTCGGCGAAGCCGCTCGAAATCGTCCAGCTCTCCGCCGCGCCCGTCGACTTGATGATGCCAACGACCCGCATGCGGTCGTTGAACGCCCGCGCCTTGGGCGGGATCAGACCCGGTGGGAGCTGCTCGTACGCCTCGGGACCGAGCTGCTGGCCGACCTCGACCGTCGAGCCGACACCCAGACCGAGTCGCTCGGCGAGGTTCTCGTCGATCACCACCTCGTCGGGCGCGTCCGGGTCGGTGTTGCGGCCCTCGACGATCACGGGCTCGGCGAGGCGGGCGGTCGCCGCGTCGAGCGGCACGAGCGTGCCCTCGAGGCTCGCCGGCTTCGTCTGCATGAGGAACGGGACGATGAACGGATGCGTCGTCTCGACTTCCGGCAGCGCGGCGACGTCGGCACGCGCCGCGTCGTCGAACGCGGGGTCGTTGGGCACCACCGCGGCGTCGATCCGCCCCGCGGCCTGGATGTAGCGGTCGATGACGACGTCGGTGCGGCGGGCGCCGGCGACGGCCCCGGCCACGATCCCGGCCGTCGCCCCGGCGAGGAGGCCGAGGACGATCCACGAGCGCCAGCGGGCGCGCAGCTCCGCTCGGGCCCACATCCACGCCGCGGTCATGGCGACAGCCAAGCACCCGGGCGGGTCGCGGGGGAGGGTGGGGACTTCGGGGGTTCAGGGGTGCTGGCTTCCATCCACTCTCTTGTGCGGAGCCGGTGGCCCGTGCGGATGCGAGGAGAACCTGACGGCGACGTCAGACTCCTGGCTCGACGCAGGAGGGCGTGTGGGCGATGGGGTAGCGGTGCTGGCGGTGGTCCTCACCGTGGTCTTCGCGTGGCCCCAGGTGGTGCGGGCACTGCGCCACGGCGTCGAGGGCATCGCGCCCCGTGCGATCACCCTCTCGTTCGTCGCCGCCTCGGCGTGGTTCGGGTACGGGGTCGCCACCGGGCAGGCCGCGGTGATCGTGGCCAACCTGGGCGTGATGGCCGGCCAGCTCACCGTGACCGTCGAGCTGGTGCGCGGCGGTGCGCTCCCGCGGGTCCGCGCCCTCGGCGCGTACGCGACGGCCGTCGCGCTCATCGCGCTGTGCCAGGTGAACGCGCTCACCGACCCGATCGTGAGCGTGGCCGGGATCGTCGCGATCGTGAGCGTGCTCGCGCAGCTGGTGGAGGTGATCCGCGAACCGCACCGGCTCGAAGGCCTGAGCGCGAGCACCTACGCGCTGCTCACCGCCCTCTCGGTGAGCTGGGTGGTCTACGGCGTCATCGAGTCCGACGTCGTGATCATCGTCACCAACGTGATCATCGCCCCCATGGCCGCGTCCATCACGTGGCGCGCTAGCCGCTCCCACCACGAGGTCGACGACGCAACCCGCTGACGTTGCGGTGGTGGCGGTAGCCGGTGGCGCGGACCCACCATCCCCACCGGCCATCGGCGTCGGGTCTCGACGCACCGACCAGGTTTCCCACGCGGTCGTGCACGGCGACGGCCCGCTTGGCGGTGTAGTGCTCGAGGACCGCGCGCGGGACGTCGGCCCACGAGCCGATCACCTCGCTCGTGCCGTCCGCGAACGTTGCCACGTACCCCATCGACACCACGACGTACTCGGCGCGCTGCTCGACCGGTCCGAGCGCGCGCAGGAGGTCGGCGAGCTTGTCGGGCGGGGGTGGCTCGGGTCGTTCGGGGAACGGGAGCACGACGGCGTCGTCGTCGTGGACGTCGGGTGCCATGCCGGCCTCCTCATCGTTCCCGGCATTGGCACCGTGCCCTCACGGGTCGGTTGCCGGACCGTCGACGGGCCGGGCCCCTCGGGTCGCTCTGGATGAGTACGGAGCCACGCTACCGGCGGGGTGGGACGCCTCCGCAGGCATTTCGCGCGACGGCGCTCACCGGCGCCGTCCTCAGGTGTCGACACCGCACCTGAGGAGGATGACAATGGCGGTGGACGACGCGCGCCTGCGAGCGCGCCGGGAGCTCGAGCAGATCGGACTCAGCATGGAGTCGGCGTCGTACCTGGCCGACGACCGCCCTCCGGGTGGTTGGGAATCGCTCGTGACCCACGATCGTCTCCGCGCGGAGCTCGCCGACGTCCGAGCGGAGATGCACACGGAGTTCGCCGGGGTCCGCGTCGAGATCGCCAACCTCGCATCGGAGCTCCGTGGTGAGATGCGGGACCAGACCCGCTGGCTCACCGGCGTCATGCTCGTGGGCATGGGCTTGATCGCGGCGATCCTGCGCGTCGCCTAGGAGTCAGCCGGCCTGCAGCTAGCGGTAGCGGTAGGTCAGCGCGATCACGCCCGCGCGGTCCTGCGCCACGGTGATCAGGACGGCATCCCCCTGCGAGGGGATGAGCGTCGCCTGCCCGAGCAGATCGGTGCTCACGAGGTCGCCCTGCTCGAGGTCGTCCCTGGTCACCACGAACCCGGCGGTCCCACCGATCGGGTACGGGAAGATGCTCGTCGTCCCACGTTCGAGCGGCGCGGCGTGCGCGACGCGGGTCTTCGTCGGGTCGAGCCGGTTCGGCACGAACGCGACGAGGGTGAGCGGCCCTTGGATCTCGCTGGTCGCCTCGACCTGCACCGGGCTGTCGGCCTCGGCCGCGTCGCCGGTGAAACGTGCGACGAGGCTCGCACGCGCCTCGTCGAGCGTCATCGAGCCGTCGCACACGGCGCGCAGCGCCTTGGCCTCGGCGCGGTCCTTCTGCTCGGCCTGCGCGTCGGTCTGCGGCCAGAGGTTGGCCGGGTCGTCGGTTCCGCCGAGCGCGGTCGGCACCAGGTGGTCGATCGTGTGCGGCCGCTCGTCGTCTTCGGGCACGCCGTAGGCGCGGTACGCGATGTTCTGGTCCTTGGCGTCGAGCTTGGTGTCACGCGCGGCCGAGCCGTCGCAGCTCTCCTGCTTCACGTCGCGCGTGTCGACGGCCGGATCGACGGCACCGGGAGTGATGGCCGGGTCGGCCGCGTGCACGCGCGCCGCGCCACCGTCGGTCGTGGTCGGCGCGCCCTTGATGCAGGAGCGGTCGTTGTCGGTGTAGGTGATGGTCACCTGGCCGTCGCCACCGCGCACGCCGGTCTCGAACGTGGGGCCCGCGGGACCGGTGCCTGACCCACCGCCGCCACCACCGATGGCGCCCGCA
>CAZKTS010000156.1:0-1965 GCA_964555735.1 uncultured Bifidobacteriaceae bacterium
GTCCTCAACCTCGGCCTCAACGACGAGTCCGTCGGCGGGCTGGCGAAGCAGACGGCGAACGAGCGCTTCGCGTTCGACTCCTACCGCCGGTTCGTCCAGATGTTCGGCAAGATCGTCCTCGACGTCGACGGCGAGCTCTTCGAGAAGGCGCTCGAGCAGCTGCGCCACGACCGCGGCGTCGAGACCGACCCCGAGCTCTCGGCCGACGACCTGCGTGGGCTGGTCGAGACGTTCAAGGGCATCGTGAAGGAGCAGCGGGGAATCGACTTCCCCCAGGACCCGCGTGAGCAGCTGCGCCACGCGATCGAAGCGGTCTTCCGCAGCTGGAACGGCGAGCGCGCCAAGGTCTACCGGCGCATGGAGAAGATTCCCGACGACCTCGGCACCGCGGTCAACGTCCAGACGATGGTCTTCGGCAACAAGGGCGACGACTCCGGCACCGGCGTCGCCTTCACCCGCGACCCCGCCACCGGCGAGAACACGCCCTACGGCGACTTCCTGCGCAACGCGCAGGGCGAGGACGTCGTGGCCGGCATCCGTGTCACCGAGCATCTCGATGCGATGGTCGACACGTTCCCCGAGTGCCACGCCCAGCTGCTCGAGGTGATGAGCACGCTCCAGAACCACTACCGCGACATGTGCGACATCGAGTTCACGATCGAGCAAGGGCGCCTGTTCATCCTCCAGACCCGGGTCGGCAAGCGCACCGCGGCCGCTGCCCTCCGGATGGCCGTGGAGATGAAGGAAGAGGGCCTCATCGATCAGCGCGAGGCGGTGCTGCGCGTCCAGCCCGAGCAGCTCGACCAGCTGCTGCACCCGCAGTTCGATCCCAAGGCCACCTACACCGCGCTCGCCAAGGGTCTCAACGCGTCTCCGGGCGCGGCGGTCGGCAAGGTCTACTTCACCGCCGACGACGCCGAGGCGAAGCACGAGGCCGGCGAGGCCGTGATCCTCGTGCGCCCGGAGACGTCGCCGGACGACCTCCACGGGATGATCGCCGCGGAGGGCATCCTCACGTCGCGCGGTGGCCTCGTGAGCCACGCGGCCGTCGTCGCGCGAGGCATGGGCACCCCGGCGGTGTGCGGTGCGTCGGCGCTCGAGATCGACGTCGACGCCAAGCAGTTCTCCGTCGACGGCACGGTGGTGCGCGAGGGCGACGTCCTCTCGATCAACGGCACCACCGGCGAGATCGTCGTGGGCCCGGTGGCCGTGATCACGCCCGAGCCCACCGGCCCGTTCGAGATCATCCTCGGGTGGGCCGACGAGTACCGCCGGCTCGGGGTGCGCACGAATGCCGACCTGCCGCACGACGCCGGCGTGGCGCGGGGCTTCGGTGCGGAGGGCATCGGTCTCTGCCGCACCGAGCACATGTTCCTCGGCGACCGGCTGCCGCTGGTGCAGCGGTTCATCCTCGCCGCCGACGAGGCCGAGGAGCGCGAGGTGCTCCTGGAGCTCGGCGCGCTACAGAAGGCCGACTTCGTCGGGATCCTCGAGGCGATGGACGGTCTTCCGGTCACGGTCCGCCTGCTGGACCCGCCCCTGCACGAGTTCCTCCCGGACATCGAGGATCTCCTCGTGCGCGAGGCCAAGGGCGACTTCTCCGGCGAGGACACGGTGCTCCTCCGTGCCGCCCAGCAGTGGCGAGAGGCGAACCCGATGCTCGGCACGCGCGGGGTTCGGCTCGGCATCCTCAAGCCCGGGCTGTACCGCACGCAGGTGCGGGCGCTGCTCGAGGCAGCAGTCGAGCGCACAGCCGCGGGTGGCGACCCGAAGGTTGAGATCATGATCCCGCTCACGGTCACCGAGCCCGAGCTGCGCCTCGCGACCGACTGGGTGCGCGAGGTGGCCGACGAGCTCGCCGCGGAGGGCGTCGACCTCAGCGGCGTCCACTACCTGGTCGGCACGATGGTGGAGACGCCGCGCGCCGCGATCGTCGCCGACGAGATCGCGCAGGACGCGGAGTTC
>CAZKTS010000157.1:0-21027 GCA_964555735.1 uncultured Bifidobacteriaceae bacterium
AGCCCCCGCGGGTCAGATGCTGCGCTTCGACAACGTCTCCAAGGTCTACAAGGGAAACGTCACCGCGCTCCGTGACGTCTCCATCGACGTGCAGAAGGGGGAGTTCGTCTTCCTCGTCGGGCCGTCGGGCTCGGGCAAGAGCACGTTCCTCAAGCTCCTCCTCCGCGAGGAGGTCCCGAGCTCGGGCCGGATCGTCGTCGCCGGCCGCGACATCTCTCGGCTCTCGCACTGGAAGGTCCCGCAGCTGCGCCGCAACATCGGGACGATCTTCCAGGACTTCAAGCTGCTGCCCAGCCGCACGGTCTACGAGAACGTGGCCTTCGCGATGGAGGTCATCGGGCGGCCCCGGCACGTGATCCGCACCCAGGTGCCCCAGGTCCTCGACCTGGTGGGCCTGGCCAAGAAGGCCGGCCGCTTCCCCAACGAGCTCTCCGGTGGTGAGCAGCAGCGCGTCTCGATCGCCCGGGCGTTCGTCAACCGCCCGCTGATCCTGCTCGCCGACGAGCCCACCGGGAACCTCGACCCGGCCACCACGGTCGGGATCATGCGCATCCTCGACCGCATCAACCGCACCGGCACCACGGTGTGCATGGCCACCCACGACCAGCGGATCGTCGACGCCATGCGCCGGCGCGTCATCGAGCTCGAGCGTGGCTCGCTCGTGCGCGACGAGAGCAAGGGCGTGTACGGGGTGGGCAGCTGAGATGCTGACGCGCCTGGGCTACTTCGCGCGCGAGACGATCGTCTCGCTGCGCCGCAACCTCCTCATGACGATCGCCGGCGTGCTCACCGTCGCGGTGTCGCTCGCGCTGTTCGGCGGCATCCTGATGCTCGGCAAGTGGGTCGGCCACGGCACCGAGCGCATCAAGGGCGGCGTCCGGCTCGAGATCTTCATGAACGTCGATGCCACCAAGGACCAGATCGCCGACGTGCGCGCCTCGCTCGATGGCGACCCGAGCGTGAAGTCCTACCGGTTCTTCAGCAAGCAGGACGCGCTCGAGGAGTTCAAGCGGATCTTCCGCAAGGACCCGGACCTGGTGAAGAACGTCACGGCCGCGTCGCTGCCCACCTCGTTCCGGATCGTGCCGCAGCGCGCCGAGCTCACGAACGCCCTGGACCGCAAGTACACGACGGTCGCGGGCGTCGACGACGTCGCGACGCCCGAGGAAGCCTTGCGCGACCTCCTCGACGCCACCGACACTGCCCAGCTGATCTTCTTCGGCCTCGCGGGCATCCTGCTCGTGTCGTCGCTCTTCCTGATCGTGAACACGATCCGGCTGGCGACGTTCGCGCGGCGACGCGAGATCGAGGTCATGAAGCTCGTCGGCGCCTCGAACTGGTTCGTCCGCGTCCCGTTCATGGCCGAGGGCCTGATGCAGGGGCTCATCGGTGCCGGCCTGGCGATCGGCGTGGTCGCCGCGCTCAAGCTCGGCTTCGACAGCTGGTTCGGTGACACGACCGGCTTCTTCCGCGAGTTCTACGTCACCACCGGCGACGCATTCGTCGTGGCCGCCTGGGTGATCGTGCTCGGCGTCCTGATCGGGCTCGCCGGCTCGCTCATCGGGCTCCGACGCTTCCTGCGGGTCTGACCCCGGGCTGCGGCCCGCACGCCGGCGGCACTGCGCGAATCAGACAATTGCCCCTGCAATGGGGCTCTCCGCTCGCCGTTCCAGTCCACAACCCCGGCCCGACGTGTGGCCTGTTGCTCGTGTGACTGGTGTTGTCTAGCCTGGAAGGCCCCATGCGGACCCGGTCTCCCCACCCCCGATCTCGCCGCCACCTCGTGCGCGCCGGCCTCGGCGCGGCGCTCGCCGGCGTGCTGCTCCTCGGCGCGACCGTGGGCGGGGTCGACGCGGGAGCCCAGAGCGGCGGCGACCGCCGCCAGCAGCTCCAGGACCAGATCGGCGAGGCGTCGGCGGCCGAGGCCGCCGCGCTCCTCGAGCTCCAGGGCATCCGCGACCGCAAGGCCGTGATCGACGCCCGCGTCGCCGACCTCGACACCCAGGTCAGCGCGGCGGAGGCGAAGCTCGCGCCGCTCGAGGCCGAGGCCGTCCGGCTCACCGGCGTCGTCGACCAGCTGACCGCCGAGCTCGCCCGGGTCCAGGCCAAGCTCGACGAGGCGCAGCGGCAGTTCGACGCCTCGGCCGCGCAGCTCTACCGCTCCGCGCGCCGCGGCCAGGCCTACGAGACCGTCCTCGCCGCGCGACCCGACGAGATGGTCCAGCAGGACAAGTACCTCGACCGGGTGTCGGAGAAGCGCCAGCAGCTCGTCAAGCGGGTGACGCGTCTGCGCGACGAGGCGAACGCGAAGCGCGAGGAGATCGCGGCGCAGAAGGCGAAGGCCGACGCCGCGGCGGCCGAGGCGGCGCGCGTCCGTGACTCGCTCGCGTCACTCCGCGCCGAGATCGAACCCGCGCGGGCCGAGGCCGCCCAGCAGGAGGCCGCCGAGAACGCAGCCCTCGCGAACATCCAGTCGAACAAGGCGCAGTACGAGGCCGAGCTCGAGTCGCTCTCGGCCGCGTCCGACAGCATCTCCCGGCGCTTGCGCGAGATGGGCACCGGGCCCGGCTCGGCCGGCCCGTGCCAGGCGCGGCCCGTGCCCGGCGGCATCTCCAGTGGCTTCGGCTCCCGCTACCACCCGATCCTGCACTACTCCCGGATGCACACGGGTGCCGACATGTCGGCCGGCTCCGGCACGCCCATCCATGCGTGTCGCTCCGGCCGGGTCGTCATCGCCGGCAGCCAGGGCGGCTACGGCAACGCGGTCGTGATCGACCACGGCGGCGCGATGGCGACGCTCTACGCCCACCAGTCACGCATCGCGGTCAGCGAAGGCCAGGTCGTCAACGCCGGCGACGTCATCGGGTACGTCGGCAGCACCGGCATGTCCACCGGTCCGCATCTCCACTTCGAAGTGCGTCTCAGCGGGAACCCGGTCGACCCGGCTCCGTACCTCTAGCCTCTTCTCGCGGGTGCGCGACCGCTGCACCCTGCGCTCGGCCCGGCCCGCGGACGGGCCGAGCCCCTGCTCCCTCGCTGCGCTCGGTCGGGTCTTCGACCCGGGTCTCGGCCCTGCGGGCCGGTACTGCTTCGCTCCGGGCGCATCGGTCGCGCTTCCTCCGCGACGCTCTCGGCTGGCGCCCGGCAACCTGTTGGCTGCCTCGGCGCTCGCGGCTGGCGCTCCGTTCGAGTGCTGACGCGACGAGGCGGCGGCCGGTTGGCCGCCGCCTCGGTCGTTGGTCGCGGTTGTGCTACTTCGGCTGCTTGGTGACTCGGAGGTAGGGCTTCACCGTTGTGTAGCCGGGGAAGCGCTTGTCGGCGTCTTCGTTGCTGACTGCCCCGGTGATGATGACGTCGTCGCCCTGCTTCCAGTCGGCGGGGGTCGCCACCTGGTGCTTGCTGTTGAGCTGGAGCGAGTCGATGACGCGCAGGATCTCGTCGAAGTTGCGGCCGCACGTCATCGGGTAGGTGAGGATCAGCTTGATCTTCTTGTCCGGCCCGATGATGTAGACGTTGCGGACGGTCATGTTGTCGGCCGGCGTGCGCGACTTGGCGTCGCCTTCCGTGCCGCCCGGCAGCATGTCGTAGAGCTCCGAGACCTTGAAGTCGTCGTCGCCGATGATCGGGTAGTTGGGGGCCGTGCCCTGGGTCTCCTCGATGTCCTTCGCCCACGCCTCGTGGTCGGTCGTGGCGTCCACCGAAAGGCCGATCACCTTCACGTTGCGCTTGTCCCACTCGGGCTTCAGGGCCGCGACCCGCCCGAGCTCGGTGGTGCAGACCGGGGTGAAGTCCTTCGGGTGGGAGAAGAGGACGCCCCAGCTGTCGCCGAGGTAGTCGTGGAGGCTGATCTCGCCCTCGGTGGTCTGGGCGGTGAAGTCGGGGGCCTCGTCGCCGAGCTTGACTGACATGGTTCCTCCGTTCCCCGGAGCTGGTCTCCGGGCCTGGATGGGGGGTCGTTCGTCCGTACGCTGCGTCATCAAGCATACGCACGGGGGCCGACAAAAGTCGAGTGAAGAGGTCGGGAATACATCGGGCCGGTGCCGCGCTCCGCCGCGTCGCCGTCGACCTGACGCCGCTGCGGTCGTCGCGCGACTTCCGACTGCTCTGGACCGGGCAGCTGATCTCGGAGACCGGGTCGCAGATCGCCCTGGTCGCGGTGTTCGTGCAGGTCTACGACATCACGGGCTCCGCGTTCGCGGTGGGCGCGGTGGGCGCGGTGCAGCTCGTGCCGCTGGCGCTCGCCTCGGTGCTCGGCGGTCCGATCATCGACCGCTACGACCGTCGCCGGCTCGTGCTGTTCGCACAGTGGGGCCAGGCGTTCGCGTCCGCGGTGTTGCTGGGCGTGACGGTGGCCGGGTCGCCGCCGCTGGCCGTCGTCTACCTCGGTGCCGCACTCGTCGCAGGGTTCGGCGGCTTCTCGCTCTCGGTCCGGTCCTCGATGACGCCCAACCTCGTCGTGCCCGAGCAGCTTTCCTCGGCCCTCTCGCTCCAGCAGGTGATGTTCCACACCACCCTCATCCTGGGCCCGGCGCTGGGTGGCGTCGTGATCGACCAGGCCGGCGTGGGGTGGGCGTACGCGATCGACCTCGCGTCGTTCGCCGCGGCCCTGGTCGCGGCCGCGCTCATGCGGCCGCAGGTGCCCGTGCCGACGTTCGAGGAACGCGAAGAGCAGGCCGGAGCGCTCGCGCACGGCTGGCGACAGATCACCGAGGGCTTCCGGTTCCTCAAGGGTCGTCGGGTGCTCCAGTCGACGTTCTACGTCGACCTCATCGCGATGATCTTCGGGATGCCGCGGGCGCTGTTCCCGGTGCTCGCAGCCACGCAGTTCGGTGCCGGACCCGAGATCGTCGGCGTCCTCTTCTCCGCGGTCTCGGTTGGCGCGCTCCTGGGCGCGCTCACCAGCGGTTGGGTGCGCCACATCCGGCGCCAGGGCCTTGCGGTCCTGCTCGCGGTCGGGATCTGGGGTGCCGGCATCACCTGCTTCGGACTGGCCGGCGACCTCCTGACGTTCGCACTCCTCGCGCTGGCGGTGGCCGGAGCCGCCGACGTCGTCTCCTCGGTCTTCCGCGGCACGATCCTTCAGCAGTCCGTGCCCGACAACCTGCGAGGCCGGATGTCGGCCGTCCACATCCTCGTGGTGGTCGGCGGGCCGCGGGTCGGTGATGTCGAAGCGGGGCTCGTCGCGTCGCTGTTCACGCCGACGATCTCGGTGGTCACCGGCGGGCTCGCCTGCATCGTCGGCGTCGTCGTTCTCGCTCTTGCGGTTCCCGAGTTCGTGCGCTACCGCGCGCCGGACGACGCGACCGCGGCCACCGGTTGACGCGCGCCCGACGACGCGACGAACGTGACGCCGATGGCGGGATACTCGGGCACACCGTTGATCAAGAAGCTCGGCATCGGCGAGGGTGCCCGTCTTGCGGTCGTCGCCGCACCGAACGGCTTCGCGGACTCGCTCGATCTCCCCGACGGCGTCGAGCTCCGACAGCAGGCTCGGGGTCGGCTCGACGTCGTCGTGTTCTTCGTGACGCGCCGCGCGGAGCTCGCGCGGCGCTTCCCCGCGATGAAGCGCGGGCTCGAGCCCGACGGTGGACTCTGGATCGCATGGCCGAAGCGCACGTCGGGCGTCGCGACCGATCTGTCGGAGAACCCGGTGCGCGAGATCGGGCTCGGGAACGGGTTGGTCGACAACAAGGTCGCGGCGATCGACGAGACGTGGTCGGGGTTGCGGTTCGTCTACCGCGTCGCGGACCGCGCGCGCCGCTGATGTGCGGGCGGTTCGTCACCGCGTCGTCACCGACGCTGCTCGCCGAGCGTTTCGACGTCTCGACGGTGAGCGTCGACGAGTTCGAGCCGAGCTACAACGTCGCTCCACGCGCGCTCGTGATGGCCGTCCGCGAGCGGCACCGAGACGACGAGGACGAGCGGGTGCTGTCACGGCTGCGGTGGGGGCTCGTGCCGTCGTGGGCGAAGGACGCGGCGATGGGCGACCGCATGATCAACGCGCGCGCCGAGACGGTGGCCACGAAGCCCGCGTACAAGCGACCGTTCGCCAGGAAGCGCTGCATCATCCCGGCCGACGGGTTCTACGAGTGGAAGGTGGTGGCGCCGCCGACGACGCCGAAGGGGCGGCCGAAGAAGCAGCCGATGTTCGTGCACCGGCGCGACGGCGAGCCGCTCGCCTTCGCCGGCCTGTGGGACGTCTGGAAGGTGCCCGACGGGGCTGACGCCGGGGCCATCGACGGGGTCGGCGACGACGGGTGGTTGCGCTCCTGCGTGATCGTCACCACCGACGCGAACGAGCTGCTGGCACCCATCCATGACCGGATGCCGGTCGTGCTGCCCGAGTCCGCGTGGGCGGCCTGGCTCGACCCCGCCAACGACGACGTCGAGGCGCTCCGGGCGCTGCTGCGCCCCGCTGCGGCGGAGCTCTTCGAGGTGTGGCCGGTGAGCCCGGCGGTCAACAAGGCCGACAACGACACGCCCGAGCTCGTGAAGCCCGTCGCACCGCTCTGATGTCGCCGTAGTCTCGGCCGATGGCCCTCGACTACGTGCGGACGATCCGGGACCAGGGACTCACGCTCGCCGACGCCGCGGACGCCGCGGGGCTCGACGCGCCGGTGCCGTCGTGCCCGAAGTGGACCGTGTCGGACCTGCTCGGCCACGTGGGAACGGTGCAGCGTTGGGCGGCGATGTGCACCGAACGCGAGCCCGGGGGGCCCTTCCAGTCCTCGCGGGACGCGGGGATCGAGGTGCCGCCGCCCGAGCAGCGCGTCGCCTGGATGCGCGCCGGTGCGCTCGAGCTCGCGGACCGGCTCGGCCGCCTGGATCCCGACGCACCGTGCTGGGTCTTCGCGGGCCCGGCGCAGGTGCGCTTCTGGATGCGGCGGCAGGCCCACGAGACCACGATGCACCGCGTCGACGCGCAGCTGGCCGCGGGCGGGATCACGCCGATCGCGGCGGAGCTCGCGGCGGACGGGATCGACGAGCTGTTGTGGCTGCTCCCGCTGCGACCCTGGGCGACGCCGGTCACCGGCGCGGGGGAGACGATCCACCTCCACTGCACCGACGTCGAGGGCGAATGGCTCATCCGACTCGACGCGGACCGTCCCGTGGTCACGCGCGAACACGCCAAGGGCGATGTCGCTGCGCGCGGCGACGCCTCGGCGATCCTCTGCTGGATGTCGGGTCGGGGCCCGATCGCCGCGCTCGAGGTATTCGGCGACGCGTCCCTGCTCGACCACTGGCGCGAGGTCGCCCGCTTCTAGGGCTCGAGCGCCGCCCGCAGCACCGACATCACGTGGGCGCGGCGCTCGGCCAGTGCTGCCGGCGCGAGCGGATCGATCTCGAGCAGCGCGGTGATGAGGGCGGCGTCGGAGAGGTAGGAGAGCGCGGCGCCGTAGCCGGTGAGGATGAGCTGGCCGGGGTCATAGCGGCGCAGCCGGCCGGCATCCATCTCCTGCTCGATCCACGCGCAGGCCTTCTCGAAGAGCGGTCGCAACGCGGCCCCGAGCTCCTCGGCGAGGATCGGGCCGCCCTCGATCATCTCCCGGCGGGCGAGACGGACGAAGTCGGGTCGTGCCTCGAAGAACTGGAAGGCGGTGCCGAGCACCCGCTCGACCTGCGACCAGCCCTGGTCGGTCGCTTCCGTGGCCTCGTCGAGCAGCTCGAACCAGTCGGAGAACGAGTCGAGCACGACCGCGCGGTAGAGGTTGTCCTTGGAGGGGAAGTGATGGAGCAGGCTCGAGCGACGGATGCCGACCTCGTCGGCGATGTCGTTGAGGCTCGTGCCCGCATAGCCGTCGGCGGAGAAGTGCCGCAGCGCGACCTCGAGGATCTGGTCCTTGGTGCCGGGCGTCGCGGGCGTGGACGCGGGGGTGGCGGGCACCGCACGAGGATAGGCGCCGGTTGGCTCCTACCGACCAGTCAGTAGGTACAGTCATCGTGATGAGCGTGCCCGCCTTCCACCCGATCCTCGGCATCCTCGTCGGCCTGCTCGTCACCGAGGCCGCGATCCTCGCGACGACGGTGTACCTGCATCGCGGGCTCGCCCACCGCGGACTCGAGGTCCATCCCGCAGCGGCGCTGCCGTTGCGCTTCTTCCTCTGGATCACCACCGGCATGCGTCCGCGTGAGTGGGCTGCGGTGCACCGCAAGCACCACGCGGCCACCGACACGGCCGAGGATCCGCACTCGCCGATCGTGCACGGCTTCTGGCGGGTGCAGCTCGCCAACGCCGCGCTGTACCGCAAGGTCGCGCGCGATGGCGTCACCGTCGAGAAGTACGGCCGTGACCTCCCGCCCGACAAGTGGGACAAGGTCCTCTTCGACCACGCCTTCCTCGGTCTGGGCATCGGCATCGTGCTGCTGTGCCTGGTGCTGGGCTGGCCGACGGGCCTGCTCGCAGCGGGCGTGCACACCGTCGCGTACCTCGGGCTCTCGGGCGCGATCAACGCGGTCGGTCACACCAAGGGCACGCGCCCCCACGAGAACTCCGCCACCAACGGCCGGTTCCTGGCGATGTTCACGGCCGGCGAGGGACTCCACAACAACCACCACGCTGCACCGACGTCGGCCCGCTTCTCGTTCCGCCGCTCCGAGCTCGACCCCGGCTGGTGGGCGATCCGGGCCCTGTCGAGCGTGAAGCTCGCCAAGGTTCGCCACGCCGAACCCCGCATGCGGCCGCCGTCGTCATCTTCGTCTTCATCGAACCGCCCCGGAGCCGTCGCGCCCCGTTGACCTGCCCGAAACACGGGCCGTCGACAATCGGGACTTCCCCGCAGCACGGGAGGTCCCCATGGAAGCAACCCGAGTCATGTCGTGGTACGTCGCCCACCGGGTGGACGGCCCCGTGGATGTCGTGGCGTCGGCGCTCGACCACGTCGCCGACGGTGACGTGCTGGAGGTCGCAGCGCCGGCCGGTCGACTCTCGCTGATCCGGGCGCCGATCGCGTTCACCCCGTTCGCCGGCGCGCCGCGCCGACGGCTGCGGGGCCGGCTCACGCCGCTCGGCCACCTCCGATCGGTGCCGGTCGAGGTCGAGGTGACCGCGTGGTCGCAGGCGTCGGCGGAGATCGGCATGCGGCCGACCGGGCGCATCCCGAGCGGTCGCCGGGCCGTCCGCTACTTCGACTGCGCGCTCGACACGCTCGCGGTGCTCGGCTCGCAGGTCACCGACACCGTGCCCTTGCGGCTGGTGGCGCCCGAACCCCTCGTGCGGGCGTCCTGAGCGCTGCGTCCCGGGTTCGTGTCCTGGTTCGGGCGTCAGGAGGCGTTCGGGGCGAGCGCGCGCACGACCTCGCGCACGTCCTCGCCGCTCCCGAGGATCGCCGGAGCGGGCGTGGTGACGCCGTTGGCCGCGTAGCGCGCGAGCTTCTCGCGGATCTCCTGCGGTGAGCCGTGCACGACCAGGTCGTCGATGAGCTCGTCCGGGATCGCCGCCGTGGCGGCCTTGCGGTCACCGGCGCGCCACGCGTCCCACATGGGCGTGAGCATCTCGCCGCGGCCGAGCCACTCGTGGAACTTCGCGTACACCGGCACGTTGAGGTAGGCCGCGATCGCGCGTGATCCGACGAGGCGAACGAGCTCGCGATCGGTCGTGGGGAGCACGAAGATGCGGGCGACGATCTCCTTGTCCTCGCCCACGTGCGGCACGACGGTGCGGACGTCGTCGGCGGACAGCCAGTTGATGATCGCGCCGTCACCTTCGGTGCCGGCCAGGCGGAGCATTCCCGGGCGCAGCGCGGCGACGAGGATCGGTGGCATCTCGGGCACATCGGCGCCGAGGCGGAAGCCCTTCACCGAGAACGTGTCGTAGTCGGCGGTCACCTTCTCGCCCGAGAGCGCCGCGCGCAGGAAGCGGATCATGTCGCGCACGCGGTGGAACGGCTTCTCGAACTTGATGCCGTTCCACTGCTCGACGATGACGTCGGACGACGTGCCGATCCCGAGGGCGAACCGTCCGGGTGCTGCCTGGCACATCGCGGCGACGGTCTGTGCCAGCGTCGCCGCCCCGCGGGTGAACGCAGGCACGATGGCCGTCCCGAGTCGCAGGCTCGGCGCCCAAGCGGCGGCGAGCGCGAGCGGCGTGAACGCGTCGGACCCGCCGGCCTCCGCGGACCAGATGTCGGTGTAGCCGAGCGTCTCGAGCTCCTCGAACCACGAGCGGTGCTCGTGCAGCGGAATTCCCTCGAACGGCACGGTGATGCCGTGTCTCTGTGTCGCGCTCACTCGGCGGCAGGGTACCTGCCGCCGCCCTGCGGGACGTTCGCCGCTCCGTGCCTCTGTGGTGGCGCTGGACTCACTCGGGCTCCCATTCACGCACGACGGTGGATTGGCTGCCGGTGGCGAGCAGCGTGCCGTCCTCGGACCAGAGGTGCACGACGCCGTGCCCGAACCCGTCGCGCACCGCCTGCACGCGGATGTCGGCCAGGACCCACTCCGTGGGGTGGACCCTCACCATCCGGATGGTGTTGTCGATGCTGTTGCTCCGCGCCCGGCGCCCGGCGGCCTGGCTGATGCCGAAGGGCACGTAGTCACCCAGGATCGCGAGTGCCGCGGCGGTGGCGTCGAGCTCCGGAGGGAGCCGAACCCACAGCGCGCTCCGACCGTCCGGCGTCGCCGTGCCGTCGAGGTCTTCGAAGGTTCGGGCGTTCGCGAGGCGCATCTCGAGGCGCTCGCCGATCGTGCCGCGTTGGTGCGCGGGCAGCTCTCGCGGCGGGCTGTCCTCCCACGACGGGACCTCGGGGCGCGCCGCCCACTCGCCGCTCCACGGCAGCGTCCGGCGCCCCAGCGCGGCGATCACGGTGAAGATCTCGTCGCCGCCGACGTGCGCGAGCACCCGCGCCTGGGACGAGGCGTGTCCGCGCACCACCTCGTTGGCCTCGAGCTCCACGATCGACGGCGGGTACGCGAACTGGAGGTACTGCGCGGTCGCCCACACGAGCGGGCGATCGGTGACGCGCTCGAGCACCTCGATCGCCGCGCCGAGCGCCGCGCCGCCGAAGAGCGACCCGAAGCCCGAGCAGAGCTCGGGCACGACCGGCAGCCGCCACCGCAGCGGGTCGTCGGTCGTCTCGAGTCCGTAGAAGGTGAGCGCGTTCAGGTTGCGGATGCTAACGACGGTGGCTCAGGTGATGCGCGTCCGGAGGACCTCGACGCCGTCGCCGGTGAGCTCGTCGAGACCGACGGCGCGGCCGCTCATCGCGAGGATCAGGGGCTCGGCGGGCCCGCGCAGCTCGGGGCCCTCGCCGACCGCGTGGTCGACGTCGGTGGCCACGAACCGCAGGCCGGTCGTGACCCGCTTCGACTTCAAGAACGCGGTGCCGCCCAGGCGGGGGAGCACGTCCATGGTCGCGACCAGGTGCTCGGGCGGGACCTCGCGCCGCAGCCCGAGCGGTCGGCGGATGTCCTGGTTGTGGATCACCTTGTCGACGAAGAACTCGTCGGCCGGCGCGAGCTTCGCGAGCCCGGGCAGCCCCGGGCCGCACACGACCTGCTCGAACGTCTCGAGGAGCTCGGCCGGCGTGTGCGACTCGCCGTACTCGAACGACTTCGCGCTCGAGGCCTTCGCCACGCTGAAGCCGTACGGCGCGATCAGCACCGGCAGCTTGAGCGGGCTCGTCGTCGCGCCGAGGCAGAGGTGGCCCACGACGTGGCGGACCTTCCAGCCCTCGCACAGGCTCGGCGTCTCCCACTGCGCGTCGTCGAGGCTCCGCAGCAGGGTGCGCATCTCCTCGAGCTCCGCTGCCGTCATGGCGCGGTACTCGGCCTTCGACAGCTTGGACGGTGTGGCGGTCGCGGTGGTCATGGTGATGCCCCCTCGTGCGGTGTCGGGATCGTTCGCCCCGGGCGGGTTCCGCGGATCACACGCCGCGCTCAGGCGTCCACGGCGGCGATGGCCCACGCGCGCCCGCGATCGGGGCGCTCGACCGCGAGGTGCAGCCGCCAGCCGATGTCGGGTTCGTCGGCCTCCCACGCGAACCACTGCTGGGCGTTGAGGGCCGTGCCGACCGCGTCGGGATCGGGCGGCCACTCGTCGAGGAGCTCACCGATGGCCGCGACGGCCCACCACGCGCTGAACCGACCCGCGGCCGCACCGGGCCGACGCCCGTGGGCACCTCCGCTCGCCGCGGCCCACGCCATCCACGCGACCGCGTCGGCGCTGTCGATCTCGGTCGCGCGCACTCGTGCAACGCCGAGTGCGGCGATGGCGTCGAGAGCACCACCGTCGACGACCGCCACCTCGGCGCGACCGTCGGAGCCCGCGGTCCAGGGGCGCACGAGCTCGAGCAGTGCGTCGCCCGCCTCGTCGACGGCCGCGCGCGGCGGCGCGGCCGGGAGGTCGACGTCGCGTAGCGGGGGCCGCGCCGGCGTCGGGAACGCGACCTCGTGGGCGCGGTACTCGGCGACTGCGTACTCGGGCTCCCACGGTGCGAGCACGAGTGGCAGGTCGAGCACGGCGGGGCCCTCCGGCGCAAGGTCGCGGCAGTCCTCGCCGCGGACCACCCGCTCGTGCGCGGTGAGGACCGCCGGCGCACCGCTGGGCGCGTTCGGGGCGAGGTCGTGCCAGGAGTGCGCCTGGGCCGCGACCTCGGGCAACGGGCCGGGCGCGAACCGCCCCGCGCCCTCCACGAGGACCGCGGCGGCGTAGGCCGGCGCCGCCTCGAGCGCCAGGCGGTACTCGGCGTGCGCCGTGGCCGGCCAGAGCTGGCGGCCGGCGTCGTTCGCGGCATCGCATCGGGCGCGCAGCTGCTCGAGCCCGTCCCAGTCGCGGACCGCGCAGCGACCGTCGATGAGGCGGAGCAGCTCGTCGAGATCGACGAGGTCGATCGCCCGGTCCAGCGCGTCGCGAAATTCGTCGGGCACGCGTGCATTGTCCCCCGACGCCGGCCCGGGCAGGGCGGATCGCGGGGATCCGTGCTTCTTCGTGCCCCGCGTGGTTCAGGGCCCCTCGCGTGAGGCAGACTGCTCGCCACGGGGATGGTCTGAGTCCGGAGGGATGCGAGTGCGTCGTTTCATCACGCTCTGTGCGGTCATTGCAGTCTTGGTGTCGGTGGCGGGCATCCCGGCGTACGCGGGGAGCGACAACCCGAGCGGCGGGGGCAGCGAGGATCCCACGCTGGACGACGAGGACATCGGGGCGCCGGAGCCGGCCAAGGGCTACGAGAAGACGATCCAGCTCGCGATCGACGACATCCAGGACTTCTGGTCCGACGAGTTCCCGGACGTCTACGGCGACGACTACGAGCCGATCCCCGACGACCGCATCTTCGCGGCGGAGCCCGGCACCAAGCTGCCGAAGTGCCAGGGCCAGGTGCTCACCTACGACGACGCCGAGAACAACGCCTTCTACTGCTACAAGGACAACTACATCGCGTACGACAACGAGGAGCTGTTCCCGCGCCTCTACAACGAGTTCGGGGACTTCGCCATCGCGCTGGTGCTCGCCCACGAGTGGGGCCACGCGATCCAGGACCGGGCCGAGAACGACGACGCGCCCGACATCCAGCAGGAGCTCCAGGCCGACTGCTTCGCCGGCGCGTGGGTCTCGAACCTGAAGGCAGGCCGGGGCCGCCTCGGTCTCGCCAACGGCAACCTCGACCAGGGTCTCGCTGCGCTGGTGCAGTTCAAGGACCCGGTGGGCACCGACCTGAACCAGCAGGGCGCGCACGGCAACGGCTTCGACCGGGCCGCGGCGTTCCAGGAGGGCTTCCAGGCCGATGCCTCGGAGTGTGCGACGTACTTCGACGCCCCGCCGCCCGCGCTGGGTGACGGGCTCGTGACCGAGCTGGCGTGCCCCGGCGGGATCTGCGACGAGGCCGACGAGAACGTGCCGGCCGAGGACGTCATCCCGATCAGCGTCGACATCCTGAACGACTTCTACACGCAGAACGCGGCCGGCTACGTGCCGTTCTCGATCGACGACATCTACAGCTTCGACTCGAGCTCCGATGACGTCGACTGCGGCGGGCGCCCGCTCGACACCGACGAGATCGAGAACCGGGTCTTCTACTGCCTGGACGAGAACGACCCGTACATCGGGTTCGAGGAGGACTACGTCCAGCACGTCTACGACGACATCGGCGACTTCGGCGTGACCACGCTGTTCGGCGTTCCGTTCGCGACGTACACCCAGCAGCAGCAGGGCTTCGACACCACGACCGACGAGGCGGCGATCCAGCAGTACTGCTACACGGGCGGCTTCGCCCGGGCGCTGTACGACGGCCAGCTGTCGAGCCAGCAGTTCGACCTGAACCCGGACGGCACGGGCAACGTGCAGATCTCGCCGGGCGACCTCGACGAGACCGTGTCGACGATCATCGACTACGCCAAGAACCGGGGCGTGGACCCGACCCTCGACGCGACGTTCCAGCTCATCGCCGCTTTCCGCCAGGGCTTCTTCGGCGGCGCGAGCACCTGCTAGTCGTGCGCTCGACCCGGTGAGCGCCACCGCTGCGGCGGTCGAGGTCGATGGCCTCGTCCGCCGCTTCGGTGAGTTCACCGCGGTCGACGACGTGTCGTTCGCCGTCGAGCCGGGGGAGCTGTTCGGCTTCCTCGGCCCGAACGGTGCCGGCAAGACCACGACGATCTCGATCCTCTGCACGCTGCTGCAACCCAGCGGCGGGCGGGCGACCGTCGCGGGTCACGACGTCGCGACCGAGCCGAGCGCGGTGCGCTCGAACATCGGCCTGGTCTTCCAGGAGATCACGCTCGACGACTACCTGACCGGCGCGGAGAACCTGAAGTTCCACGCCGTCCTCTACGGCTGCCACCCGGCACAGGTGCGCGAGCGCGCCGCGCCGTTGCTCGACATGGTCGGGCTCGCCGACCGCGCCGACCAGCAGGTGCGGACCTACTCGGGCGGGATGAAGCGCCGGCTGGAGATCGCTCGGGGGCTGCTGCACGCGCCGCGCGTGCTCTTCCTCGACGAGCCGACCATCGGTCTCGACCCACAGACCCGGGTCCACATCTGGGACTACGTCGACACGCTGCGGCAACGCGAGTCGACGACCATGTTCCTCACCACCCACTACATGGACGAGGCGGAGCGGTGCGATCGCATCGCGATCATCGACGGTGGCCGCATCGTCGCCATCGACACGCCGAGCGCGCTGAAGGCGTCGGTCGGCGCCGACGTCGTGACCCTGACGACGAGCGACGACGCGGCCGCACGCGACCTGCTCGTGCGCGGACTCGACGTCGAGGGCGAGCTCACCGACGACGGCCTCGTGCTCCGGGTGCCCGACGGTGAGGGCTTCGTCCCTCGACTGTTCGAGCACCTCGACGGGGTGGGGGTGCAGAGCGTCACCGTGCGCCGTCCGAGCCTCGACGACGTCTTCATGAAGTACACCGGGCGGGCGATCCGCGACGCCGAGGCCGGGAGCAACGACCAGTTCAAGATGAACGCGATGGTCCGCGGGTTCCGGCGGAGCTGACGATGGCCGACACGACGCTCCCGCAGGCCGCGCCCGACCTCGTCGCCCCGACGACGATGGGCCACGAGGGCCCGTTCGTGCGGAACACCCGGGCCATCCTCATGGTCTGGCGCCGGGACCTCATCCGCCTGCGCCGCATGCCGACCCGGATCATCTCGGGCATCGCCCAGCCGATCCTCTTCCTGTTCGTGCTGGGCGCCGGCCTCGAGAACGCGATCGGCAGCCAGGGCGCCGCCGGGGTCGACTACCAGCAGTACCTGTTCCCCGGCATCCTCGCGATGTCGGTGCTGACCTCGGCGCTGTTCTCGGCCATCGCGATCGTGTGGGACCGGGAGTTCGGCTTCATGCGCGAGATGCTCGTCGCGCCCGTGCACCGCTCGTCGATCGTCCTGGGCAAGGCGTTCGGTGGCGGCACCGTGTCGGTCGTCCAGGGCCTCGTGCTCGTCGTGTTCGCGCCGATCGTCGGCGTGTCCTTCACGGTGACGAGCTTCCTCGAGATGGTCGGCTTCATGCTCCTGCTGGCGTTCTCGTTGACCGCGTTCGGCATCGTCGTCGCGGCGCGGATGCAGCGGATGGAGAGCTTCCAGATGGTGATGGCGCTCGTCATGCAGCCGATGCTGTTCCTGTCGGGCGCGATCTTCCCGCTGGTCGCGCTGCCCGCCTGGCTCGCGGTGCTCACGCGCCTGAACCCTGCGACCTACGGCGTCGACGCCATCCGTCGTGTCGTGCTCCCGAGCGCGGTGCCGCTCACCATCGGCGACTGGGTCGTCCCGCTCTGGGCCGACGCCCTGATCACGATCGCCTTCGGCGTCGCCATGCTCACCCTCGCGGTGAAGCTCTTCTCGAAGGCCGAGTAGCTCAGCCGCGGACGACGGTGCCGGTGAGGGCGCCGGTGTGCTCGCCGTCCTCCATGAACACCGAGCCGTTGACGATCGTGGCGTCGTAGCCGCGCGCTCGGCCCAGGTAGCGGCCGGCGCCACCGGGGAAGTCGTGGACGAACTCCGGCACGGGCAGGGCGAGCGCCTCCCAGTCGAGGACGTTGACGTCCGCGAACGCACCCTCCCGGAGCACACCCCGATCGGTGATGCCGAACGTGGCCGCCGTGTCGGACGTGAGCCGACGGATCGCGTCCTCGGGCGTGAGCACGCCCCGGTCGCGCGCCCAGTAGGTGAGGAGGTACGTCGGGGTGCTGGCGTCCATGGTCTGGCCGCAGTGCGCGCCGGCATCGGCGAGCCCGTTCATCACCTCCGGCTGCCGCAGCATCTCGCCGATGGCGTCGACGCTCTGGTTGAGCAGCGGCCACGAGAGCACGACCCGGCCGTCGGTCTCGAGGGCCAGGTCCACGAAGGCCTCCACGGGGGTCACGCCGCGGGCATCCGCGATCGCGGTGAGCGCGAGCTCGGGCGGGCAGTCGTAGCGGGCGAGGTCGTGCTCGTCGTTCAGGAGGAAGAAGACGTCGAGGCCGGCGCGGTCGTCGCGAGCCACGTCGACCAGCTCGGCCCGCCGCGTCGGGTCGCGCAGCACGTCGAGCCGCTCGGTCAGCGACAGGTCGTGGAGCGCGCGCCATGGCGCGTGCGCGTCGAACGGCGTGCGGTGCGCGATGCCCGTGAGCACACCGATGAACCGCGGCGTGGTCTGGGGTCGGAGCTGCGCGCCCCGTGCGTTCGCCTCGCGAGCGAGCGCGATCGCGTGCTGGTAGTGGTCGCCCTGCGCGTGGGTGTGGGTCAGGCCGAAGGTGAGGGGTCGCCCGGACCGCTCGCTCACCGTGGCCATCCACGCCAGCTCGGACTCGACGCGCGGGAGTGTCGGGCCGTCGCCGTCGAAGCGTGGCGCGACCTCGAACACGCCGCGGCCGTGCCGCGCCAGCACCTCCGCGAACGCCAGCAGCTCGCGCTCCTCGGCGTACGTGCCCGGCACGAAGCGGCCCCCGGGCACGCGGTGACGCAGCGTGCGTGACGACGAGAAGCCGAGTGCGCCGGCGCGCATCGCCTCGTCGACGAGGTCGGTCATCGCGCCGAGGTCGTCGTCGGTCGGGTCCACGTCGGGATCGAGGCTGCGCTCGCCCATCACGTAGTAGCGCAGCGCGCAGTGCCCGACCATGCCGCCGACGTTGACGCCCTTCGGGGTGCGGTCGAGCCACCCGAGGTACTCGCCGTAGGTCTCCCAGTCCCAGGGCAGGCCGTCGAGGATGGTCGTGGCGGGGATGTCCTCGACCGCCTCCATCACGTCGGCGAGGTAGGTGTGGTCACGAGACTGCACCGGGGCGAACGTGACCCCGCAGTTGCCGATCGCGACGGTGGTGACGCCGTGCCAGCACGACGACGACCCGACCGGATCCCAGGCGAGCTGGGCGTCGAGGTGGGTGTGGACGTCGACGAAGCCCGGGGTGACCAGCTTCCCGTCGGCGTCGATCTCCCGGCGGCCGCGGTCCTCGACCGCACCGATCGCGGTGATGCGATCGCCGTCGATGGCGACGTCGGCGGGCCGCCCCGCGGCGCCGGTGCCGTCGACGACGGTGCCGCCCCGGACGACGAGGTCGTGGGTCATCACCTCACGCTAGGGGGCCGGGCCAGGAAGGAGCGAGGGCGTCCCCGATACGATGTGACGACCCGTCAGATTCGGCGGTGCCCCCGGACGAGAGCGAGAGCCTGTGAGCTCGGTCGAGACCCCAACGATCCCGATGATCGTCAGCGTCGACGACCACGTGGTCGAGCCCCCGCACGTGTGGGAGACCTGGCTGCCCGAGCGCTTCCGGGAGGCCGGCCCGCACGTCGTGCGCAAGGGCATCGCGGGCATGAAGCACATCGGTGGCGGCACCTACGAGCTCGAGTTCGACGACGCCGCACCTCAGGCCGACTGCTGGGTGTTCGACGGCCAGGTGCTGCCGCACAAGCGTCACGTCGCGGCGGTGGGCTTCGACCGCGACGACATGACGCTCTCGCCGATCACCTACGACGAGATGCGCCCCGGCTGCTACGACCCGAAGGCGCGCGTCGACGACATGTTGATGAACCACGTCGACGCGTCGCTCTGCTTCCCGACGTTCCCGCGTTTCTGCGGCCAGACGTTCCTCGAGGCGAGCGACCACGACCTCGGCATGGCGTGCGTGCTCGCGTACAACGACTGGATGGTGGAGGAGTGGTGCGGCGACAGCGACGGCCGCCTGCTGCCGCTGCCGATCATCCCGCTCTGGGACGTCGCCGCAGCCGCCGCCGAGGTGCGCCGCAACGCGGCCCGGGGCGCGCGGGCGGTGTGCTTCAGTGAGATCCCGCCCCACCTCGGCCTGCCGAGCATCCACTCCGGCGAGTGGGACCCGTTCCTCGCCGCGTGCGCCGAGACCGAGACGGTGGTGTGCATGCACATCGGCTCGTCGTCGAAGATGCCGGCCACGTCGGTCGACGCGCCCGCGGCGGTCGCCGCCACGCTGTCGTTCGGCAACGCGATGGCGTCGATGAGCGACTTCCTCTTCTCTGGCGTGCTCGTGCGTTTCCCGGAGCTGCGTCTCGCGTACTCCGAGGGCCAGATCGGATGGATCCCCTACATCCTCGAGCGCGCCGACGACGTCTGGATGGAGCACCGCGCGTGGGGCGGGGTGCGCGACCTCGTGCCGGAGCCGCCGTCCACCTACTACTTCAAGCAGATCTACGGCTGCTTCTTCCGCGACCAGCACGGGTTGCACTCGCTCGACGAAGTCGGGGTCGACAACATCACGTTCGAGACCGACTACCCGCACACGGACTCGACGTGGCCGCACACCAAGGAGGTCGCCGAGAAGATGTTCGCCGGCCTCGACGACGAGACGATTTACAGGATCGTGCGCGGCAACGCGATCCGCATGTTGTCGCTCGACATCACCTGAGCGGTGCCGGAGCTGCGCGGCAAGCTCCTCGTCGCGACGCCCGATCTCGAGGACCCCAACTTCTTCCGGACCGTCGTGCTGGTGCTGGAGCACAACCTCGAGGGCGCGCTCGGTGTCGTGCTCAACCGTCCGACCGCGGCCGACGTCGCCGAGCTGCTGCCCGACTGGGCCGCGGTCGCGGCCGACCCGGGCGTTGTCTTCATGGGCGGCCCGGTGCAGCCCGAGGCGGCGATCGGGCTGGGACGGCGCAGCGACGAGCGGGACGGCGACGGGTTCGCGCCGCTCTTCGGTGATCTCGGCACCGTCGACCTCGAGCGCATCCCGGCCGATGTCGTGCCCGCGGTCGACACGATCCGCGTCTACGCCGGGTACGCGGGCTGGGGCCCGGGGCAGCTCGACGGTGAGGTCGCGGCGAACGGCTGGTTCGTCGTGGACGCCCACCCGAGCGACGCGTGGACCCGTGAGCCCGGCGAGCTCTGGCGCACCGTCCTGCGTCGCCAGGGCGGGAGCACCCGCCTCTTCGCCGAGTTCCCGGCCGATCCCAGCCTCAACTGATCTCCCGACGCTGGCTACCGTTGCGCCATGCGGCTGAACCACATGGAGCTGACGTACCCGGAGGGCACGCTCGACGACGACTTCCGCAAGGAGGTCGATGCGTTCTACGGCGACGTGTTCGGATGGCAGGGGGTCGACACCGAGGTCGTCGGCCAGCTGTGCCACATCTTGCTGCTCGGCGAGAGCGGAGACTTCATCCTGCTCGCCGAGAGCCCGAAGCCGATGAGCTCGCCGGGCTACGACCACCTCGGTCTCCTGCAGGACACCCGAGCCGAGGTCGACGACCTCCTCGAGAGGTGCAAGCGGTGGCAGGAGAAGGACGACCGCGTGCAGATCAAGGAGTACCGGGATCTCGTGACCGGTGACCTCGTGGTGCACGCGTTCTACGTGAAGTACCTCTTGCCGATCTGGTTCGACGTGCAGTGCATGGAGCGCGGCGGCGCTCCGGTTCCCGCCTAGCGAGACGGGCAGCGTCCTGATGGCGAACTCGACGGATCTCTTCGCGCGCCGCAACCGGCTGCGTATCATCGCGGTCGTCGTCCTCGCGACGATCAACTACATGCTCGCGGTCGCGCTCGCAGCCGTCGCGGTGACGCTCGGCTTCATCATCGCGGCGATGTTCAACTTCGACATCTTCCCCACCGACGGCGACGAGGCGAAGATCATCAGCATCGGGATCGGCGCCATCGTCGTGCTGTCGTTCGTCGTGGGCCTGCTCGTCGCGCTGTTCAAGATCCCGTTCGCACGTCGCCGGCTCGAGCGGCAGGTGCTGCGCGAGACCGGAGCCACGATTGCCGACGGCGACGCCCATCGCGAGGTCAAGAACCTGCTCGAGGCGCTGGCCATCCCCGCCGACATCGATCCGCCCCGCTTCGCGGTCATCGACGATCCGGCGCCCAACTCGTTCGGGGTGGGCACGCGCCCGTCGAAGAGCATCATCGGCGTCACCACCGGCCTGAGCGCCGTGCTCTCTCGCGACGAGCTGGAGGCAGTCCTCGCGTACGAGGTCAGCCGCATCAAGAGCTGGGACATCGCGCTCTCGAGCTGGACGGTGGCCCTCACCGGTGGGGCGATCAGCGCGGCCGACAGCGACGACGATCAGATCCTCCGGGCCCTGTTCGGCTTCGTGCCCCGAAAGCTCGGCGAGATGCTCCAGGTGTGGGCGCTGCGCGACCAGGG
>CAZKTS010000158.1:0-4263 GCA_964555735.1 uncultured Bifidobacteriaceae bacterium
GCGCGATCGCGATCGGGTGCCCACACCACGAGCTTGCCGACGAGGTTGTCGTAGTACTGCGAGATCGTGTCGCCCTCTTCGTAGCCGCCGTCCCAGCGCACGCCGGGCCCCGACGGGAGTCGGAGGCGGCTGATGGTGCCGGGGGAGGGGAGGAAGCCCTTCGACGGGTCCTCCGCGTTGATGCGGCACTCGATCGAGTGGCCGCGCCGCTCGACGGAGTCCTGGGTGAACGAGAGCGGCTCGCCCGACGCCACCCGGATCTGCTCGGCCACGAGGTCGAGCTGCGTGACCTCCTCGGTGACGCAGTGCTCCACCTGGAGGCGGGTGTTCATCTCGAGGAACCAGAACTCGCCGTCCTGGTAGAGCATCTCGACGGTCCCGGCGTTCACGTAGCCGCAGCCGAGCGCGACCTTCACCGCGGCCTCGCCCATCGCGGTGCGCGTGGCGTCGTCGAGGCCGAACGCGGGCGTCTCCTCGATGAGCTTCTGGTGGCGGCGCTGCGTCGAGCAGTCGCGCTCGCCCAGCCAGACCGCGTTGCCGTGGGTGTCGAGGAAGACCTGGATCTCGATGTGGCGGGGCTTGGTGAGGTAGCGCTCGAGGTACGCCTCCGAGCGCCCGAAGTACGCCTGCGCCTCGCGCGCCGCCGACTCGAGGCCGGCGGCGGCCTCGTCGGCGCTGTGCACGACCTTCAGCCCCTTGCCGCCACCGCCGTAGGCGGCCTTGATCGCGACCGGCCAGCCGTGCTCCTCACCGAACGCGACGATCTCGCTGACGTCGCCGATCGGTTCGAGGGTGCCGGGCACCGAGGCGACGTCGGACGCGGCGGCGGCCTTGCGGGACGAGATCTTGTCGCCCATCACCTCGATGGCCTCGGGCGGCGGGCCGATCCACGCCACACCCGCATCGGCGACGGCACGGGCGAAGTCGGCGTTCTCGGCGAAGAACCCGTAGCCGGGGTGGACGCCGTCGGCACCGCTCTCCTGGATGACCTCGAGGATCCGCTCGGTGTTCAGGTAGCTCTCGGCTGCGGTCTGGCCACCGAGCGCGTACGCCTCGTCGGCGAAGCGGGTGTGGAGGGCGTTGCGGTCGAGGTCGCTGTAGACCGCGACGGTCGGGATGCCGAGCTCTCGGCAGGTCCGCATGACGCGCACGGCGATCTCGCCGCGGTTCGCGATCAGGATCTTCGAGAGCACGAGCGCCCCTGTCCTGGGAGTGGTCGTCGGTGTCGGGCTGCCCGGCGAAGCGGGCCCCGTATCCTACGGGTGATGGCCGACGCCCCCGCCAGCCGGGAGAGTGCCCGCTGGACGGTCCGCCGGTTCGCCGAGCTCGACTCCACGAACCGCTGGGTGCTGGACGAAGCCCGGGCCGGGGCGGCCGACGGCCTGGTCGCGGTGGCCGACCATCAGACTGCCGGGCGGGGCCGACGAGGCCGCACCTGGGTGGCACCGCCCGGGGCCTCGCTCCTCGTGTCGGTGCTGGTCCGGCCTACCCCAGCACGGCCCGTCGACACCACGACCGCGCAGGTCCTCACGATGGCCGCCGGGTGCGCGCTGGCGGACGCCGTCCTGGCGGCGGCCGGGGTCACCGCGATGCTCAAGTGGCCCAACGACCTCGTGGTGGGCGACAAGAAGCTGGCGGGGCTGCTCGCCGAGGCCGACGTCTCGGCCGCGGGCGAGGTGCGGGCGGTGGTGATCGGCGCGGGGTGCAACGTCGACTGGCCCGCGGTGCCCGACGAGCTCGCCGGCATCGCGACCGCGTGCAACCTCGAGGCCGGACGCGCCGTCGGCCGTGATCGGGTGCTCGACGGCTTCCTCGACGGCCTGGGCGCGCGGCTCGACACGCTCGATGCGGTGGCCGACGAGTACCGCGCCCGGCTGTCGACCATCGGTCGCCGCGTGCGAGCTGACCTCGGCGGCGAGGTGGTGGAGGGGACCGCGACCGGCGTCGACGCCGTCGGCGCGCTGCTCGTCACCCCCGACGACGGCCCGCCGATCACCGTCACCGCCGGCGACGTCGTCCACCTCCGCCCCGTCTGACCGTCGCGCAGGAGCGCCAGGGCGGTTCTTGGCACGTTGAACACCCGCTGTGGGGGTCGAACGGGCCAAGAACGTGCGCGCGAGGGGTCGAGGTCGCGGGCGACGAGGTCGCGGAAGGCGGCGTCGAGGCGGGCGGTGATGGGCCCGGGGGCGGTGGCGAGCGGATGGCCGTCGACGCGGGCGATGCCCTGCACCTCGCGCGTGCTCGACGTGAGGAAGGCCTCGTCGGCGTCGCGCAGCTCCTGCACCGCGACGATGCGCTCCTCGGCCGCGATGTCGAGCGCGACGCAGAGCTCGAGCACGAGCGCGCGCGTGACCCCGAGCAGACAGCCGGCCTCGGCGGGCGGCGTCGCGACGATGTCGTCACGCACGACGAACACGTTGGAGCCGGTGGCCTCGCACAGGTGCCCGCGCGTGTTCGGGAACACCGCCTCGCCCGCGCCGTGCTCGTGCGCGTGGGCCAGCGCTCGTACGTTCTCTGCGTAGGAGATGGTCTTGAGCCCGGCGGTCGCCCCCAGCTCGTTGCGGGCCCACGGCACGACGACCACGTCGGTGGTCTCGGGCCAGGGCCGAGCGCTGCTCGCGGCGACGACCACAGTCGGCGGCTCGTCGCCCCGCTCGGACCCGAGCGGGGCCGGGCCGCCGGTCACGGTGATGCGGAGCCGTCCCTCCTCGAGGTGGTTGGCCGCGATGACCCGCTCCGACTGCTCGCGCAGCTCGCCGTCCGTCGGGACCGTGAGGCCGAGGCCAGCGGCCGACACCCGCAGGCGGTCGAGGTGGCGCGTCCACGCGAACGGCACCCCGCGGTAGATGCGCAACGTCTCGAACACGCCGTCGCCGACGAGCAGGCCGTGGTCGACCGGGGACACGCGGGCGACCTCGAGGTCGAGGAGCTCGCCGTCGACGACGACCTTCGTGGGCCGCGCGGTCATGTCGGCATCCTCACGTCGGCACCGGGGCGGGCAGCACGCCGGCCGCCGCGAGCAGGCGCGCCGCCTTGAGCTCGGTCTCGTCCCACTCCGCGCTCGGCTCGGAGTCGGCGACGATGCCGCCGCCGACCCCGAGGTGCGTCCGGCCGCCGGCGATCGTGAAGGTGCGGATCGCGACGGCGAGATCACCCTCGCCGCGTTCGGTGTCGAGCCAACCGACCGCGCCGCAGTAGACCCCGCGTCGCACCGGCTCGAGGTCCTCGATGGCCTGGAGCACCCGCGGCTTCGGCGCGCCGGTGACCGACGCAGGCGGGAACGTCGCGCGCAGCAGGTCGCCGATCCCGACGTCGGCGCGGCGACGGCCGCGCACGGTGCTCACGAGATGGTGGAGGCCCGGGTGGGCTTCCACGCCGAACAGCTCGGGCACCACGACGCTGCCGTACTCGCAGACCCGGCCGAGGTCGTTGCGCGCGAGGTCGACGATCATGAGGTTCTCGGCCCGGTCCTTGGCGCTCGTCGCGAGCAGGTGCGGATCGGTGCCCGTGCCCTTGATCGGACGGGTCTCCACCTCCTGACCGCGCCACGAGAGGAAGCGCTCCGGCGACGCCGAGACCACGGCGACATCGTCACCTGCGGCGGCACCGAAGCCGAGGAGCGCCGAGTGGGGTGCGGGGTTCACGCGCGCCAGCGAGTCGTGGAGCCCACGAGGGTCGGCCGGGCGATCCCACGTGAGGCGACGGGTCAGGTTCACCTGGTAGCAGTCGCCGGCCTCGATGAGCCCGACGATCGCCCGGACGCCGGCCTCGAACTCGTCCCGGTCCAGGCTCGAATGGGCGCGGCCGAGGGGCTCGGGCCGGTCCGGGACCGCCGGCGCCCGGTCCAGGAGCCGCTGGAGGTTTGCTGCCGCCCGTCGGGGCCCGGCGAACCGGGTGCCCGACTGGCCGACGATCGCCCGGGCTTCGTAGCGGGCCAGGACCAGGTCGGGCAGCCCCAGGTCGTCGCCGAGCCGGGGGCGGACTCGCTCGACCGACCGCCCGAGGTCGTAGGTGAGGTAGCCGGCCCACCAGCCGGGCGTGAGGTCGTCGAGGGCGGTGAAGGCCGTGTCCCCGGTGCGACGGACGACCTCGACCGGTTCGGCGGCCACGACCGCGGCCGAGCCGGCGCGCACCACGACGGGAGCGCTGGCGAGGTCGGGAACCACCGTGCTCGGCACCACGTTGGCTGAGGGTAGGCCACCCGACCGGGGGCGATCTGTCCCCTTTCAGTACGATGGAGAGTTCATGTCGCCCCGCCGGTCG
>CAZKTS010000159.1:0-3666 GCA_964555735.1 uncultured Bifidobacteriaceae bacterium
GGAAGCCGGTCGTCTGCGGCTGCGCACCGCCTCGGCGGGTCCGCCCGCGGTCGAGGTCACCCTGCCGGCGCCGACGGTGCCGGCAACGGCCCTCACGACGACCTCGCTCCCCGTGACGACGACCACGCTGGCCTCGACCCTGGTGCGGGTGCCCGAGCCGGTCCTCCGGATGCCGGGCCAGACCGGCCGCTGATCGGCGCAGCCATCGTGGCAACTGCCCCTCAACCCCACCACCAACGGGGTCGATCACCGTCCACGATGGCCACAACGACCCCAACCCCCGAACGCCGGCCTCCGGCCAGGCGCCGGCGCCGCCTCGTCGGCGTTGCCGTCGCGCTCGCCGCGGCGGCCACCTTGGCCGCGTGCAAGCCGCCGACGAGCCCCGCGCCCCCCGCCGGCGTGACCGCGGCGGTCGGGACCGTCTCGATCATGGGGCCGTCACGCGTCAGCGCGGCCCAGCTCGCCCAGTGGTTCAACGCGCGCTCACCGGGTGGCTACCGAGCCGCGGTGGACGTCGGGACGCTCGCGAGCTTCTACATCTCCGAAGGCGCCGCCGAGGGTGTGCGCGGCGATGTCGCGTTCTTGCAGTCGATCGTCGAGACCGGGTGGTTCCGCTTCACCGGCTCGGTCCCGCCCGGCTACCACAACTACGCGGGCATCGGTGCGACCGACAGCGGCGGCGCGCCCGCCCAGTTCTTCTCGCCCCAGATCGGGGTGCGCGCGCAGATCCAGCACCTGCGCGCCTACGCGGACCCGTCGGCCACCACGTGCTCGGTGCCGCCCCTCGCGTACCCGTGCGTCGATCCCCGCTTCCACCTCGTCGGTCCCAAGGGCAAGGCGCCGACCTGGAACCAGATGGGCAACGGCAACTGGGCGACCTCGACGACCTACGCGTCGACGATCCTCAACCTCTACGGCCAGCTGCTCGGGTACTACGGCCTCAGCGCCTAGCGCTGCTGCGGCACACGGCCTCAACGTCGCGGCCGCAGCACCACCCGCACGGGTCGGTGATCCGATCCGACGTCGGGGAGGACGCGTCCCTCGATGACCTCGACGTCGTCGGGACGCACGAGCACGTGATCGATCTGGCTGTGCGGACGGGCTGCGGGCCACGTCCGACCGCGCACCGCACGCGTCCAACCCCGGAAGAACGTGCGCACACCGGGTCCCCAGAAGTTGCAGTCGCCCGCGACCACGGCGGGCACGCCCGGTGGCGGCACGGCGCGAGCCAGCCGGGAGAGCTGGATCGGTGGCGCGTGGGGGAGTCGTGACGAGAGGTGCACCACGACGAGCTGGAGCGGTGTCGCGTCGTCGCCCAGGGCGAGCTCGCTGTGGAGCACCGCGCGGTCGGTGATGGGATCGCCCAGCGTCGGCCCGACGACGATGGGGCCGACGATCCGGGCCCGGCCGCGGGTGAGCACGGCGACGCCGATCGTGCCTTCCCCGTCGGGGTCCGCGTGCGGCCAGCGTCCGCTGACGGTGGCGCGGCCCAGCTCGAGGTGGTGGACCGCGTAGCCGAGCTCGGCGGCCGCGACGTCGACCACGCCGGCCTCGCCGTCGGGTCGCCACACCTCTTGGATGGCGAGGACCTCGGCGTCGAGCGAGCGCAGCGCGGCGGTGACGTCGTACGGCCGCCCGGGCGTCCGGCCCGGCCGCATGCCGTAGTGCGTGTTGAAGGACGCCAGGGTGAGCTCGGTCATGGGCAGCCGCAATCTACGGCGCCACCCGGTGGCGCGGTGCTCAGATCGGCGTGGGGAGCCGGACGACGAACCGGGCGCCACCGAGCGGCGCGTCGTCGACCGCGACCGAGCCGCCGTGGCGCTCGACGATCGCCTTCACCATCGAGAGCCCGAGCCCGACGCCGCCGGCGTCGCGCGCGCGTCCCTCGTCGAGGCGCGTGAAGCGGTCGAAGACGCGCGCGCGGTCGGCAGGTGGGATCCCGGGTCCGTCGTCGTCGACGACGAACCAGACCGCGCCGTCGCGCTCGCCCAGGGTCAGCGCGACCTTCGATGCCGCGTGGCGGCACGCGTTGTCGAGCAGGTTCCGCACGACGCGGGCCAGCTGGCGCTCGTTGCCCAGCACGCGGCCGGCGAGGACCTGGCTGGTGTCGATCGGGACCCGACGGGCCCGCGCGGTCTCCTCGAGGACGATGTCGTCGAGGTCGACTTCGGCCGTCTCGCCGGCGCCGTCCTCCTGGGTGCGTGCGAGCTCGAGCAGCTCGTCGACCGCCTGCTCGAGTCGGTCGTCCTCGTCGAGCACGCGTGCCGCGACCGTCGGCCAGTCGGCGTCGGGCCCGCGCCGCAGAGCGACCTCGAGCTGGGCGCGGATCGACGCGACCGGGCTGCGGAGCTCGTGCGACGCGTCGGACACGAACCGGCGCTGCCGGGACGACGCGTCCTCGAGGCGCTCGAGCATCGAGTTCATGGTGCGGGCGAGCCGACCGATCTCGTCGTCGGTGTCGGGCTCCGGGACCCGCCGGTGCATCGTGGAGCCGGTGATGGCCGCGGCCTCGGCGCGGATCGCTTCGACGGGTCGGAGGGCGCGGCCGG
This sequence comes from uncultured Bifidobacteriaceae bacterium, assembly GCA_964555735.1. Lineage (GTDB taxonomy): Bacteria > Actinomycetota > Acidimicrobiia > IMCC26256 > PALSA-555 > CAZKTS01. The sequence continues at coordinate 2,550 of CAZKTS010000159.1, forward strand.
TGAGCCACCAGGTGAGGCCGGCCACGAGCAGGACCAGTGCGGGGACGCCGAGGTAGAGCGCACTGGTCACGCTGTCGACGGTGCTGTCGACCTCGGCGAGCGACTGCTCGGCGACCAGCGTGACGGTGCCCTTCGCCGTCTCGATGGTTCGCTGCGCCCGCACGCGCGGATCGTCGGGTCGCAGCGGCGGACGGTTCTGTCCCGGGACGGCCGGGACGGGGTTCTGGCCCTGGGCCCTCACGGTGACGCGCGGCTGGCCGTTGCCGGCGTCGGGCACGTCGATGCTGCCGGGATCGGTGCCGCGCTCGAGCTGGGCGGCGATCGCGTCGAGCTGCTCCTGGTTCGTCTGGGCGATCTCGTCGGCGAGGTTGTCGTGGACGGTGTTGACCAGCACGAACGACGCGATGGTCAGTGCGACCGCGAACAGTCCGGCCGCGGCGAGCGTGACGCGGAGCCGCACCCCCATCGTCGTCAGGCCTTGCCGGGGAGCCGGTCGGCGACCAGGCGGTAGCCCGCACCGCGGACCGTGGTGATGAGCTCCGTGCCGAACGGCTGGTCGTTCTTCTTGCGGAGGTAGCCGATGTAGTCCTCGACGACGTTCGGGTCGCGGGCGAAGTCCATGCCCCACACATGGTCCAGGATCTCCGGCTTCGATGCGACGTTGCCGTCGCGCCGCATGAGGTACTCGAGCAGTGAGAACTCCCGTGCGGTGAGCGTGACCTCGGTGTCGCCGTGCGTCGCGGTCCTCGACGCGGGATCGAGCCGGAGCGGCCCGACCTCGAGCACGGCCGGGCGCGGCGGCGCACCTCGGCGGAACAGCGCCCGCAGACGAGCGAGCAGGACAACGAACGAGAACGGCTTCGACAAGAAGTCGTCGGCGCCGGTGTCGAGGGCCTCGGCCTCGTCCCACTCGCCGTCCTTGGCCGTGAGGATGAGGATCGGCGTCCAGATCTCCTCGTCCCTGAGCGTCTTGCACACCCGGTACCCGTTCATGCCGGGCAGGAGCACGTCGAGGACGATCGCGTCGTACGAGCCTTCACGGGCACGCCACAAGCCGTCCATGCCGTCGTGCACCGCATCGACGTCGAACCCCTCGGCGGTCAGCCCTTCGGTGATC
>CAZKTS010000160.1:0-4352 GCA_964555735.1 uncultured Bifidobacteriaceae bacterium
TCGGACTCGCCCGCCTTGTTGAGCTTCCACGGCTCGGAGTCCTCGATGTAGGCGTTCGCGTCGCGGATCAGCCCCCAGACCGCCTCGAACGCGCCCGAGAAGTCGAACCGGTCCATGCGCTCGGTGGCGTCGGTGACGGCGCGCTCGGCCGCGGCGACGAGCGGACCGCCGGCGCGCGCGCTCGGCGCGACGCCGTCGCAGTACCCGACCGCCATGTTGAGGACGCGGTTGGCGAGGTTCCCGAAGTTGTTGGCGAGGTCGGCGTTGTAGCGCGCCACCATCGCCTCGTAGCTGAAGTCGCCGTCGGGACCGAAGCGATGGTCCGCGAGCAGGTGGTAGCGCACGCCGTCGGCACCGAAGTCGGCGACGAGATCGGCCGGCTTGATCTGGTTGAGCCCCGTCTTGCTCATCTTCTCGCCCCCGACGAGCAGGAAGCCGTGCGCGGCGACGTGCTTCGCCGGGTCGAGACCCGCGGCCATCAGCATCGCCGGCCAGTACACGGCGTGGAAGCGCAGGATGTCCTTGCCGACGATGTGCACGTCGGCGGGCCAAAAGCGCTCGAAGCGCGCCGGGTCGGTGCCGTACCCGATCGCGGTGCAGTAGTTGAAGAGGGCGTCGAACCAGACGTAGGCAACGTGGCGCTCGTCGAACGGGAGCGGCACGCCCCACGAGATCGACGTGCGGCTCATCGAGAAGTCGCGCAGGCCCTGCTTGATGAACCCGAGCACCTCGTTGCGGCGCGTCTCCGGGACGACTGCGTCGGGATGCTCGTCGAAGAACGCGAGCAGGCGGTCCTCGAACTGCGAGAGCTTGAAGAAGTAGTTCTCCTCGGTGACCCGCTCGACCGGCCGGTGGTGGATCGGGCAGTTGCCGTCGGCGTCCAGCTCGTCCTCGGTGTAGTAGGCCTCGCAGCTCACGCAGTAGAGGCCCTCGTAGGTGGCGAGCTCGATGTAGCCGTTGTCGTAGACCCGCTGCACGAAGTCCTGGACCGCCGCGTGGTGGCGCGGCTCGGTGGTGCGGATGAAGTCGGTGTTCGAGATCTCGAGCTCGGCCCACGCTTCGCGGAACCGCTCGGCGTTGCGGTCGGCGAGCTCCTGCGGCGTGATGCCCTGGGCTTCGGCCGCGCGCTGGACCTTGAGGCCGTGCTCGTCGGTGCCGGTGAGGAAGACGACGTCGTCACCGCACAGCCGGCGCCAGCGGGCGAGGACGTCGGCCGCGATCGTGGAGTACGCGTGCCCGATGTGGGGCGCGTCGTTGACGTAGTAGATCGGCGTCGTGACGTAGAACGGCGTGCCCACCGCACCCACGTTACGAGACCTCCGAGGCGTTCCTCAGTGCAATAGGGCTACACGAACGGACGCACCGTGAGCGCGTCGCTGGGTCAGCCGGTGAAGGTGAGGTCCTCGGAGCTGATCGCGGCCGCGGGGCAGACCAGGTCCGTCGCGGCGTTGTACGAGATCACCACCGCGCCGTCGCCGGTGTTGTCGGCCTCGTTCACGACCACACTCGCACCGGCCGCGATGAACGACGAGCCGCCGCCGCCGGCCGCCGTGGTCTCGTCGACCGTGAAGCGGCCGCTGCTGCCGCCGCCGTACCCGCCGCCTCCACCGCCGCCGGCACCGAGCGCACCGCCGCCGCCCGCGAACCCGACGCCACCGGCACCGCCACCACCCGCGGCCGCGTTCGGCGGGAGGTCCACGCCGCCGCCGTTGCCGCCGTCGCCGCCGCCCGCGGTACCCGCACCACCGTCACCGGCGGTGAGCTGCGGCGGACCGCTGTTGCCGCCACCGTTGCCGCCGACACCGCTCGAGAAGCCGCTCTCGCCCGCGTCGTGCCCGCTGTTGCTCGTGCTGTAGCCCCCGCCGCCACCACCGCCGAAACGGCCGTTGCCTTCGCCGCCGCCGGCGCTCGGGACCGTGAAGCTGCCCGGGTTGCCGTTCATGGCGCCCGACCCGCCGCTCGCGCCGGTGACGCCGTCGCCGTTGCCGACGTCGCCACCCGCACCACCGTTCGCGCCGTTGGCCGCGCCGCCGCCACCGCCGGCGACCACGAGCGGGCCGATCGCGGTGCTCACCGCGGTGGCACCACCACCGCCACCACCACCGGCAGGACCGGTAGCGACCGCGCCACCGCCGCCGCCACCGCCGAAGCCGCCGTCGCCGGCGATCACGGTGGAGCCGGTGGAAGTGGCGTCGGCACCCGCCTCGCCCACGACGATCGTGAGCGTCTCACCCGGCGTGACCGCGACGCGCGCGTTGATCCGGCGACCGCTGCCGCCCGTACCCGCCGAGGCGCCGTTGGTCGAGCCGTCGCCGCCCTGGCCCGCGCTCGCGGAGACGGTCACGAAGCAGATGCCCGCCGGCACGACGTAGGAGTACTCACCGGGCGTGGTCTCCTCGAAGAGGAGGGTGCCCCCGAGGCCCGCGCCCACCGGGGTGTTCGCGGTCAACGCGAGCGCCGTGCTCGCGAGCACGGCGACGCCCAGGACCCCTGCCAACCTCGTGAACCGCTTCACTGCGCCTCCGCTGCGCCGTGCCGACCGGACGCGTCGGCGTCCGAGATTCGCACGAACGTAGTCGAGCCTCGGCTCCGGGCGGGGAGCCCAGGGGCGTGGTCAGGCCTTGCGGGCCTCGAGCACTGCGGCGTAGGCGCGGCGGTGCGACACGCCGAGCTCGGCCGCCACGGCGGTCGCGGCGTCCTTGGCCGAACCGCCCGCGGCGACGGCCCGACGGGCCGCGTCCGCGACGTCGTCGTCGCTCGCCGGGGCGCCCGCGGGTGCGCCACCGAGCACGAGGGAGTGCTCGCCGCGCGGCTCGACCTCCTTGATGTGCGCGAGCGCGTCGGCGAGGGAGCCGCGGTACACCTCCTCGTGGACCTTCGTGATCTCCCGCGCGATCGCGACCGGCCGGTCCGGCCCGCACGCCGCGGTGAGGTCGGCGATCGTCGCGACGACGCGGTTGGGCGCCTCGAACAGCACCACCGTCCGCGGCTCGACGGCGATCTCGGCGATGCGCGCCTTGCGCTCCGCGCCCTTGCGGGGCAGGAAGCCCTCGAACGCGAACCGCTCGGTGGGCAGGCCCGACAGCACCAGCGCCGCGAGCACCGCGCTCGGCCCGGGCACGACCCGCACCTCCATGCCCGCCTCCGCGACCACCCGCACGAGCCGCGCCCCCGGGTCGGACACGCCGGGCATGCCCGCGTCGGTGACGAACACGACGTGCGCGCCGCGCCGGATCCGCTCGACCAGCTCTTCGGCCCGCTGCCGCTCGTTGTGCTCGTGGAGCGCGACGAGCCGACGCGCCGCGGTGACGCCCGCGTGGGTCATCAGCGCGCGCGTGCGCCGGGTGTCCTCGGCGCAGATGACGTCGGCGTCGCGCAACGCCTCGACCGCCCGCGGCGAGAGGTCGCCGAGGTTGCCGATGGGGGTTGCGACGAGCACGAGCCGTCCGATGCTCACGCCCCCACCTCCCCCACGATCTCGATCCGGGCGCCGGGCTCCACACCCCATCGCGCCATCGCGCCCGCCGTCGCCTCGATCACCGTCGCCGCCCTCCAGACGATCCTCGACACCCGACCCGGCACGAGGGTCTCGACGCGCAGGACGCGCCCGCGCCGGTCGCACCACATGATGTCGATCGCGAAGCGCATGCCGATGGTGTGCACCTGGCGGACGCGCCCGAGCACGAGCGCACCCTCGATGCCGTCGCGTCCGAGCAGACCACGCCGCCGCGCCGCGCCGCCGGCCGTGATCTCGGCGGCAGCGACCACGCGCCCATCACAGAGGAGCCACACCACGTACTCCGGGACAACTGCACCGCGTGGGTCATACGTTGAACCGGATCTCGAGGACGTCGCCGTCCTGGACGACGTAGTCCTTGCCCTCGACCCGCAGCTTGCCGGCCTTCTTCGCCTCGTCCCACGAGCCGATCGCGAGCAGGTCCTCCCAGAAGATCACCTCGGCGCGGATGAAGCCCCGCTGGAGATCCGAGTGGATGACGCCCGCGCACTCGGGCGCGCCCGAGCCGGACCGGAACGTCCACGCACGCGACTCGTCGGGTCCGGTGGTGAGGAAGACGCTCCGGCCCAGCAGTGCGAGCGCCGAACGGCCGAGGCGGGGCACCACGCTCTCCGGCACGCCGAGCTCGCGCAGGAACTCGAGGTCCCCCACTGCCGCGCTCTCGGCCTCCACGCACACTGCCAGCGCACCGTCCCCGAACGGGGCGGCGAGGGCGTCGGCCTCCGCCACCTGGTCGACGTCGATGTTGAGCACGACGAGCGCGGGCTTGTTGGTGAGCAGGAACACCGGCGCGAGCAGGTCGCGCTCCGCCGCGGTGAGATCGGACCGGTACACC
>CAZKTS010000161.1:0-11241 GCA_964555735.1 uncultured Bifidobacteriaceae bacterium
GCTCCTTGGGTAGAGCTCGAGCACGTCGAGCACGACGTCGAGCCTCGTCGCCGGCGCCACGAACGGCGGCGCCTCGGGGTCCGGGTCGATCGCGTAGCTCCAATCGATCGCCGCCTGAAACTGCAGCACCGCGCCGCGCCGATAGAGCCGGGTGCGCGGCGGATAGGCCCAGCACCGCGGGGAGCCCCAACAGCAAGTGATGTTCTGGGCGCGGTCGGTGACCTTCACGTCTTGCGTGCCATAGAGCACGCGGATCGGTGTGTAGAGGTTCGAGACCTCGGGATCGAGCGGCACCACTGGCGCCGGGAAGGGCGACACCGGGAAGCCCGACCAGTCCCAGCGATAGGCCGACACGAGCAGCTCCTGGTCGCTGCCGAGGCGGCGCAGCTGCAGGGCCTCGTCCGCTTCGATGTCGGTCACGTACTCCGAGCCGCCGGCGAAGTCCCAAGAAAAGAAATACTGCCGCGGCACCACGCGCCGGTTGCGGAAAACCTCAGCCAGGTGGCCATCCCAGGCGATCGAGCCGCGTGGGCCCGTGGTCGGCGGGCGGCTGGCAAGGTCGCGCACCCATGCCGGCGTGGGCGGCGCGCCCGGCACGAAGAAGTCGGAGACGTCGATCCCTCCGCACAGCAGCCGTCGAATGTGCTCGCAGGCGTCCATGGGCTAGAGCGGGTAGAGCTGCACTCCGTCGACGGTCACGTCGAGGGTGGTCGCGCGGATCTCGTCATCGGGCGGCCGCAGTGGCAGCAGCGTGTAGTCGAGCTGCGCGCGGAACAGCAGCTTGGTGCCGGGTCTGAGCACCTTGATCCGCGGCGGGGGCGCCCAGCGCAGGACGCTGCCCCAGGTCGCGACGATCGAGGTCGGCCGGTTGAGGGTGCGATCCTGACTTGTGCCGTAGCTCATCGTGATCGGCACGACGAGCTGACCGTCGACCTGCCCCGACCAGGCCCAGCGATAGGCCGACACCAGGAAGGGGAAGTGCTCGATCGGAAGCACCTTGTTCTGAGGGTCGTTGCGCGCGAGCTCGGCCTTGAAATCCCAGCGCAGGCCCCACTGCTGATGAATCGGCGTGTAGTGCCGATAGAGATACTCGAGCTGCCTCTCTGCGCTGCCCAGCTTGACGAGCTCGGCGCCGAGGTCGATGGCCGCACCGCTGGGGCGCCCCTGCTTGTCGCGGGGGAAGTAGTCGCTCACGTCGAGCGCGCCGCCATCTGCGTTCACCGGATCCCGCTGCATCCCGTCTCCCTTGTCGAAGAGCCCTGCCGCCGGCGCCGCGCCACCGGCGGCAGGGAACTGCGCTCTTCGCGTCTCGCCGTGTTGCTACAGGGGCCCTGCTACGCCGGCGCGGGCGGCCCGCCCCATTGATAGTTAGGTGGCGCCGTAATTGGCCTGAATGGTGCGATCGCCGAACAGCAGCCCGGTCAGCTGGATCCCGACCTTGCGATCTTCGTAGAGGCGATTGGGGCCGCCGCCGGTGCCGGCGCCGGTCGCCGCGAACACCAGCGCATTCAGCGTCGACACGACGGTGGGATCGGTCTGCGTGTAGAAGCGGAAGCCCATCTGCTCGACGATGCGCACGCCCTTGCGGATTGGCCGGCCCTGGCCGTCGCGCTGGTCGCCCTCGGTCATGAGGTTCCAGGTGTCGTTCTTGCCCATGAACCCGACGCGCGCCGAGAAGGCCGCCACGGAGGGCGAAACGACCGTGGCGGGCAGGACGGTGTAGGTTTCGAGCTCGCCCGAAGAGATCGAGAGGCCCTCGGTCCACACCATCGGGCCGGAGCCCGCCCACTCCAGCGGCACCTGGGCGATGATGTCCTCCGTCACCCAGAAGTTGAGCATGGTGTTGTTCACGAAGAGCTCGAAGAACCGGGCGTAGCGCGAGGCCAGCCGCCGCGCCGCGAGCGGATCGGTGGGCTGCGTGCCGTCGGCGTTGAGCAGGTCGGCACCGTCCACGATGCATCGCGGAAAGCTGACCTGGAAGCCGATCGATGCGACGTCGAAGGGGTAGTCGAACGCCGCCTGCTTGAGCAGGTTGGTGTTGGGCTCGCCGATGTCCTCCGACCCAGCGCGGAAGAAGGAGATTCGCCCGCTCGACGGGATCCCGCGGAACACCGATTGGCTGTTCCCCTGCAGGATCTGGTCGAGCTCGGTGTCAGTGGTCGACAGGTCCGTGATGACCACGGGACTCGAGGCCAGGAAGACTTGCTTGACCCACCGATCGCTCTGAGGTGCTGCGCCTGCCGACATGTTGACTCCTCCTGATGCCGCCCCTCGGGGTCGGCTCTAGGTGTGTGCGGCGGCTACTGCGCGCCGTAGTTGGCCTTCTTGGTGCGCGGACCCAGCAGGTACGCCTTGATGCGGATCCCGATCTTGGCGTCCTCGTAGAGGTTGCCCGCGGCGAGCAGCGCATTGATCTGGTTGACGATCGCGCCGTCGGTGTAGGTCTGCAGCGTGATGGTGCGGAGCTCCTCGATGCGCACGCGCCCCAGGTTCCAGAGGTCCTTCTTCCCGTTGCCGCCGGTGCGCACGGAGAAGGCCGCCACCGACGGGTTGACCTCGGTCTCGCCCACCAGGAAGCTCTGATCCGGGCCATGCTGGATCGAGAGGCCCTCGACCACGGTGCTCGGGCCCGAGCCCACCCAGGTCAGCTTCACGTCGAGGATCTTGGTCTCGACGATCTGGAAGAGCAGGCGGGTGTGGTTGAAGTACAGCTCGGCGATGCGCGTGTAGCGCGACGCCAGCCTGCGGGCAGCCAGGTTGTCGGTGACGGGCGCGCCGGCGCCGTCGAGCAGGTCGGCGCCGTCGACGATCGAGCGCGGGAACACCATCTTGAGGCCGATGCGCTCGACGTCGAAGAGCCAGTCGAAGCTGCCTTGCCGCTTGATGTTGGTGTTGGCTTCGCCGATGTCGTCGCTCCCCACCCGCAGGAAGGGGATGATCCCCGTCGACGGGAACCCCGCGCTGACGGCATCCTGGTTGCCCTGGTAGATCCCCGCGAGCGTCGCGGCGTTCGCCCCCACCTCGGTGATCGCGAAGGGCGAAACCGCGGTGAAGTTCTGTCTGACGAACTCATACTGACCCATCTGCGTCTGCCTCCTGGCCGAGTTGGGCGGCTTCCGCCGCCGGTCGGTGCTGCGTGGTTAGCCGTCGAGCTCGGCCGCGGCCGTGGTGCCGTAGCCGGCCACCGTGCGCGGCAGCTGGCCGGTGCGAGCGAGGTACTCGCCGCCCGGATCGGGCACGAACGAGTCGCCCATCGGGCCGTACGGGTTGCCGGTGAAGGTGTCCCCGAGCTGGCGGTAGGCCGGCGGCTGCGTGTAGCCGTAGGGGTTGCCCACGAAGGCATCCCCATAGCCGGCGGCAGCGCCGGGCGCCGGCGGCGCCGCGGGCAGGGCCGGCGCCGGCGCCGCAGGGGCGATCTGCTGCGGCGCGCCGCCGCGCACCAGCTGCAGGCCGTCGGTCTTCTCGGCCACCCAGCGGTTGCCGAGGATGATGCGACCGCCGCCCGAGACCACGCCGCCGAGGAACAGGGCGCCGCCGGCGGTCTGCAGCATCGGCTGCTTCCACTTCTTGCCCGCCCAATAGGCGAGCAGGCCGCCGACCACGCCGGGGATCGCCGTGATCGCCGCGGTGAAGACGGGCGAAGCCAGGTGCCGCTGCTCGAAGGCGGCCAGCGTCGACGCGCTGCCGTCCTTCTTGGGCTTCAGCAGGTAGCTGCGCAGGGCCTCGCCGGCGATCCATCCCGCGGTGGCCATCGCGCCGAGCTTGAGGCCGTTGATCGCAAACTGCTTGAGCGTCATCCCGCCGCCGCCCGCGCTGCGCCGGCCGGAGCTGCGGCCGCGCTTCTTGCCGCCGCTCGAGCGCCGCTTCTTGCCGCCCTTCTTGCCGCTGAACATGCTCTTCAGCGACGCCAGGAACCCGCCGCCACCGCCGCGACGCTTGCCCCCGCCGCGCTTCTTGCCGCCGCTCGAGCGGCGCTTCTTGCTCTTGCCCTTGTGGGCCGGCGCGGCCGCCGGCGCCTTGTGCGACGACGACTTGCCACTCTTCTTCTTCTTCTTCGCCATCGTCGTTCCCTCCAGTCGCTCTAGGCGACCCGTTCGAGCTGACAACCGCACCCGGCGCTGCCGTAGGCGCTACGCATCAACGTGCGCAGCCCATGGCGCTGGGCGTGGAAGATCTGCGGCACCACGCGCGGCACCTGCACCGCGCGACTCACCAGCGCCGGCGCCGCCGTGGCAGCCGCGCGGTTGACCTCGGAGACCAGCGCCGTCGTGGGCAGCACGCGCGCGACCTGGGCGACAACGCCCGGCGGCAGCTGCAGCGCGCGCAGGTGCGCCGACGCCTGCGACAGCACCGCTTTGGCCTGCTGCTCGGCCGCGGCCGCGCCGCGGCTCAGGAGGGCCTTGGCGTTGCCCACGGCGCGCTGCGCCTGCGCCTTGAGGTCCTCGGCCTTCTTGGCCGCCTCCATAGCGAGCTGGCCCGCGCGATCGACGGCGACGATCGCCGCGGCGGCCGCGGTGCCGAGGCCGGGCACCAGCGCGGCGATCCCGGCGACGCTGGGGGCGACCTTGTGAAAGAACTTAGCACCGGCGCCCACCGCGCTCTTGACCTTGCCGGCGACGCTCTTGATCGACGACCACAGGCCGCCGAACGCCATCGGCACTTCCTGCCAGACGCCGCCGCCGGCGTCGCCGTAGTAGCCGCCCAGCGCGCCGGCGCCGAGGAACACCAGGCCCGCGCCTTCGGCCCCAGCGTAGGGCGCGTGCAGCACGCACCCGAGCGGCATGCGCTCGAGCTGGAAGCCTGATGCCTCGGTCATCTCGGCCGCCATCGCGCCGAGGTCGCCGATGGGACTGAGACCCAGCACGAACCGCATGGTGGGATCGGTGACCGGCAGCGCGTTGATCGGGGCGACGTTCGCGGGGTTCATGCTGGCCACCTCGAGGCTGCCGAGCGCACCAGGCCGGCCCGTGACGTAGTGGTAGCGGACGAAGAACAGATCGGGCGTGAAGCCGGGCGGCTTCGGGTGCGCGACAGGATCGAGCGAGACCCACTGCCCGCGCGGCCGGTTGGCCCAGACCTCGGCATGCACGTGTGCTTCGGAGTCAGGACAGCACGGCGCACTGCCGTAGAGCTGGCGCCGGAGCTCGGGAGGGTGGGGGCAGAGTAGCCCGCGCATCTCGTGAGGGCAGCGCCCGATCCCCGCACGGAAGCGCGCGGGCTGATGCCCCATGGCGAGACCGCACGCGACGACGGCCGGCGCGATCGACTCGCAGTCTTCGCCGATGAAGGCGTGCCGCTCGTAGCCGCCGAGGGCAAGCGTGATCCGGGGCGCCTTGAGTCGCTCGCGGAACACAGGATCCTTGCGGTACGGGATCCGATACCTGCACAGCTCGCTGAGGGCGTGGAGCTCGGCCACATCATCGCGAGCAGGCACACGATGGTCGCGCAGCCACGTCTCGCAAGCGACGCGCAGATCCTCGCGGCAGGAGTCCTGCCGCGCGAAGTGCGCCATTTGATCGAGCGTGGCGGCGTTGAGACCGCGGCCCGGGCGAGTCTCGACCAGGACGGTTTCACGTTGCGCCGCCTGCACCCTGGCCCCCGGAAGCGCCCGCGCCAGCGACGGCGGAGGGCACGGTCGACGACGGCAGCGGCGTAGCCTTGAGCTTGAGGCCGTTGCGCTCGGCCTCGAAGGCGAGGCGCATCCGGGTCACCTCGCCGACCTCGTGCGCGATCTGCTGCCCGAGCTTGAGCAGCTCGGGCGCGACCACTTGCACGAGGCCCGCCCAGGTCGCCGCCTCGCCAGGCGGGTTGGCCACGGCGGCGGCGGTGTCACGCGACACGAACCCAGCCTGCACGAGCGCGTTCGCGTCGCGCACGGTGCGGCTCACGTGGTCGTCGTCGTCGTCGTCGTCGGAGCCACCACCGCCCCTGCTCGCGAGCTCGTCGAAGCGCGCGCGCAACTCGGCCACCTCGCGGCGGGCCTCTGCCAGCTGCATCTTGTAGAGCTCGAGCACCTCGTCGTTGCTGCCGCGGCCCGGGGCGCCGCGCTGCACCTGGCCGAGCGCGCCGGCCAGGCTGCTCGTAACCGTGTTCATGCCCTGCAGGCAGACCGACAGGATATCGGCGGGGCCAGGGGCGCCGGCGTGCTGTGGCTGCATTGCGGGCGCCGGCGGCGCCGCCGGCGGCGCGCCGAACGCGCCCATGACGTGCGCGCCGCGCGGCAGCGCGGCCAGCGGTGGCGTGATGGCGCGGTAGATCGGATCGCCCGTCTGAGGGTTGCAGAGCACGAGCTCGAGCTCGCCGGTCGCGGCATAGCCCTGCTGGGCCACGAGATCCTGCAGCTCACGCGGGAACGCCAGCGGCCCGGGGACCTCGAGGGTACACAGGAACTGGCGCCCGCCAGGCCCGCTCAGTCGTTCGACCATGAGGTGCTCGCCCGGCTGCAGCTGGCGACACATCGCGTTGCAGGCGGCCGCGCCGCGGCCGCTCGGCACCCGGCTGTTTCCCCGCGGCTGTGAGGGCGCCGCCGGCGCCGGCTCGGCGGGCGATTCGTCCTCGTCGTCGGCGTCGATCTCGCGCTCGTCGTCCGCGTCATCGCCGCCGAGCTCGCCGGCCGCCGATGGCTCGGCGCCTCCAACCAGCGACATCCTGCCTCGAGGGCCCCGAATCTGACTCACACCCCGATGCTGCGCGAGGGCGAGCTCGGGCGGCCCCTCGCGCGCGCGAGACCAGCCGCTTTCTGAGGCCCGCCCAGGGCCACCACAGGCCCACGGCGGCGCCCGAACGGGTGCGCACCAGGGCCAACATTCAGACACGCACCACGCACGGCGCTGGTGCGACCACGCACACCTGCACCACGATGGCCGGCATGGATGAAAGCACGCTGGTACGCACCACCGTCACCCTCGAGCGACGCCACGTCAGGCAGCTCGCCGAGCTCGCCCTCTCCCGGCGCTTCTCCGAGCTCGGCCGCTGGGACACCTCGCGGGTGCTCCGCGAGGTCCTCGACAGGGCACTGCCCACGCCGCCGGCGCGCGCCGGCAGGAAGAAGAGAAACCGATGAAGCGCAACACCCAGGGCCTCGCCCTCGACGACGACGGCGAACTGCTGAGCGGCATGGTGGTAGGGCCGACAACGGGGGATCCGACCAAGGGCAGCACGACCTACTACGTTGACGGCTGCGAGGTCGGCGCCGAGACCTATCGCCTCTGGCTGTACGACCGGGAGGTCGACGCCCGCCAGGACCAGGCCGGCGTGCTCGCCCTCATCCTGCAGGCGCTGCAGACGGTCGCCGGCGCCGGCGTCCCGAAGCCGGCGCCGCCGGTGGCCGCGCCAGTGGCGCCCAGCCCGGCGCCGGCGCCGCCCGCACCTGCGGCGCCGCCACCGCCGCGGCGGTTTATCACCGAGTAGGCTTGACCGCCGCGACGATCCCGCCGCGCGTGCGCGCCTTGTCGACGGCCTCCTTCACCTCCGGCCGCTCCATGATCTCCTCGAGCTTCCCGGGCGCCGCCTCCGGCTTCCTGGGCCGACTGGCGAGCCAGGCCGCTTCCTGCTCGGCGCGCTGCTCGGCCAGCGCGCGCTGCTCCCGCTTGTGCGCCTTGGGGTTGTCGCGCTCCCACTGCAGGCGCCCGGCCGCGGCCGCGCGCTCGAGCTCCGCCTGTTGCTCGAGGTCTCGGCGCGCGAGCGCGCGCGCCGACAGCTTCTCTTCGTCGTCGTTCGTCGCCATCGCAGTACTCCTAGCCGGTGATGCTGATGCGGCTCATGCCGCCGAGTGGCACCGTCGCAGTCGAGCCGCCCACGCGGTGCAGGTTGCCGTTGAAACCGGCGGCCTCCTGGAACTGGCCCGCGCCGGTACCGAAGTTGACCACCGCGGTGCCTACGTCGCACTGCAGGTTGCCGGTGCCGCCGACGATCTGCGAGCCGAGACCGCCAGCGATGCGCGCCTGCGAGCCATGGTGCACGCGCAGACCAAACTGCGTGTTGCCTGAGCCGAGCAGCTTCGTACCGGCACAGCTGAAGAAGCTCTGGCCGCGCACCGATACGCCATGTGTCCCGCCGTATGAAGCGATCGGGCGAAAGACGTTCATCGCGGCCGGCTGCCCCTCGTCGCCGCAGGTCAGACCCTTCCACTGTCCGCAGTTGAAGACGTTGGGGAAGGTCGGATCGAGCGCACTCGGCCCGCGCGGCCGCGGATCGTTGTCGCAGGTGCTGAAGTGCAGAAAGGTGCCGTTGGCCTTGATGTTGGTGTAGTTCGTCGAGCCCTTGTCGATCCGGGCGAAGCCTGCGAAGTAGCAGCCGTTGAACCACAGCCCCTGCACGTCGCGCGTGTAGATCAGGTTGAATCGGTAGCCGTCGAAGGTCGCACCCCGGTTCTCCGCGAAGAGGTTGCTGGTCTGAGCGATGGCGCTGCCGTCGCCCAGGATGACCGTGGCGCCGAGATCAAACGTGCTCGTTCCCGTGATCTGGACGCTGGGGCGCACGATGGTCACGACGTCGGTGTCGACGATGGCCAGGGCGGTGAGCTCGTTGTCGACGATCAGGTAGTCGGCGCCGTTCTCGGCGATCGGCAGCTCGTCGATCAGCCGCACGCCGCCGCGCGTGATGCGCAGGAAGGCATCGCGCGCGCGGAAGTCATTGGGGGTCCAGCCAGGCGCGGCCACGGTGAAGTCAAGGCGCGCGCGCCCACCGCCGGCGGTGGGCACGTTGGCCTGGTCGACCACCACGAGCGGCACGGCGTCGAGCGCGGCCGTCGCCGGCCCGGTGGTCGGGACGAAGGCGCACTTGGGCGCAGCGCGGTAGACGTAGTTGTTTCCGCTGCCCTCGCCGCAGGCCCGCAGAAACTGCTCGTTGTAGCTGAGCGGCGTGGTCGGCGCGGCGAAGCCGCCGGTTCCCGCGGTGTGGATGATGACCTGCGCGGTGCCGAACCAGTGCTGAGGGTACTTGCGATAGAGCTCGGCGTGGGTGCGCAGTGCGTCGGTCGGCAGCAGGCCGCTGTTGGCGTCGTCGCCGTTGACGCCGTCGACCCAGATCTCGATATCGACCAGGCCCGAGTCGACGTCGGTCTCGTTGAAGGCCAGCCCGCCGAGCGGCTCATCACTCGACTGGATGGCGCCGCGCCAATGCATGATGTAGGGCCCGCCGCCCAGCACCTGCAGGTAGAAGCGCGCCTCGGCCGGCGAGGCCGACGGGTTGACGAAGGTGATCTGCTCGAGGTCGCAGGCGAGCACGCCGATCGGGCTGTTGCGGTCGGGGTAGATGATGGCGGGGACGATGGCGACGCCGTTTTGCGCCTTGCTCGAGTGCGGCCGCACCACCGAACCGCCCGCGGGCAGCGAAATCAAGATGCCTTCCTGCATGCCCTCGATGGTAGTCGCCGGCCGCGGAAGGGGATCCCGGCGGCGCCGTGAAACTAGGCCCCCGGCGCCCCCTCGGAGGGCCCTGGCTGCCCGAGCGCCCGAGCTCGGGCACGGATGAGCTCGAGGCGCGTGGGCGCCGGCGCGGCCGCCGGTGGTGGCGCCGCTCGATTACCACTCATTCGAGTGGTGGCCATCACCCGACGCCGGCGCCGCCGGCGACGTCGAGCCCCCCCCCAGGACCTCCGACGCGCTCGAGCAGCTCGAGCATGCCGCGCACGAAGGCTTCGACGACGACGGAGAGGCGCCTCTCGAGGCGCGCCGCGGCCGTCACCTGCCGAGCTCCGCGAGCAACACCTCGGCCGCCGCGTTGACCTCCTGCATCGCCGCGGTGGCCGCGGCGGCGCCGCCGGCGGCGTCCGGGTGGTAGTCGCGCGCGACCTCGCGCTTTCGGGCGCGCACCTTCTCGATCGTGAGCTGCTCGACCGGCCCGAACCGCAACACCACGCGGGCTAGCGCCGGCGACATCCTCGAGCTCGGCGGAGGCGCCCCCGCAGGCCTCCGCCGGCGCCCCGAGCTCGGCGCGGCGCCGGCGTCCTCGCCGAACAGACCGCCGAGCACGCCGCCGAGCAGCTCGCCGAGCTCGCCCAGGTCGAAGCCGCCGCGGCGCCGCGCACCCTGCACTTCGACCTGCCGCGCATGCGCGTAGCACAGCGCGGGGCCGCCGTCGCGCAGGCGCGCCGCGGGATACGCCTCGCAGTAGACGATCGGCAGCGACGCGCCCGACAACCGGAACTCACAGCGCGGCGGCGCCTTCTTACTTGGCGGCATCGGGCACCTCCGCCGGCGGAGCGATCGACACCAGGGCCAGCACAACCCTGTAGTAGCCATCCTCGAGCTGATGGTGGCCCGCGAGGGCCTCGAGGCGGAACTCGTCACCCGTGGAGCCGTCCACCCCGACCGCGCGACCACCGGCGAGCCGGAAGCCGCCGACGACCACTCGGGCGTGCGGCTCCCCGACGATGCGGCACTCGCGCACCAGCACCACGGCGCTTCGCTGGAACAGCTCCCCGAAGCCCCGCCCCGCCAGCGCATCGCCGGCGCGGCCAACCTCCTCGAGCTCGGCGCGCTTGGCCTTGGCCAGCGCCTCGAGCTGGCGCCGGGCGCTGGCTACGATCGACTCGGCCTCGGCCGCCACCGATGCGGCGAACTTGCCCAGGTTCTTCAGATCAGCCACGGGTCACCTCTTTGGTTGGGTTGTCGGCCGCGAAGCGGGCAGCGATCGCCACCCGTCGCGCGGCGTCGGGATACTCGAGCTCTCCGCGTCTCACCAGGGCGCCCAGCAGCCCGGCGAGCCAGTGCGCATCCTCGGGCTTCAGGCGGATCACGCTCACGGGCGGCGCGGCGCCGGCCTTGTGCTCGCGGTAGCAAGTGGGGCAGTGCTGCCAGATCCTCGGGATCCCGTCCGGCGCCGCTCCCATGAAGAAGAGGGGGCGCCGGACGTGGCCACAGGCGAGGCGATGCCAGATCTCCCCGTCGCGCAGCTCCTCGTCAACGAACCGCCGCTGGTAGCTCACGCCGCACCATTTCGCCGCGCCACCGCACAGCGCGCCGCGTGCCCCGCCGCGTCTCGCTCCGTCGTCTTCACCCCGCACGGGCACTGCACCAGCGCCACCGGCGCGTGGATCGGGTCATGCCTGCGCAGCAGCTTGCAGCCCACGCACGCGAAGCGGCCGCCCTCGAGGCACACCCACCCGCGCGGCGCGGCGCCGGCGGCGCCGGCGCGCTGCTCACGCGGGCAGTAGTGGCACCGCGCCATCACGCCGCACCTCCATCGTCGTCGCCGTCGTCGTCGCGTGGTACCTTGGCCGACGTCGCCCGATCGCCC
>CAZKTS010000162.1:0-12508 GCA_964555735.1 uncultured Bifidobacteriaceae bacterium
AGCGCCAGATGGTGTCGGGCGCGGGCTCGGGCGGCGTCGACCGGATCGGCGGCTCGGGCGTGCGCCACGCGATCGAGGTCGCGGGCAAGCGCGGCCTCGGCAGCGATCCGCACGTGCGTCAGCGCCTCGCGCAGCTCTACGCCGAGGAGCAGATCCGGCTCTGGACGAACCAGCGCGTGCGCGCCGGGCTGCGCGCCGGGCGGTCGCCCGGTCCGGAAAGCAGCGTCGGGAAGCTGCACGGCGGCGAGATGAACCAGCGCCTGCAGCTGCTCGCGACCGACGTGCTCGGGCCCGACGCCATGGCGTGGGAGAGCGACGCGCGCACGTACTTCGACTCCCTCCCCCACGAGGTCGAGGGGATGCTGCGAAGCCGTGCGAACACGATCGAGGGCGGCACCAGCGAGGTGAACCGCAACATCGTGGGCGAGCGGGTGCTCGGCCTCCCCCGCGACGCCGACGCCTGGCAGGACGCACCGTGGTCCGAGGTACCGCGCTCGTGACCGTCGCGTACACACGGCTCGTCGTGGAGCGGCGCGGTCCGGTGGGCTGGATCGTGTTCGACCGGCCCGACGCCGGGAACGCGATGGACGCGGCGATGTTCGACGAGCTCGAGCGCGCGTGGACCGAGCTCGACGCCGACCCGGACGTCCGCGTGATCGTGAACACCGGCGAGGGCCGCGCCTTCCAGACCGGCGTCGACGTCGCCCAGATGGCCAAGGACAAGGACGCATTGCGCGAGCACTCCCGGCGCACGCGCGACGCCGAGCTGCGCTTCACCGGCTGGCACTGCCAGGTGTGGAAGCCGATCATCGCCGCGGTCAACGGCACGTGCGCAGGTGGCGGTCTGCACTTCGTCGCCGACGCCGACATCGTCATCTGTGCGTCGGACGCCACGTTCGTGGACCCGCACGTATCGGTCGGGCAGGTCGTCGCGTACGAGGGCATCGCGCTGGCGCGGAAGTCGCCGATGGAGTCGGTGTTGCGCATGGCGCTCATGGGCCGCCACGAGCGGATCACGGCCGAGCGCGCCCGCCAGCTCGGGTTCCTGAGCGAGGTCGTCGACCCACCAGAACGCCTGCGCGAGCGCGCGCAGGAGCTCGGCGAGACGATCGCCAAGAACTCGCCCGCGGCGATGGCCGCCACCAAGCGCGCGCTCTGGGGCGCGCTCGAGATGGGGCTCACCGACGCGTGCCGTGCCGGCGCGCTGGAGCTCGTCGGCATGTGGGGCCACCCCGACCAGGCCGAGGGGCCGGTCGCGTTCACCGAGAAGCGCGAGGCGCGCTGGCTCACCATCGAGAGGACGGCCTGACATGACGTATGAGCACCTGATCGTGGAGCGGCACGGTCCGGTGGGCTGGCTCATCAACAACCGGCCCGACCAGCTCAACGCGATGAACGCGAAGATGCGCGACGAGTTCGCCGACGCGTGGACCGAGCTCGACAACGACCCCGAGGTGCGGGTGATCGTGCACACCGGCGAGGGCCGCGCGTTCCAGACCGGCGTCGACGTCGCGGAGATCGCGACCGACGGCCAGGGGATGCAGCGCTACCGCGACTCGGTGGAGAGCTTCGACCTCCACTTCACCGCGTGGCAGCAGCACGTGTGGAAGCCGGTGATCACCGCGATCAACGGCATCTGTTGCGGTGGCGGGTTCCACTGGGTGGCCGAGGCCGACATCGTGATCGCCGCGTCCGACGCGCAGTTCTTCGACCCGCACGTGTCGGTCGGGCAGGTCGTGTCGATCGAGGCGATCGGGCTCATCCGCAAGATGCCCGCCGAGGCCGTCATGCGGATGGCGTTCGTGGGGCGCTACGAGCGCATGGGCGCCGAGCGCGCGTACGAGCTGGGAATGATCAGCGAGATCGTCGACCCGCCCGAACGGCTGCGTGAGCGCGCCCAGGAGCTGGCCGAGACCGTCGCCAAGAACTCGCCCGCGGCGATGGCGGCCACCAAGCGCGCCCTGTACGGCGCGCTGGAAATGGGGCTGACGGATGCGTGCCGCGCCGGCGCGCTGGAGCTCGCGGGCCTGTGGGGCCACCCCGACCAGGCCGAGGGGCCGCTCGCGTTCACCGAGAAGCGCGAGCCCAACTGGGCGCCGCTCGAGTGAACCTCACGACGCTGCTGCTCGACCCGCCCGAGGGGTCGGCGCCGGACGACGTCATCGTGTTCGCCGGGGCGACGCAGCTGACCCGGGCCGACCTCGAGGTCGCGGCGCGAGCGCTCGCCGAGCAGCTGCACGAGGCGGGCGTCGTCGCAGGCGAGGCGGTCGCGGTGATGCTCCCCAACACCGCCGACGCCGTCGTCGCGCTGTTCGGCGTCTGGCTCGCGGGCGCGGTGCACGTGCCGCTCAACCCTCGTCTCGCCGACGCCGAGGTCGCCCGCCTCCTCGACGCCGTCCGCCCCGCGGCCGTCGTCACGACCATCGACGACCGCCCGAGGTTCCCGACGTTGACGTCCACCCCCGGTTTGGAGAGCGTGGGGGGCAACGGTTGCCTCCTGGGCTCTCCACCAAGCCCGCCGACGGTGCACGAGCCGGACGTCGCGCTGATCCAGCTCACGTCGGGGACGACGGGCGCGGCGAAGCCCGTGCTGCTCACCCACTCGGGGGTGCTCGAGCTGATGGACGGCGTGCTGCGCAAGATGCGGGGGGCCGACGGCGCGCGCAAGCGGTCGTCGACGCCCAACCTGCTGCCGGTGTCGCTGTCGGTATGGGCGGGGATCTACAACGTGTGCTTCGCGTTCCGGGTCGGCGCGCCGGTCGTGCTCATGGAGCGGTTCGAGCCCGGCGAGTTCGCACGCCTCGTCGCCGAGCACGGCATCACGTCGACGGTGCTCCCGCCCGCGGCGATGGCGATGCTCGTCGACGACCCGGCGGTCACCACGCTCGCGCCGCTGCAGTGGGTGCGGTCGATCTCGTCGCCGCTCAGCCCCTTCCTCGCCCGGCGGTTCCACGACCGCTTCGGTACCGGCGTCCTCAACTCGTACGGCCAGACCGAGCTCGGCGGCGAGGTCGTCGGGTGGAACGCGGCCGACTGGCGTGAGTGGGGCGAGACCAAGCTGGGCGCGGTCGGCCGTCCGCACGACGGCGTCGAGGTCAAGGAGGTCGACGGCGAGCTCTGGCTGCGGTCGCCGGCCACGAGCGCCGGGTACGCCGACGGCCGCGCGCTCGACGACCGCTTCGACGCCGACGGCTGGTTCCGCACCGGCGACGTCGGGACGGTCGATGAGGATGGCTTCGTGTGGATCGAGGGCCGGGTGTCGGACCAGATCAACCGAGGCGGCATGAAGGTGGTGCCGACCGAGGTCGAAGAGGTGCTCGCCGCTGCACCCGGGGTGCGCGAGGCTGCGGTCGCCGGCGTGCCCGACGAGCGCCTCGGGGAGGTCCCGGTGGCGTACGTCGTCGGCACCGTCGAGGCCGACGCGCTCGAGGCCCACTGCCGCGAGCACCTCAGCCCCTGGAAGGTCCCCGTCCGCTACGTCGAGGTGGCGACGATCCCCCGGAACGACGTCGGCAAGATCCTCCGCCGCACCCTGGTCGAGAACGACCGAGGCGCCCCTCAAGGCAATAGGACGACACGAACGGACGCATCGTGAGCAGACGGCCGAACATCTTGGTGATCGTGAGCGATCAGGAGCGGGCGCGCGACTGGATCCCCGCCGAGCTGCACGCGCGACTCCCGAACCGCGAGCGGCTGCTGCGCGAGGGCATGGAGCTGCGCGCGCACTACACGCACTCGTCGCCGTGCTCGCCGTCGCGCGCCACGCTCCTCACCGGCCAGTACGTGCCCGAGCACGGCGTCACCGACAACGTCTTCGTCGACCCGGTGCAGCCCGATCTCCACACCCGCACCCCCACCATCGGTCACCTGGCCCGTGCCGCGGGCTACCGCACCGCCTACATCGGCAAGTGGCACCTCTCGTACGGCAACCCGGAGATGGAGCGCTACGGCTTCTCCGACTGGACCGGCGAGGACTGGGCGTGGACCGGCCTCGCCGGCACCGGCACGCACTTCGACGAGGTGATCGCCACGCAGACCGCGGGCTGGCTCGACGAGCACGGCGACGGCGAGACGCCGTGGCTGCTCGTCGTCGGGCTCGTGAACCCGCACGACATCGCCTGGTACCCGGCCGACCAGCCCGACTACCAGGCCGCGAACCCCCACCGCACCGCGCAGTACGCGCAGATGCTGCCCGAAGCCGTCCCCGGCAAGGGCCCGATCCCGGTGTTCGACGAGCCGTACGACGAGCTGTTCGACCTCCCGGCGAGCTGGGACGACGACCTGCGCTCGAAGCCGGCCGTCCACGAGGCGTGGCGCTGGGAGGAGAACCACTGGATGTTCGGGCACCTCGAGCCCGACGACGAGCGGGTCTGGCGCCGCGCGCTCGACTACTACTTCCGCCTCCACGAGCACTCCGACGTCCAGCTCGGCCGGATCCTCGACGCGCTCGACGCCACCGGCCGCGCCGACGACACCGCGGTCATCTTCACCGCCGACCATGGCGAGCAAGCGGGCTCGCACGGCCTGCGCGGCAAGGGCCCGTTCGCGTACGAGGAGATCATGCACGTCCCCCTCTACGTGCGCGCCCCCGGGATCACGACGCCCGGCTCGGCGACCGACGCGCTCACCTCGAGTGCCGACGTCCCGTCACTCGTGTGCGCGCTCGCGGGCGTCGACGACACGTCGTCGCTCAGCGGCGTCGACCCGACCCCGCTGCTCGACGGCTCGGCCACGTCGGTGCGCGACCACGTCCTCTTCACCCAGGAGCAGGGCTGGCACCGGTCGTGCATCGGCCTGCGGTACGCGCTGCGCGGCTACTTCGACGGCCGCCACAAGTACGTGCGCTACTACGGCATCGGCGGCGGGGTCGACAACATGGGGCGCACCATCGACTGGCAGGAGCACATGCGCGTCGGGCCCGACGCCGCGTTCGCGGACCACGAGCACGAGCTGTACGACCACGCCGAAGACCCGCACGAGATCGAGAACCTCGGCATCGACCGCGCCCGGCGTGCGGAGGTGCGCGAGCGCTTCGACCACCTGCTGGAGCTCGAGCGGGCCGCGTTCACCCACCGCCGCCCCGACGGCCCGGGCGGGGGGAGCACGCACGCCGCCGCGATGCTCGAGAAGTCGAGCTGGTTCGGCGACGGCACCGCCTGACGCCGGCCGCCGGACCGGCAGCCAACGAGCTCAGGCGAGCGGCACCGTCGTGTCGATCGGCAACACGTACCGGCCGGCCCGCAGCAACGCGAGCGCTCCCTCGGCGTCGACGGGTCGCGCGAAGTAGAAGCCCTGCCCGAGCTCACAGCCGCCACGGATCAGCGCCGCGGTCTGCGCGGCGGTGCTGATCCCCTCGGCGACGGTCTGGAGCCGCATCGCCTGCGCGAGCTGGAGCACACCGTCGACGATCGGGGGCACCTGCTCCTCCGTGATCGACTCCACGAACGAGCGGTCGATCTTCAGGATGTCGATCGGGAACTGGCGGAGGTGGCTGAGCGACGAGTACCCGACCCCGAAGTCGTCGATCGCGAGCCGGATCCCGGTGCGCTTCAGCGCGCAGAGCAGCTCCGCCGCCTCCTCGGGACGATCCATGAGGAGGGTCTCCGTCAGCTCGAGGACGAGCCCGGCCGCGGGCAGGCCCGTGCGTTGCAGCGCGGCGTCGACTCGATCGACGAGGCCGGGCCACGCGATCTGACGAGCCGACACGTTCACCGCGAGCGACACCGGCGCGCCCGCGACCTCGGGCCACGCCTGGGCGTCCTCGCACGCGACGTCGAGGACGTGGCCGCCGATCTCGACGATCGCGCCCGTCTCCTCGGCCATCGGGATGAACTCCGCGGGCTGCAGGAGCCCACGGGTCGGGTGCTGCCATCGCACGAGCGCCTCGAAGCCGCGGATGACCCCGCTGCGGAGGTCGACGACCGGCTGGTAGTGCACCACGATCTCGTCGTTGGCCAGCGCCGCCTGGAGGTCGGCTTCGAGCCGGAGTCGCTCGAGCGAGGCCATGCGCATGTTCGGCGTGAACTGCACCAGCAGGCTCCGGCCGTTGCGCTTGGCGCGGTACATGGCGGCGTCCGCGTCACGAAGGAGCTCGTCGGCGGTGACATCGGCGCGCGCGTCGCAGAAGGCGAGTCCGAGGCTTCCCGTGACGATGAGCGGCGTGCCCTCGATCTCGATCGGCTCGGCCAGCCGCGCGAGCAGCCGCTGCCCCACCAGCAAGGCCTCGTCGACGAGATCGGGTCCGCCCTCCAGGATCACCGCGAACTCGTCACCGCCGAGCCGCCCGACCGTGTCACCGGGACGCACGGACTCGCTGAGGCGTCGAGCCGCGATGCGCAGGATCGCATCACCCGCGTCGTGGCCGAGCGTGTCGTTCACGATCTTGAAGCCGTCGAGGTCGCAGTACATCACCGCGACGCCGTGCCCACCCCGAGAGCGCCGCGTGATCGCGTGCTCGATGCGATCGCGCAGCAACGCGCGGTTGGGGAGCGCCGTGAGCGTGTCGTGGAACGCCTGGTACTCGAGCTCGCTCTCGGCCCGCTTGCGGCCCGAGATGTCGTGCGCGTTCACGACGATGCCCCGGATCGACGGCTCGTCGAGCAGGTTGGTGCACCGCAGCTCCACCCAGAGCGGCGTGCCGGCGGCCGTCCGGATGCGCACCTCGTCCGAGACGGTCGCACCCGGCGAAGCGATGGACTGCCGGACGAGTGCCTCTGCGCGGTCGCGGTCTTCGGGCATCGCGACCGCGAACGCGCTGACACCCACGGCGGCCTGCGGGTCGTAGCCCACGAGCGTCTCGAGGGCGCCCGACGCGTCGGTGACGACGGCGTCACGGTCGAGCACGAGGAAGGCGTCGCTCGAGTTCATCGCGACCGCCCGGTAGTACTCCTCCTGCCGGGCGATGTCGTGGCGCGCGTGCGTCGTGATCCGTTGGAGCCGGGCGAACCGCCACAGCACGAGCGGGAAGAGCGCGGCCGCGGCGAGCACGAACCCTTCGACCGAGGGGTCGTAGCCGAGCAGATCTGCGGGGACATCGACCAGCGGCAGGGCGAGCAAAGCGGCGCCCGCAGCGAACAGCCCCCCGAAGCGGGGCGAGCCCGCCGCGCGCGCCGGTGTGGTGAGGTCGGCCATCGACGGATGCAGGGCGGCGAGCGGCATCGCCGCGTAGCCCGCGAGCCAGAGGGTGTCGAGCACGCGCGAGAGCTCGTCACTGCCGTAGTCGCCGCTCTGCTGGAGGACGGCGTACGCGGAGTCGGCGACGAGGATGAACGTGATCCCGGCAAGGAGGAAGAGCACCGCTCGGGGGATACGTCCCGGCGTGAGCACCAGGCGCACGAGCATGACGAGCAGCAGCACGTCGAGCACCGGGTAGACCGCGGCCATGACGTCACCCAACGAGTCGCCCGGCGCCTGACCGCCGGGCGCGACGATGAGCTCCCAGACCGCGAGCAGCCCCGCGATGCCGATCATCGCCGAGTCGATCAGGCTGTCGACGTCACGCTGTTTGGTCCGCAGGCGGACGAAGCCCATGGTGGCAGCCGCGAGTGCGATGTAGCCCGGCACGTACAGCGCGTCGGCGATCGACACCGACGGTGTGCCGATGGTCGTGTAGACGACGTCGCCGAGGATCCACAGGATCTCGGCCGCGATGATCAGGAGCCAGGGCCAGATCGGGCGGGGCCGCCGCACGGCGAGGGCCAGTCCGAGCGCGACGGCGCTGACCACCGCGGTGAGCGTGTAGGCGTTGACGATGTCGCCGCCCGCGTCGGCGACGCCGGGGACCAGCAGGTACACGAGGACCAAGAGCACCGGCGGGCCGGCGATCAGGAGGTCGCGCCGGTTCACGGCCGGGACGACCCCGTGGCGGCGCATGGTCGTGTGTCGGCCCGTGCACCCCTCTTCATGAGGGCATCATCGTCGCCAACGGCGAGAACCCGAGGGCGTCACCCTGACGTTGGCCCAGCGTTGGGTTGGGCGTGGCCTCAGCCCGCGGTGTGCTCCTCCAGGAACGCGAGTGCCCGAGCCCAGGACTGCGACGCGAGCTCGTGGCCGTCGGCGCCGGGCTCCCAGGCGGCCTGGAGGAAGCCGTGCCCGAGGTCCGGGAGGACGTTCGCGTCGATGGCCACGTCGCGATCGCGCAGCTTCGCCTGGAAGGACTCGACGTTCGGGATCCCGACGAGCTCATCCTGCGATCCCCAGAACCCGAGGATCGGCCCGGAGATCGCGTCCACCTGGTCGAGCGGCGACGGTGCCTTCAGCTCGCTCGGCGGTCCGGGCGAACCGGCGGGGAAGCCGTAGTAGCAGACGGTCGCAAGGTCGTCGCGAGTGGCCGCAAGGTCGAGCGCGAAGGTGCCGCCGAGACAGAATCCCAGGACGCCGGCCCGCGCGCCCGGCGCCCGACTGCGCTGCCAGTCGAGGACCTGCGCGAGGTCGGCGACGGCGCGGTTCTCGTCGAGCCGGCCCTTACGACCGAGGGCGTCGTCGTAGGTCGGCCCGTCGGGGAGCGGACCGATCCGGTGGAAGTACTCGGGCACCACCGCCTCGAAGCCTTGCTCGGCCAGCAGTCCCGCAAGGTGCTCGTAGAACGGCGTGCGCGCGCCCCAGATGTCGCCGATCACGAGCACCGACGCGCGTGCCGTCCCGCTCGTGGGGTAGGCCAGAAACGCGTCGATGGCGAGGCCGTCGTCGAGATCGATGGTGACCTCGCCGCGCTCGGCGGCCGGCGTGCGCGCTTCGGGCGCATCGGGGTGACACATGCGTGGTTGCTCCTCGACTCAGACGAGCGGGGTGACGCCCTCGTGGATGCCGAGCAGGGCCCGGCCGTAGACCTCGGCGCTGATCTCGGGGTGGACGACCGCGTGGCGGCTGGCCACCTCCGAGTCGCGCCACCAGCGCTGGAGGGGGCTGGCGTCGGCGAAGGAGGCCGCGCCGTGCGCAGAGCACAGGATGCGGATCGCCTCACGCGCGCATTCCGCCGTGTAACCCGTGTCCATGCGCACTCGGGCACGTTCGGTGTAGTCGAGCCGGCGTCCCTCGCGCGCCGCATCGTCGATGTCGGCGGCGGCGCGGTACGCGTGCAGATGCGCGGAGTCGACCAAGTTGGCGGCCTTGGCAACGGCCAGCTGGAACGTCGGCGCGACGGTCTGGTTCTCGTAGAACGTGTAGGTGATCGTGCGCTTGGGCGCCTTCTCGAGCACGAAGTCGAGCGCAGCCTGGCAGAGACCGAGCTGCGCGCCCACGAGGATGAGCGCGGCGACGGGCACGAACGCCGACCGGTAGAGCGCTTCGTCGTCGAACGGCGTTCGGTAGTCGCCGCCCACGAGGCCCGGTACCGAGATGATCCGGTGCTCGGGCACGAAGACGCCGTCGGCGACGATCGTGTTGCTGCCCGTGCCCTTCATCCCGCTGACGAACCAAGTGTCCTCGATGGTGACGTCCGACTTGGGGAGGAACGCGATCGCCTGGTCGACCATCTCGCCCTGCTCGTCGGTCACGGGCATGCCGAGCAGGCACCAGTCCGCGTGGAAGATGCCGCTGGCGTAGCCCCAGCGTCCGGTCAGCTCCCAGCCGCCGTCGACTTTGCGGGTCGTCGACGACGGGTCGAACACGCCGGCGATGCGGGTGTCGGGGTCGTCGCCCCAGATGTCGGTCTGGCACTCCTCGGTGGTCAGGCTCGCGATCCACGCGCAGACGTTCTGGAGGGCGGTCACCCAGGCCGTGGAGCCACAGCCCTTGGCCAACTCGCGCGACACCTCGAGCTTGGTGCGGATGTCGGTCTCCAGGCCGCCGAACCGACGCGGCACCATGATGCGGAACAGGCCCGCGTCGCGGATCGCGGTGATGTTCTCCTCGACGACTCGGCGATCGTTCTCGGTCTGTGCCGCGTTCGCCGCCAGCTGCGGCACGAGGGCGGCGGCGCGCGCCACCAGCGCAGCGCGCAGGGCGGTCGCGTCGAGACCCTCGAGACCGGCAGTGGGGCTGGGTGCGTCGGCGGTGGTGGTCATGAGCGGCCTCCGATTCGCGGTCGTCAGGCCTCGGCGCCGCTCGCGGCGTACGCCGCCGAGAGCTCGTCGAGGTCGAGTGGTTCGAGGAAGTGCGGCGGCACCGCCGGGCCCCACGCGTAGAGCGCCTTGTCGGGCTCCCACGTCTCGGCGATCCATGCGGCGTCCTCGGCGATCTGGTCGAGGTCGGCGAAGTACTCGGCGTAGTTGCCGGCCGGGTCGCGCAGATACCAGAAGTAGTTGGATCCGAGGAAGTGGCGACCCAGGCCCCACACGTCGCACGTCGGGTCGTTGGCGAGCAGGCGGTGCGCGCCGTGGCCGATCTGGTCGACGTCGTCCACCTGCCACGACGAGTGGTGCAGGAACGGCACCGGCGATGCCACCAGCCCGATGTTGTGGTGATCGGTCGAGCAGCGGAGGAACTCGATGACTCCCGGGACGCTGTCGGTGAGCTGGAACCCGAGCACGTCCTGGAGGAACCGGCTGGATGCCTCGAGGTCGGACGTCGCGTACAGCACATGGCCGAGTCGCCGCGGGTTGACGGCCTCGGGGGCGAAGATCGCCGTCGCCCGTTCCGAGCCGCGCGTCACACCGCCCGGGTGGTTGGGCACCTGCAGCGTCGGCGCGACCTGCTCGACGCGAGGTCGAGTCGTGACGCGCACCCGGAAGCCGAGGACCGGTTCGGCGACGATGATGTCGCCGGTCTCGTCAGCGACCTCGACCTGATGCACCGCCGCCGAGCTGCGGATGCGCGCGAGGTCGTCCGCGTCGTCGGCGGCAACGGCGACCTCCACCAGCCCGCGCACCGGCCGGTGGACGAGCTGGAGCTGCTCACCGCCGTCGGTCGTCGAGAACCGACCCGGCGCACGCTCGATCAGGCCGAAGTCCCGGTAGAAGACACGGCTGGCATCGACATCGGGCACGCCGACGACGGCATGGGCGAGACCGTGCAACGCCATGGTTCCCCCCTGATTGCTGATTCGCCGTCACAGTTGTCCCATATCTCAGGACATCCGTCTTGGATGTCAAGATACCGAACGGTCCCACGCCCGTCAACGGGCGCTCAGCCCCCGCCTTCGACCAAGCCCTGGAGCGCGTCGTGGGAGATGTTCAGCTGGACCTCGTGCACCTCGTCGTGCGGGAAGCCGAGTCGCTCGAACTCCTTGACGACCTGCTCGGCACTGTCGGCCTCGTAGACGGTGACGATGAAGCCCTCGAACACGTTGGCGTAGACGTTGACCATGCTGGCGTGCTTGCCGGCGAGGACGTCAGGGGCGTTCTGCATGAACTCCTCCTGCGACAGGCCGGGCGCGCGGTGGATGGTGACGAACTGGGGCATCGGTTGCTCCTCTGGTGCGGGGTGGACGTTGGTGTCGGGCTGCTCAGGTGCCGACGGCATCACCCTCCAGTGCAGCCTCCCCGAGGTAGCTCACCTCGAGGAGGTCGCGGCGGGTCTGCAGGTCGGCGGCCGAGCCCTCGAGGACGAGCTCACCGTGGCTCAACACGTAGCCCCGGTCGGCGATGGTGAGCGCGAGGTGGACGTGCTGCTCCACCAGCAAGATCGCGGTGCCGGTGCGCTCGACCACCTCGCGCAGCAGCGTGAGCAGCCGCTGCACGATCAACGGCGCGAGGCCGAGGCTCATCTCGTCGACGACCAGCAGCCGCGGCTCCGCTGCGAGCCCACGCGCGATCGCGAGCATCTGCTGTTGGCCACCCGAGAGCAGGCCGGCCTTGCGCCCGCTGAGCTCCACGAGCTCGGGGAAGAACTCGAGCACGCGCCGCGCGGGTGCTCGGCGCCCGCGGCTGCCGACGCGCAGGTTCTCCGCGACGGTGAGGTCGAAGAAGAGGGCACGGTCCTCGGGCACCAGCGACACGCCGCGTCGCGCCGCCTCGCTCGCGTGGCGGCCCGAGAGGCGCTCGCCGGCAACTCGCACCACACCGCCGAGCGTCGGCAGGAACCCGCATCCCGTCATGAGCGTGGTCGTCTTCCCCGCACCGTTCGGGCCGAGCAGGGTCACGATCTCGCCCTCGTCGACGTGCAGGTCGAGGTCGCGCACCACCGCGAGGCTGCCGTACCCGGCCGTCACGCCTTCGAGCGCCAGGAGCTCGCTCACGCCCGGGTGCTCCCCATCGTGCCGGCAAGGTTCTCCGGTGGCTCTTCGCCGAGGTACGAGCGCAGGACCTCCGGATCGCGGCGTACCTGGGCCGGCGTGCCGCGCGCGATGAGGCGGCCGGTGTCGATGACGTACACGTAGTCGCAGAGCCCGAGGACGAGGCTCATGTCGTGATCGACGAGCAGGATGGCCGGCCCGTCGGCAGCGACGGCGCGGAGCTGTGCGGCGAGCGCCGCGGCGCCACTCGCATCGAGTCCGGCGGCCGGCTCGTCGAGCAGGAGCAGCTTCGGGCTGCCCGCAAGGGCACGGGCGAGCGCAAGGCTGCGTCGGTCGGCTTGCGACAGCACGCTCGGTACCTCGGCCGCGACGGGCCGGAGTCCCTGCCGCGCGAGC